>CALLPP010000131.1 GCA_938015655.1 uncultured Algisphaera sp.
TTCATCGACGGCTTCTACAACACGATCCGCCACCACTCGTTCCTGGACTACGTGAGTCCGGACCACTTCGAGCGCCTTCATCGCGCTAAGCTGGCTGGCTGAGCGTCAGACGCCCGCGCCCGTCGGGGCTGGGCAACCTCACATGCCCCCCCGGGCTTCGTATCTTATTTGCTCTAATGAAGGGGCTTTGTGAGGCAGAACGCGAAGTGATCGATCGACGCAGCGGGCAACCGCGTTCGCCAAACGCCCGAAATCCGTAGCAAAAATGACCGCGGCAGGGCTCGAACCTGCGACCTGCTGCTCCGGAAACAGCCGCTCTATCCAACTGAGCTACGCGGCCGGTCATGGCCGACCCGGTGGGGTTCCGGGCGAAGCGACGAGTGTAACCGGCCCGGGTGGGCGGCGGCAAACCAGCATGCGTCGATCCTCGGGAGGGCGAGGCTTCACGCCCCGGCGGCTTCGTGGCGTAGCTGGCCACAGGCCGCGGCGATGTCGCGGCCGCGGCTGGCGCGGATATGCACATTGATCCCCGCGTCATTGAGCACCCCGCGGAAGCCACGGACGTCGTCGTCGACCGGCCGCTTGAAGGGCAGCCCCCCCACCTCGTTGTAGCGGATGAGGTTGACGTTGCAGCGCAGCTTGCGGCAGACGCCCACCAGCTCGTGGGCGTGCTCGGACAGGTCGTTCACACCGCGAAGCAGGATGTATTCGAGAGTGATCTCCCGGCCCGTGGCGTTGAAGTAGTCGCGGCCCGCTTCGGCCAAATCTTGAATAGTGACGAAGCTGGCCCAGGGAATGATCTCTTTGCGCAGTGCGTCGTTGGGCGCGTGCAGGCTGATGGCGAGGGTGACGGGAAGGTCGAAGGCGGCGAGCTTGCGGATGCCCGCCGGCACGCCGACGGTGCTGACCGTGACCCGGCGGGCGCTCAGGCCCAGGCCCCAGTCGGCGGTGAGCGTCGTGAGCGCGGGCAGCACGTTTTTAAGATTCGCCATAGGCTCGCCCATGCCCATGAACACGACGTTGCTCAGGCGGCCCACGCCCGGCAGCCAGCTGAGCTGCCAGGCCTGCTGCACGATCTGCCCGGCGCTCAGGTTGCCGTCCAGCCCGCCCAGCCCCGAGGCGCAGAATTTACAGCCCACCGGGCAGCCCACCTGGCTGGAGATGCAGGCGGTGCGGCGGGGACGGCCGCTGGAGTCGTGATCCGAGGGGATCATGACGCACTCGGTGCGGTTGCCCGCGTACCAGTCTGATTCGTCGTCGCCGGGTTCAGGGGCGCACCCGCCACCGCCGCGCAGCACGGGCAAGGCGATGGCGGGGTCGGTGCTGGCGGTGGCCGGGGCGGCGGCGTCCCAGTCCAGCAGCAGTTTTTGGGTGCCGTCGGTGGCCCGCTGGTGCCGGGCGGTGCGGCCGATGACAAAACGCAGGTTCTCTTGCAGCAGCGCGCGGTCGCGTTTGCCCAGGTTGGTCATCCGGGCCGGGTCGGCCACGCCCTTGGCGTAGACCCAGTCGAACACCTGCTTGGCACGGAACGCCGGCAGGCCCCAGCGGTCAAAAAGCTGCGCGAGCGACGCGGGAGTGTGGTCGAAAAAATGGGGGGCGGCGTCGGACACGGCGGCAGTTTACGGGCCCGCGACGTACAAGACGCCAGCACCCGGCTCCTGCCGCCAGATGCCATTAGACCCGGGGCCGCGAACACTGAGGCCCTAAACTTCCATCATGCCCCTTTCGACGGATGCCCGCCGCCAGTTCGACCGCGTGCTAGACCGGTGCGTGGCGGATCTGCCCGAAGATCTACGGGATCTTCTGGACGAGGTGCCGCTGGTGGTAGACGACGAACCGAGCGCGGCAGTGCTCTCCTCCATCGGGCTACCGGCAGACGACCAGAGTTTGTGTGGCCTGCACGACGGCATCCCCTTCACCGAGCAAAGCGTCGAACACGGCGTGGTGATGCCGCCTCAAATCATGCTTTTTCGCGGCCCGATCCTGCGGCTGTCGGGGTGGCGTGGTGGTTCTCCTGACGTCCGACGCGCTGGCGAACTGAGCCGGCAGATCTGGATCACGCTGGTGCATGAGTTAGGGCACCACTTCGGCCTGGACGAGGACACGCTAGAGGCGCTGGGCTACGGCTGACCCGCCGACTGGCGCCCGCATGGGGCTTACACGAGGCCTATGCTTCGTCAGGAGGCCTCGAACCGGGGCCCCGTCGGCAAAGAACCTCCCCTTGGGCAAGAGAGTATGGCCAAGGCTTGCTGCGACACGTTTTTGAAGGTCGTGTCCCCCGTCCTAGCCCGGGGCGACGCCGACGACCTATGCCAAGCAGTGAAACAACACTGGACGTGCGCCCAGGTTCGACAATTTCTGGGTTCGGCCGACGCACAGATACGGCGCACCGCGGCACTGACTCTGGGGCTTCTGGGAGGCTCCGAGATGGCGGGGTGCCTCATTCGATGCCTCGGCGACGAAGACGCGGGTGTTCACCGCGAAGTGGAGAACGCGCTATGGTCAATCTGGTTTCGCGGGGGTACCGACGAGGCGGCGGGCCACTTCCACGCCGGGGTCCAGGCGATTGCTGAGAGCCGCTATGCCCAGGCCCTGGTCTTATTGCGGCAAGCAACCGAAACGGATCCGAGCTTCACCGAGGCGCACAACCAAACGGGAATCGCCCACTATCTGTGCGGCGAATGGGAGGCGTCTAACGATGCGTGTCGGCGTGCCTTGGCGCTGACTCCCCATCACTTCGGAGCGTTGGCCGGGCTCGGCCACGGCTACGCTCACTTGCGTGAGTACGCGAAAGCGGTCAAGGCCTACAAGCGGGCCCTGATGGTGAACCCGCGGATGGAAGGGCTGCGCGAAGCCTGCTGCAGCCTGCAGGGGCGGCTACGTAATAAACTCGAAACCGACTCTCCGGACTGACCGGGTTTCCTATCGCAGCCTCGGGCATACACTCGGCGGATGCCTGAACACGCCACCAGCCCCGCCCGTACCACCTCGCCATCGTCATCCCCCACGACCGCCCAGACACCACATTCAGGCGCCTCGGCATACGCCGCATTACTGCAGCACCAGCGTGCCAGCGCGGTGCTGGGTTCGGCGGGATCGGTGCTGGGCTGGGATCAGGAAGTCATGATGCCTCCGGGCGGCTTGGACCAGCGCGGCGAACAGCTCGCAGCGCTTGCTCAGCTCACCCACGAACGTGCGACCGACCCGCGCGTGGCCGACTGGCTGGCCACCTGCGAACAATCCCCGACTTTGGCGGCCGACCCTACCTCGGACACCGCCGTCAATCTACGCTGGTGGCGCCACCAGCACGACCGCGCCACCAAACTGCCCGCAGCGTTGGTGGTGGAGATGAGCCGAGCCACCAGCGCCGGCAAGGCGGCCTGGGCCGCCGCCCGCGAGGCCAGCGACTTCGGCCAGTTCGCCCCTTCACTCAAACGCATCGTGGACCTCTGCCGCGAAGAGGCCGACGCGTACGGCGTGCCCGAAGGCGGCGAGCGATGGGACGCGCTGGCCGAGGGCTACGAGCCGGGCATGACCGCCGCGGGCGTCGCGGCCGTCTTTGCCCCCCTGCGCCCACGGCTGGCAAACCTGATTGCACGACTCGCCGACGCTCCGACGCCGCCGTCGGACGCCTTCACCCGGCTGAAACTCCCGCGCAACCAACAAGAAGCGTTCGTGCGTGAGGTGGCCCGGGCCATCGGGTTCGACTTCGAACGCGGCCGCCTGGATGTGTCTACCCACCCTTTCTGCTCGGGCACCCACCCCGGCGATGTTCGCCTGACCACGCGTTTTGCCGACGACAACGTTAACGACGCGCTGGGCTCAACCATGCACGAGTGCGGCCACGGCATGTATGAGCAGGGCCTGCCCACCGAACACGCCAACACGCCGCGCGGCGCGGCGGTGGGGCTGAGCATCCACGAGAGCCAGAGCCGACTGTGGGAGAACCAAGTCGGCCGCAGCGCGGCGTTCTGGCGGTGGGCCCACCCGCAACTGCAAACTTTTTTTGGCGATCAAACCGAGGGACTCGACCACGCCGCGGTCGTGGGCGCGGCCAACCGCGTGGCCCCCGGTTGCATCCGAGTCGAGGCCGACGAGGCCACCTACAACCTGCACATCATGATCCGCTTCACACTTGAACGTGCGCTGCTAAACGCCGACCTGTCGGTAACCGACCTTCCCGGCGCGTGGAACGCCGCGTACCAACGTGACCTGGGGGTGAAGGTTCCCGACGACGCCCGCGGCTGCCTGCAAGACATCCACTGGTCGATGGGGGCCCTGGGCTACTTCCCCACCTACACCCTGGGCAACCTGTATTCGGCCCAGTTCTTCGAGGCCGCCCGCGCCGCCCTGGGCGGCGCCGAAATGCTCGACGCGCAGTTCGCCGCCGGAGAATTCGCCCCGCTGCTGGGATGGCTGCGCGAGCACATCCACGCGCCGGGGCGCAGCCTCACCAGCGACGCGCTGTGCGAGCGGGTCACGGGCCAGCCCCTGAGCCCCGAGCCGCTGATCCGGCACCTCGAAGAAAAACTGCTGCCGCTGTACGGGCTAAACGTATGAACCTCCGGCCCCCGACCCCCAACCCGCGGGCGCGGTGGGCCGCGGCACTGAGCCTGACGTTCTGCCTGCTGTCTGCGGGACCCAGCGTGCGCGCTGCGGATCCGTTTTTGTGCGGCGTGACGGTGAGCTGCTACCGCTGGGGGCCCGGCGAGTGGGACGCCCCGGCGATGGAGCACACCCTCGACGAGCTGGGCACGCTCGGGGTCAACGCCGTCGCCATACACCCCTACGCGCGGATCGCCCGCGACGGAACCGTCGACTATCGCCCGGGCCCGGTCACCCCCGCCACGCTCAAACCGCTGCGCTGGGCCCACGAGCGCGGCATGTCCACACTGCTCAAGCCTCACCTGGCCTACTGGGGCAGCGGGTTTGTCTGGCGCGGCGCCATCACCTTCGACCGGGCCGACGCCTGGGACCGTTTTTTCACCGGCTACCGGGCCTTCATTCTGGCCCAGGCCCGTCTCGCCGAGCAGGCCGGGGCCCGATGGTTCGCGGTCGGCACGGAACTGGTGGGCACGCTGGGCCACGAAGCCCGATGGCGCGGGTTGATTGCCGAGGTGCGAGCGGTCTACACCGGCAAGCTGACCTACGCCGCGAACTGGGACGACGCGGAGAAAGTGCCCTTCTGGGACGCGCTCGACGCGGTGGGCGTGCAGGCCTACTACCCGGTGGCCGAGGTGCCCAACCCCACCGAGCGTGACCTGCGTCGGGGCTGGGCCAAGGTCGACCGGCGCATCGCCGCCCTGGCCGCGAAACACCAGCGCCCGGTGCTGCTGACCGAGCTGGGCTACGCCGCCAGCGAGGCCGCCGCCCAGCACCCGTGGGACGACGCGGCCGTGGGCAACCGAGCCCGGGGGCAGGCGTTGAAACTCCGGGCCACGCGCATCGCGCTGGACGTTGTGGAAAACCACCCCGACATCGCCGGGGTCTTTCTATGGAAGTGGTTCCCCGGGCCGCGCGAGCACGACGACGAGTTTGTGCTGCAGTACCCCGCCATGAAACAACTCATCGCCGAGGCGTGGCGTCAACCAAGCAGCACGGCCCCGCCACCGGCGGTCACACCCGGAAAATAGCCCCCAGCTTTTTGCCCATCATCACGCTGGCTCCCACCAGCGTCACGGTCAGCAACACCATCGCCCAGACCCCCATGGCGCTCGCGATCGCCGGGCCGTCGCCCAGCCGGTTGAACAGTTCCCAGATCGCCTTGGTGATGGGGTAATGCTCCTGCTTGCTGGCCAAGATCAGGCTGTCGCTGACCTCGAGCATGGCGAAGCTGAACACCAACACCGCCCCGGCAACGAGGTTCGCCAGAATCAAGGGCACCACCACTCGGCGGACCGTCGTCGCGGGGCCGGCCCCCAGGTTCCGCGACGCCTCTTCCAGGTCGCCGCTAGTCTGCTCCAGCCCCGCGCTGGCCGCACGCACGATGTAGGGCAGCCGGCGGATGGTGTAGGCGATCACCAAAAGCACCAACGGATTGGGATTTTGCCCACGCACCGCCACCCACCCGGCGGCAGACTCGAACCAGGTGCCCGCGGCGTGCCGCTGGATCCATAGGCTCAGGGCCACGTAGCCGAAGGCCATGACAAGGCCCGGCACCGCCAGCGGCAGCATGGCCAGGGTGTCCAACAAGCCGCCGCCTCGGATCTTCGTCCGCACGTTCAAGTAGCTGATGGCCAGCCCCATCGCCACGCACAAGATCACCGCCAACCCGGCGTAGACCAGGCTGTTCAGGATGCTGGGCAGGGCCAGCTCGTGGGTCAGCGCATTCAAGTAATGGTCGGCGGTGAAGCGGCCCGGCAGCACCGATCGGTACCAGGTTCCGTCGGCCGCGACCGACGACAGCACCACACCCAGGTGCGGCAGCACCGCCAGAGCGATCACGGCCGCGAAAAACCCGAAGGCCACGAGCCCGCGCCAGCCGCGCAGTCGTGGGGTGTACGTGGCCGCGGTGGCCTTGTTCTGCATCGCGTAGGCACGGCCGCCCAAGGCCCACTTACCCAGCACATAGCAGGCCACCGCCACCACCAGCATCACCACGACCAACGCAAAGGGCCGCGGGTTACTCTCGATGTCGGTCAGCCCGTAGAAGACCTGCACCGGGGTGACGGTCTTGAACTCGAACATCAGCGGGGTGCCCAGCTCGGTGAAGCTCCAGATAAAAACGATGGTCGCCCCCGCGAAGATGCCCGGCACAATCAGCGGCAGCGTGCAGCGCCAGAAACGCGTCCACCGGCCCGCGCCCAGGTTCCGCGCCGCCTCGTCCAGCGACGGATCGAGGTTCGACAACGCCGCCACCGTGTTGAGATACAAAATGGGGTAGAGGTGAAGGGCCTCCATGATGACCACCGGCACAAAACGCCCGCCCAGCGCCCCGCCAAAAAAGTCGATCCCCGGTCCCGCGGGGTCGATGAACCCCAGCCGGCCCAGCAGGCTGTTGACCATGCCAAAGCGACCCAAAATCGCCTGCACACCGATGGCCCCGACAAACGGCGGCAGGATTAGCGGCACCAACACCAGCGAAGTGATCGCGGTCTTGCCGAAGAAATCGTAGCGCGCCGCGATCAGCGCCATGGGCAAGGTGACCGTCAGGCAGATCACCGTGGTGCATGTGGCGATCAGCAGCGCGTTGATCAGCCCCTGCTGGTACTGCGGGTCGCGCAGCACCCCGAAGCCCTCGGCCAGGAAGTACTTGGTGGTGAATGCGCCCGTGGCCTCGTCCACGAAGCCGCCCCCCACCGTCAGGGCGATCGGCCCGATCAGAAACAGCAGCAGGACCACCAGAATGAGCGTAAACAGGCCGTAGCACCAGAGCCCCCTCCGCCACGCCGCGCGCCGCCACGGCCGGGCCCCGACCACCCGATGGTTCTCGATCGCCGGCGGCAGTCGCGTCATGCTGGAAAGCCTACCCCCATCGCCCGCGCCGCCGCGGCCGCGCCAGGCCCCGAAGCACCCCGGGACCCGGTCACCAGGGCCCGGTGATCGCCAGGGTCAGCCCGTCGCCCTGGATGTTGGTGAACAAAGTCGATCCGTCGGGGCTGAAGCAGCTGCCCGCAAACTCACTGGCGCTGCCAGTGTTCTCAGCCAGGCGGTACACCTGACCGCGGGGCGTCACCCCCACCAGCTCGTTGCGCCGGCCCGCGTCTTCACTCACCACCAAATCGCCCCAAGGCGCCACCGTGAGGTTGTCCGCGTTTTCGATCAGCTCGTGGTCGTTGGGCTCTAAAAACAGCTCCAGGTGGCCCGGGTCGCGGGCCTCGTCGGCGGTGCCTTCGGCTTCCGACGGCACGTAACGCCACAGCTGCCCCTTACGGTTCAGCCCGCCGGTGGTCGCCGCGAAGTAGCAGCCGTCTTCGCTCCACCACATGCCTTCGCCGCGGGCGAACCGGGCCGCGCCCTTGGTCCACACCTGGTGGCGCAGGTCGTCTCCGGGCGCGGTGACGTTCTGGACATCCACCCAGCGTGCGGGCAGGCGGGTGTTCTTCGGCGTGGGGTGGGGGCTGCGGTCCCCCGCGGCGATCGCAGTGTGCCCGGCGGCGGTTTTCGACGCCTGGGCCTCGTCTCCGGTCACCGGCACCAGCCAGTTGCGGGTGTCGTGGGACGACCGGTCGCGGAGGGCCAGGGCCTGCAGCCGACCACCGCGGGCCAGCCGGCCCGGCGCATCGGGGATGAAGCGGTACAACGCCCCGTTCTGCCGGTCCTCGGTCAAGTACACGATGCCCGTCCGCGGGTCCACGGCGCAGGCCTCGTGGTTGAAGCGCCCCATCGCCGTCAGCGGCACCGGATCGGCCACGCCGATCTGGGCCGTCGCGGGCACCTCAAACACGTAGCCGTGGTCGCGCTCGCGCACGTCGTCGGCCCGCGCCACGGTCTCTTCGCAGCTCAGCCAGCTGCCCCAGGGCGTGGGCCCGCCCGCGCAGTTGCGCTCGGTGCCCAGCAGCGACATAAAGCGCCGCTCCACCTCGCCCGTGGCCGGGCGGTACACGATGCTGCTGCAGCCGCCGGGCGAAGGGCGCACACCCCGCCCCCGGTCATAGATTTTCTCGTGCGGCACCCCGGCCAGGCCCGCCAGATCCCCGCCGAAAGCCCCGCGGTTGCCGTGCTCGGGCCCAACCTCGTGATTCACCACCAACACCACCCGCCCCCTATCACCGGGCACCGGAAAGCAGGCCGCCCCGTCGGGTTTCCCGGCCAGCACCAAGCCGTCGTCCAGCCGCATGCCGCGGGTGGCGATCACGCGATACGAAAACCCGTCGGGCAGCGCCATGATGCCCGCAGGATCGGGCATCAGTGCGCCATAGCGCGACCACCGCGAGCCACCGGGCGCCGCCGCCGAAACGCAAGACAGTCCGGTGAACGCCGCCGAAGCGGCCGCCGCAGACTGAAGAAAACGGCGTCGCGTCAGAGAACTGGGCATGGCCAGATACTACGGAGTTCGCCCACCTCAAGATCACCACTCACCGCACTCTCCCCCGCATTCCGAACCGTTTTTTCCGAGAGAAAGGCTCCACGTTCGTGCCTAACCCGCAGCCTCCGCGGCCTGACCAGCAAGCCACGGCCAACCAGGTCTTACATAAAAAACGCCAAAAATGACGAATTAAATAAGAAAATTTGATTTATTCGCCACATAAGGCGATAATAAACCCATGCAAGGCACCGACCAAACCATCCTCCAAACCCTCGGCGATCGCCTGTCGCGGCAGCGGCTGGAACGCGGATTCACCCAGGCCGCGCTGGCCGAGGAGGCGGGCGTTTCCAAACGGACCGTCGAACGGATGGAGGCCGGGGCGTCGACCCAACTCACCAACGCCGTTCGGGTGCTGCGGGTCCTGGGCTTGCTGGGCGGGCTGGACCAACTGGTCCCCGAAGTGCCCGCCAGCCCCATGGCCGCCCTGCGGGCCGAGCGGGGGCGGCGAAAACGCGCCCGGGGCCGAGCCATGTCGGTGCGCGAAACCCGCACCGCGAAGCAACCCTACGCCGCAGGCCCGGCTACGCCCGCTCAACCCAACGCGAACTGGACCTGGGGAGACGACACGTGAGCACCACCGCCGCCGTGGTGCTGTGGGGGCGAACGATCGGAGCCGTCACGCTCGCGGACGGCGAGCGCGTGGCGGCGTTCGAATACGCCCCGGACTTCGTGGACAGCGGCATCGAAACCGCCCCGTTCACCATGCCCCTGGCCCGGCGCATCTACACCTTCGCCGCCATGCCCCACGCCACCTTCCGCGGGCTGCCGGGCATGCTCGCCGACGCGCTGCCCGACAAGTTCGGCAACGCCCTGATCGACGCCTGGCTGGCCCGCCGCGGGCGCAGCCCCGACGGCTTCAACGCGGTCGAACGCCTGTGCTACACCGGCACCCGCGGCATGGGCGCCCTGGAGTTTGAACCTGCGCTGGGCCCCCAGCCCCAAACCGGCGGGCCGGTGAACCTCGGCGAACTGGTCACCCTGGCTTCCACCGTGCTGCGCGACCGCGCCGCCTTCCGTGGAACCCTGCCCGGCCAAGACCCCTCAGACCAAGACGACGCGGCGCTGCGGGCCATCCTCAAGGTCGGCACCTCGGCCGGCGGGGCCCGCGCCAAAGCGGTGATCGCCTGGCACCCCGGCACCGGGGCCGTGCGCTCGGGCCAGGTCGATGCCGACGCGGGCTTCGAGCACTGGCTGCTGAAGTTCGACGGCGTGACGGCCAACGGCGACAAAGAAGGCGGCGACCCCCAGGGCTACGGCGCCATCGAGTATGCCTACTTTCTCATGGCCCGGGCCGCGGGCATCACCATGAGCGACTGCCGACTCCTCGAAGAAGGCGGCCGCCGGCACTTCATGACCCGCCGCTTCGACCGCACCGCCGATGGGAAAAAACGCCACCTCCAGTCGCTGTGCGCCCTGGGCCACCACGACTTCAACGCCCCGGGCGCCACCGGCTACGAGCAGGCCCTCCAGATGATCCGCGACCTGGGCCTGCCCACCGCCGCGGTCGAAGAGCAGTTCCGCCGCATGGTCTTCAACGTCGTCGCCCGCAACCAAGACGACCACACCAAAAACATCGCTTTCCTGATGGACAAAGACGGCCGCTGGTCGCTGGCCCCGGCCTACGACGTGACCTACGCCTACAACCCCCACGGCGATTGGACCGCAAACCACCAGATGACCCTCAACGGCAAAACCAACCGGTTCGACCGCGCCGACCTGGAGGCCGTGGCCAGGGCCGTCTCGCTCAAACGCGGCCGGGCCCATGCCCTGCTCGAAGACGTCCTCCACGCGGTGCGCCGCTGGCACGACTTCGCCGGCCAGGCCGCCATCCCCCCGGCCGACGCCCAGGCCATCGGCCAAACCTTCCGCCTCACCTGGTGAAACGCCGCGCCGCTCCCCGCGGCCACCATCACCCCCCGCCCACGGTCACCTGCGTCACCTCACCCGCCGCGATCTTGCTCGCCCCGCTGCCCAGCTCGCCGATCGGGTCCGGCGGCACGATGTCCACCACCTTCTCGCCCAGCTTGGCCTCGCCGGCGTTCACCTTCGCCTCAAACGCCTTGCAGTGCGACAGCAGCGCCCCCAAGATCTCGGCCTCGGGCACCGTCGCCACCTTCTCGCCCTGCACGTAGATAATCCCCCGCTGCTTGCCTGCAAACACCGCCACGTCCGCGCCCTCGGCCTCGCCCGGGCCGTTCACGATGCAGCCCATCACCGCCACCTTGATCGGCATCGCGATCTCGTCCGCCAGCGTCTTGCGCACGTCCTGCACCAGCGTGAACAGGTCCACCTCGATGCGCCCGCACGTCGGGCAGGCGATCAGGTCCACCCCCTTGCGCTCGCGCAGGCCCAGGCAATAGAGCATCTCCAGCGCGTCTTCCACCTCAAACACCGGGTCGTTCGCGTAGCTGATGCGCACCGTGTCGCCGATGCCCATCGCCAAAAGGTGCCCCAGCGGCACCACGCTGCGGATCGTGCCCGTCTCCTTGGGCCCCGCGTGCGTCACGCCCAGGTGCAGCGGGTGGTCAAACCGCTTGCTGATCTCGGTGTAGGCCCGGATCACCAGCTGCGGGTCCGGGCTCTTGGCGCTGATCGTCAGGTCGTAAAAATCGTTCTCGTAAAAGATGTCCAGATACTCTTCCAGCTTGGCGATCATGATCGCCAAGAAGTGCCCGTGCTTGTCGTCGCCAAACACCCCGCCGAGCTCTTTCAGCCGCTTCTGCTTGTCCTTGCGCTCGATGATCGAGCCCTCGTTCACCCCGATGCGGATCGGCAGCGACTTCTCCTTGCACGCCGCGATCACCTCTTGGACCTGCTTGCGGTCGCTGATGTTTCCCGGGTTCAGCCGGATCTTGTGCACCCCCGCCTCGACCGATTCGAGCGCCCGACCAAAGTGGAAATGCACGTCCGCCACGACGGGCACCCGCACCTGCGGCAGAATGTCCTTCAGCGCCGCGGTGTCCTTCTTGTTGGGCACCGCCACCCGCACCACGTCCGCCCCCGCCGCCGCCATGCGGTTGATCTCCGCCACGCAGGCATCCACGTCGTAGGTGTAGCCGCTGGTCATCGTCTGCACCGACACCGGCGCGTCGCCACCGATGCGAACAACGCCGGTGCGGGCGTCGCCCAGGGCGACCTGTCGGGTTTTTCGACGGTGGATCATGGCGGTAGATTCTATCGGGTGGCCCCGGTACGCCGCGGCCCGGCCCCCGGTTCAGCCCCCCGCCCCGCACCGCTCAGGCGCTGCGTTCTACGCCCGGATCCTCCACCCGGCGGGGCAGCGCCACCTGCTCCATCGGATATGCCGTCAGCGGCCGCGGACCAAAGGCGTGGCCGCCCCGGTCAAACACCACCGGCCAAACTTCCAGCCGACGGTTTTCGATCACCACCGCCCGTGGATTGCGCGGACTCTGATACGCACCGGTGTTGATGATCACCCGGTCGGCCCCGCCGGGCCCCGCGCCCGGATCCACCCAGACGCCCGCGCGGTGGATGTGACCGAACACAAAAAAGCGGCTCTCGGGCGCGAAACGGCGGGCGAACCCCATCGCCCGCCGCGGGATCGTCTGCCAGTAGTACGCGGCCTTGACCAGCTTCCGGGCCAGGGCGGTCTTGCGGAGCACCCCGTCGGGCACGCGCCGCGCCCAGGCCCCGCGCCGGTGTGGTCGGGTCACAAAATGGTCCCACTGCACCACCGAGGCGTGCTGACACGCCGCCAACTGAGCGTCGATATCGCGGGCCTTGCCCGGGTCCAGGCTCATCACCGCGTCCGCGTGCAGCCGGGCCAGGTGCTTGCCGTGGTCGGTCCAGGGCGAAATCGCCGGGTGCAAGATGTCGCCGTGAGTCAGAAACACCTCGCGCCCGGCCAGCCGCAGGTAACGCCGGTCGGTGACCAACGGGTCGTGGTTGCCGCTGATCAGGGTCACCGCCACGCCGTCCTCTTCGGCCAGGCGCAACAGCTCCACCACCTGCCGCGCCGCGGGGCCGCGCAGCCGCTCGTCGGCCACCTCCGCCACGTCGCCGTTAAAAATCACCTCGTCCGCCCCGCGCCAAAGCGGCCGCAGCGCCGCGGCCGAGTGCGCACCGCGGCCCGGCACCGACAAGTGGGTGTCGGACAACACCACGATGCGCCCCCCGCCCCGAGCTGCACGGTCGGGCGTTGCGGCCGGGCGCGGGGGCCCGGTCGCGCCCGGGGGCGCCGCGAACAGCTGCAGAGGATCGGGTTCCGAGATCACCCCGGGTTTATCGGGGCTCAGAAGCCGCGGGTTCAGCGTCGCTCCGCGCCGACTCCCCCTCCGAGCCCACGGCCGGCGTCTGGGGGTAGGCCGCCTGGTCGCCCTCGTCCGGGGGGTGGTCCAAACCAAAGCGTTTGATCGGCTGGGCCCCCAGCCGGTGGCCCTTCACCGCGTCGTACTTCACCGGCCACACCTCCAGGCGTTGGCCTTCAATCACCACCGCCCGCGGCCAGCACGGCATGCGGTACGCGCCCGTGTTGATGATGTGCCGCCCCCGCCCGCCCCGCGCATCCGGGTCGCTCCACACCCCCGCCCGGTGCAGGTGGCCGAACAGAAAAAAACGGCTGGCGGGCGCGTACCGGGCTGCGAAATCCATCGCCCGCCGCGGCTCGGTCCGCCAGTACCACATCGCCTTGGCCGCCATCCACAGCTTGCCCCCCAGCCCCGTCACGGGGCCGCGCTCCTCTTCTTCGTGGTACGCCTCGTCCCACCACTGCCGGGCCGAGGCCTGCTTAGCCGCCAGCAGCTTGGCGTCCATGCCCAGCATCCCGTCCAGGTCTTGCTCACTCACCACGTCGCGGTGGTGGCGGGTCAGCCGCCCCGCGCTCTCGGCCCAAGGCGCAATGGCAAAGTGCAGCGCGTCGCCGTGGGTTAAAAAAACCTCGCCGCCGCGCAGCCGCACAAAATGGGTGTCGGTGATGTACGGGTCGTGGTTGCCCGCCACCAGCGTCATTCGCACGCCGTCCGCATCGCACAGGTCTTGCAGCTCGGCCACGGCCTCGTCGCTGTCCGACCGCCGGCGGGGGTCGCCGTTCTCGGCCGTGTCACCGTTGAAAATCACCCGGGTCGCGCCCTGCCACAGCGGCCGCAACGCCGCCGCGCTGCCCGCCCCCCGGCCCACGTGGGCCAGGTGCGTGTCCGACAAAACAACAACCCGGGTGGAACCTTCAGCCATGGGGCCGAAAGCCTAACACGTCAGGGCCCCGCCCCCCTCTTGCGCCAACGCCACCACCTGGGCTACGTAATCCCCCAAGGCCACCTCCCGCGCCACCCGCAGGCCCAGGTCCCGTGAAAAACCCGGGGCCCGGGTCACCACCGTGTGGTACTCGCCGTTTTCTCCGCAGGCGTCTGCCCCCGCCGCCACCACCTCGTCCAGCGTCGGCGCGTCCAGGGTGCGCCCCAAGAACGCCCCGGGCAGCAGCGCCGTGTTCACCACCACGATCTGCGAACGGATCCCGCGGGTCAGGCCCTCTTCCACCAGCGGCCGTCGGTCGTCACGCCACAGCGGCAGGTGTGCCCCCACCCCCGCCCGCGCGCACACGCCCTGCACCCAGTCCCGGTGCCCGTCCAGGTCGATGTCTCCGAACACCCCGTGTTCGATCCCCGACGCCCGCAGCTCCGCCACCGCCTCCACAAACGCATCGGTGTACCGCTCCCACGTCGCCGAGCGGAACACCACTGGCACCCCCAGCCGGTCCGCCTGGGCCTCCAGCACCGCACGCGGCAGGCCGTGCGAACGCGAACGCAACCCGGTCTCGTCCAGCATGCACAGCAGCCCCGCCAGCACGCCACCCGCCTCCTGGTGCCGCAACAAAGCCAGGCACGCGTCCTTGCCCCCGCTCCACGAACAGAAAAAATGCGCTCCCGCCGCGTCGGGTGCGGGCCTACTCACCCAGCACCTTCTTGGTGCGCAGCAGGTGGTGGTAGTGCTGGGCAAAACGGTGGGCCTCGTCGCGGGCGGCCATGCACAGCCTCAGTCCCGGGTTGTTGCGCCCCAGCCGGACCGGCTCGCCCCTTTTCTGCACGTAAATCAGCTCTTCTTTCTTCGCCAGGCTGATCACCATCGGCGGCTGCACGTCCATTGCAAACAAGGCGTCCTGCGCCGCGTGCAGCTGCCCCAACCCACCGTCAATCAAGATCACGTCCGGAAACAGCTCGTGGCCCTGCCCCGCCTCGCGGTAGCGCCGGCTCACCACCTCCCGGATGCTCGCGTAGTCGTCGTTGCCGCCCTTCACCGTCGCAATCTTGTACCGCCGGTACTGGCTCTTCAGCGGCCGGCCGTCCACGAAGCACACCTTGCTACCCACCGTCTCGCCGCCCTGCAGGTGGGCGATGTCGATGCACTCCACGCACCGGATCTGCTGCGACATGCCAAGGGTCTTGCGCAGGCTCTCCAGCCCCTTCTCCGGGTCCACATAAAAGCTCTCGCTCTCGGGCTGCCAGTTCTGGTCCGTCGTGCCGCGCTCGTCCAGCTTTTCGATCGCCTTGATCTGATCCCGCAGCGCCGCGGCCTGCTCGTAGCGCAGCTCGGCGCTGGCCGCCTGCATCTCGTCGCGCAGCTCACGCAGCATCACGCTGCGCTTGCTTTCCAAAAAACGAATAAACCGGTCGATGTCCTCCCGGTACGCCTCTTTCGACACCTTGTCGCCGCAGGGCGCGCTGCACTGCTTAATGGGGTACAGCAGGCAGGGCCGGAAGAAGCGGCGCTGCTCGTCCCCGTCGCGGATCTCCAGGTGGCAGGTGCGGAACTTAAAAACCTTCTGCAACAACGACACCGACTCGCGCAGCGCGTACACGCTGGTGAACGGGCCGAACGTCTTCGCCCCGCGGAACGCCTCGTCGGTCAGGTTCCGCGTGATGAACACCCCCGGAAAATCATCCCGCAGGGTGATCACCAGGTAGGGAAACGTCTTGTCGTCGGTCAGGCGGGCGTTAAAGCGCGGGTGAATGTCCTTGATCAGCCGATTTTCGGTCAGCAGCGCCTCCCACTCGCCCTCGCAAGGCACCACGTCAAAGTCTTCGATCACCTCCAGCATCGGCTGCTTTTTCGGGCCCAGGTCCGCCGACGGCACGAAGTACGACGACACCCGGTTGGGAAGCACCGAGGCCTTGCCCACGTACACCACCACCCCCGCCGCGTCTTTCATCAGATAAACACCCGGGACCTTGTCCAGGCCCCGGGCTTTTTTCAGCAGCCGGTCGAGTCGTTCGCGTCCCTGCGCCATGGTGGCCAGTGTAGAAGCCCGCGCCCCGCCCCACGCCACGCAGGCGCCAAACGGCGGGAGTCATTTAAGCCGACGCCGCACCCACAAACTGCCCGTCCCGCTCGCGGCCGCGCTCTTCGGCCTGCTGGTCACGGGCATCGGCGATCGACGGCCCGTCGAGGTACGTGTTCTCCAGCGTGTCCCGCATCTTTGCCAGGGCGTGGATTTGGATTTGCCGGACCCGCTCCTTGGTCAGCCCCACCAGCTTGCCCAGCTGCTGCAGCGTCAGCGGCTTGGCCTCTGGGTTATCAATGGAAAACCGCTTCTCGATCACCCGCTGCTCCAGCTCGCTCAAGCCCGAGCGGTTGTCGCGGAAGATTGATCGCACCTGCTCCACGCACCCCTGCTCCTCCTCCGCCGCCCGCTCCGCCGCGTAGTTGCTCCGTTCCAAATCCGGCTCGAAGCCCACCGGAAACAGGCTGCGGTAGCGCGTGGCCTTCATGCCCGAGCGGCTGAAGGCCTTGAGGATCGCCCGGCAGGCGTAGGTGCTGAACTTAAAGCCCTTGGACACGTTGAACTTGTCGATGCCCCGCAGCAGCGCCATGTTGCCCTCGCTGATCATCTCGGGGAAGTCCACCCGTCCCGCCGGCAAGCGCCGGGCCATCGCCAATACCAGACCTAGGTTGTACTCCGAGATCGACTCGCGCAGGTCTTGGGCCATCCGCGACCACTTGAGCAGCTCACGGCACCTCGCCACGTTCATGCGGCGCACGTTGATCTTCTGCCGCGCCGACTCCGCCCGGTACCGGCAGTAGTTGAACTTCAGGAAAATCGCCGCCTCCTGCTTGGGCTTCAGCAGCGGCAGCTCCGCCGCCTTCTGCCCGGGCCGGTACACCCGCTCGTGGTCCAAACGCGTGTACCACGCGGTGCTCGGGCGGTCGACACCATGCTCGGCGTCCATGATCACCCGCCGCGCATCGGCTTCGTAAAACCGCTCGTCGTCCATGAAGTCGATCGGCGACAGCAGCAGCGGCTCCAGCGCCCGGCGTTCGGCACCGGTCAGCGCCGGATTCCAACGCAACTCGTCGGGCGTAAGCGGAAGCTCAGCATCGGCAGCCGTGGGCGCAGAGGCCCGAGAGGCGGGGAGAACGGGGCTGGAGGTACCAGACATGACATTCCCTGAGGAAAAAGGGCTGCGAGTAGAAGACCCGTTACCCGCCACAAGGCAAAGGCCCGAATCACTCAAAACATCCAAAACGTTCACGTACCATATCGCACGATCCGGCCTCAGAGCATTAAAAATCCAAAATCTAAAAGAAAAATATATATAAAGTCTCTAGAGAAATGATTTTCATCTCGCCCAACCTTTTCAAAAACGTCCATAACGACCGCGAAATCCTGCCCCCCCCGCTACCCCGACCCGGTGCCCCGCCCCGCGATTCAAATCGAACTTCGCCCCGAGCGGATCCTCATGACCATCGAGCTGCCAATCGAGCGGATCGAATACCGCCTGCCCGACCGTGGCCTGGGCTCACTACCCACAGCATGCGCGCGGTGACAGGCGACGCCGTGACCCGTTCCGCCGACGTGCAGAAGCCCTACGTCGATCTGCGGATCGCCGGGGGGGAGGGGGGCAGCTCGCAGGCATGGCGGGGTGCTCATCAAGTTCAGCGTCGGCTTCACCGCCCTTTACAACGACGACACCGACATCTGGTCGGTCTTGGAAGGTGTGCAAGCCGCCATCAGCACCCTGGTGTACCTCGGCCTCGCCGTGGCTTTTCTGTTCACCGTCGAAGTCCGCCTGAAGCGGCGCCGCGTACTAGCGGCCATGCAAGAACTCCGGGCCTTCGCCCACGCGCTGGACATGCACCAGTTCTCCAAAGACCCCGAGCGGCTGATCCACCGCGAACTGCTGACCAGCGATCTGAGCGTGGACGCCGACGGTGCCACCCTCTCACCCTCTCACCCTTTCTGCCCGGCCGCTACCTGGACTACTGCAGCGAGCTGCTCTCGCTCACCGGCAAGGTCGCCGTCCTCTACGCCCGCAACGTGCAAGACAGCGTCGTGCTCGATGCCGTGAACGAGATCGAAAGCCTAACCAACGGCTTTGCCCGCAAAATTTGGCAGAAGATCATGCCCCTCGAGAGCGTGGTGGCCAACCGCGAAGCTCACCCCTGACCACCGGCCCGGCATCAGGCAGCCCGGGAACCCCACGCTGCCGACCGGTAAACTCCGCCCATGAGCGCGACCGCCCCCACCCCCGACCCACCCCCGCCGGCGGCCGACCCCGCTCCCGCCCCGCCGGCTCGTCCCCCAAAAAACGCCAAAGCCAAGAAGGCCCCCAAGCCGCTCCACCAGGTGGTCTTCCACACCTACCCCAAACTCATCTTCGCCTGGCCCATCATCGCCATCGGCCTGGTGCTGTGGCCGCTGTCGGGCGGCTGGCTCCCGCCGGAGGTCTGCGGCTGGATTTTCCTCGGCGTGATCTCGGTCACCTTGCTCACCCTCGGCGTCGACCTGGAACGCGACCACGCGGTCTTCTGGGCTGTCGTCTTTCTTGCGGTCTTCTTCCTGGGCAAGTGGCTGGACGCCCGCTTCGACGGCTTCACCCTGCTGGGCGACCTGTACCGCTGGCTGGCCAACCTCGACGTCGAATACTCCCCCCCGCTGGGCCTGGCACTGAGCCTCATGCTCGCCCCGCCTTACGCCGTCATGCTCATTTACGCCCGCCTGCAGCACCGCTGGCGGATCACCCATAACGAGTTCGAACACTACAGCTGGGGCCGGGCCGACGACTCGTTGGCCCGCGGTGCCAAACGGGTCCGTAGCACATACCCCGACCTGCTCGAACTGCTGCTCTGCGGCGCCGGCACCCTGGTGGTGTACTCCGCCACCGGCCGCACCGAGCTACGGCGAATCCCCCACGTGCCGATGATCTTCCGCGTACGCAAACGCATCAACCGGCTGCTGGAATCCACCGCTGTCACCCACCGCCACGACGACGTGCTGGCCGATGAATTGGACGACGAAAGCGACGGGGGCAACCGCCACGAAGCCGAAAATCAGGCCCACCACAATGGCAACGAACCGCTGTAACCTCCGCCCACCCCTCCCACCAAGCCCAACAAACGGCTCCTGAGTTCTCTAAAACGCTGTCTAATCGGCCCCAACCCCGGCAAAGCCCAAACGCATCTGGTACCCTTTCTGAAGACAGCCAACGCCCCAGCCGATGACGACGCTGGCGACCGGCGTCCAGAAGGGCGAGAGAACACCTTCCGAATTAGAGCGATTCGCCGCTTTCGGCCCACCCTGCTGAAAGACCGCGGCGATGGCCCGCTGATCACGGACCGACCGCAAACCAACGGTTTTGTTACGGGGCGCATCGCGTTGCCCAACGCCCCGGCCATCGGGCCACCGCGGCCCACAAAACCCTCCGGACCCACGGGAATCAACCCATGGCCGCCACCCAGCGATTCGCCCGGGGAGACCGCGTGGTCCACCCCAAACGCCCCGAGTGGGGCACCGGCACCGTCCGCCTTTTGAAAGCCACCGCTTCAGGCTCCGACGGCCGCGCCCAGAAGCTCACGATCGATTTCCCCAACCGCGGGCGCGTGGTCATCGACACCGCCGTGGTCTCCCTTCAGCCCGGCGACACCGAGGCCCCCACGGGCCGCTCCGCCTCACACCCAACCGCCAACTCTTCTGCCCGCCCCCGGCCCCCAGCCTCCCGCGTGGCCCCGCCTCTTCCTTCTCAGGATCCCCCCACCGTGTCAAGCACCTCCACCTCCGCCGGCTGGCTCAACGACCTTGAAGGAGCCACGGGCAAAAACGAGCTTTGGGCCCTCCCCGACGAGCTCACCAACCCCTTCGCCTCTATCAGTGAGCGCCTCAAAGCCACGCTAGAAACCTACAAGTACTCCACGCAGCCCAAGGCTCTTTTCGAATGGGCCGTCCGCCAGACCGGCCTAGACGACCCCCTAAGCAAATACAACCGCCACGAGCTGGAACAAGCCTTCCCCCGCTTCGCCCGCGACCGCGACGCCCACCTGCGCGACATGGTCCGGCAGATCAAACGCGCCGACGGCCACGCCATCCTCAAAGAAGCAGGCAAAGGCTTGTTCCCCGCCGGCCAGTCCGCGCTGGACAAAGCCATCCGCGCCTGAAGTAAAACAACCACTTTGGGTGCGCCCCAAAATCTGCCGGACGATCTAACGCCCGAGCCACGTCGCCCGAGAAGAAGCCCCCCCGGGGGCGATAAACTCCGCGGCATGCCCACCAACCCCAGCGCCCAAACCGTTCAACGCGCCACTTTTCTGCGCCGCGAACTCACCCGGCACAACGCGCTGTACTACGCCGGCGACGCCACCGAGCTGAGCGACGCCGAATTCGACGCCCTCCTGCGCGAGTTGCAAGAGCTCGAAGAAGCCCACCCTGACCTGCAATCCCCCGACTCGCCCACCCGGCGGGTCGGCGGCGCCCCCATCGACCACTTCGTCACCGTCGCGCATACCGTGCCGATGCTGTCGATCGACAACACCTACAACCAAGACGAATTCCGCGCCTGGTACGACCGCACCGCCAAGGCCCTGGGCCTGGCCACCGCCGCCGAACACCCCGCCCCTCCCACCCCGGGCCTCTTCGCCCACGCGCCTTCCCCGGCCAACACCAACGGCCCCGCCCTGCGCACCGAACCCAAAGTCGACGGCGTCGCCCTGTCGCTCACCTACGAGCGCGGCCGCCTGGTCCGCGCCCTCACCCGCGGCGACGGCCGCCGCGGCGACGACATCACCCACAACATCCGCACCGTTGCCGCCATCCCCACCCATCTCTCTGCCTTCCCCGCCCAAAAGACCTCCAAAAAGGTGTCAGGAACCTTTTCCGCCGCCTCGCAAGCCACGCCCCCCCCGCCACTCTCGAAGTCCGCGGCGAGATCTTCATGCCCGACCCCGTCTTCGTCGCCCTCAACGCCCGGCGACGGGCCGCCGACGAAGAGCCCTACGCCAACCCGCGCAACTGCACCGCCGGCACCCTCAAACAAAAAGACCCCGCCAAAGTCCACGGCGGCCTGCGCTTGTTCATCCACAACCTAGGCCTCTGGGAGCCCGGTCCCGACGGCCCGCCGGCCCCCACCACCCAGCGCGGCTTCTTCGAAGCCGTCGCCACCCTGGGCCTGCCCACCAACCCCCACGCCCACGATGCCGACACCTTCGACGACGCCTGGAACCAGATCCAAGCCTTCAACGACCAACGCCACACCCTCGACCACGCCACCGACGGCATGGTGGTCAAACTCAACGACTTCGCCGCTCACCAACAACTGGGCACCACCAGCAAATCACCCCGCTGGTGCATCGCCTTCAAATACGCTGCCGACCGCGCCACCACCACCCTGCTCGACGTCAACTGGCAGGTCGGCAAAACCGGCAAGCTCACCCCCCGGGCCACCATGCAGCCCGTCGAACTCGCCGGCACCACCGTCACCCACGCCAGCCTGCACAACTTCGGCGAAGTCCTGCGCAAAGACATCCACCTGGGCGACACCGTCGAGATCGAAAAAGCCGGCGAGATCATCCCCCAGGTCGTCCGCGTGCTGCCGCAACAGCGCCTCGATCACGCCGCGTCCATCGCCGCGCCCGACCGCTGCCCCGACTGCCAAAGCCCCGTCGAGATCGAACAAGACACCCGCCGCCTCAACGAACACGCCGTCCATTCACGCAGGATCGCCCGTGACGCCGAGAAAGCCAAAAAAGAAGCCCGCAAACCGCGCGACCCCGCCGACTTCGGCCCCCCGCCCGCCCCCCTCGGGCCCCTGGACGAAACCGCCCGCTACTGCCCCAACCCCGCGTGCCCGGCCCAGCTCCGCGAGCGCCTCACCCACTTCGTGGGCCGCAACCAAATGGACATCGACGCCCTGGGCGAAAAGACCGTCCACCAACTCGTCGACGCCGGCCTGCTCACCAACCTCGGCGACATCTTCCGCCTCCACCGTCACCGCGACGCCCTGCTCGCCCTGGACCGCATGGGCGAGAAGAAAGTGCAAAACCTCTTAGACGGCGTCGAATCCGCCAAGTCGCGCGGGCTGCGACGCGTGCTCGCAGGCCTCACCATCCGCCACGTGGGCGCCGGCGGCGCCCAGCGCCTCACCCAAGCCTTCCCCGACATCGACCAGCTCATCGCCGCCGACCAAGCCACCCTCGCCGACATCAAAGATGTCGGGCCCGTCACCGCGCACAGCGTCCGCCACTTCCTCGACAGCGACGCGGGCCGCACCACTCTCGACGACCTGCGTCGCGAAGGCGTCGTCCTCGCCGAGTCCATCACCGCCCCTCCGCCGGACGCCGCCGGCTCCCCCTTCGCCGGCAAAACCCTCGTCATCACCGGCACCCTCGAACACACCTCCCGCAGCGACCTCAAGACCCGACTCGAAGCCCTGGGCGCCAAGGTCTCGGGCAGCATCAGTAAAAACACCGACCTGCTCATCGCCGGCGCCAAAGCCGGCAGCAAACTCACCAAAGCCCAGTCGCTGGGCGTCGAAGTCTGGGACGAAGCCGCTCTCCAGTCCGCCCTGTCCGGCGGCTGACCGCCTACTCCGGCCAACACACCCCTCGGGCCCTCCCCCCCAGTAACGCCCCGGGCACCACGAACCCCTTGACGCCCGCCGCCTCATCCATTCGACTGGAATAAGCGTCCCGCCGCCGGCTCTTCCCCCCCGAATCACAACTCGGCGGAGCGCTTGGATCCCTCATGCCCGAGCTCTACGTCTGCACCTCCATCGAAGTCGACGGCCCCATCCCCGGCTCGCACACCATGCGCAGCCTCGGTTCGGCCGCCTTCGACCACAATGGCAATCTGCTCAGCAGCTTCAGCGTCAACCTCCAGCCCCTCCGCGGCGCCCGCCCGCATCCCGAAATCCTCGCCCGGTGGAAATCCATGCCCCAGGCCTGGGCCGTAGTCACCCACGACCCGGCCCCTCCGGGCCGCGCCACCCGCGCCTACCTCGCCTGGCTCCGCGGCCTGCCCCAAGCCCCCGTCTTTGTCGGCTACCCCGCCGCCGTGCCCTTCATGTTCGTCGAGTGGTACCTGCACCACTTCACCGGCCGCAGCCCCTTCCGCCGCGCGGCCCTGGACCTGCGCAGCTACGCCATGGCCCTGCTGCAACACCCCTACCACCGCACCAACAAACGCCACATGCCCGAAGACTGGCTACGCAACCATCCCCCGCGCACCTACATGGCCCTCGACGACGCGGTCAGCGTCGGCCGGCTCTTCTTCTCGGTCCGCGGCGCCCGCGAAGACCTGCAGCACATCGACGGCCCGCCCGACGACAC
>CALLPP010000132.1 GCA_938015655.1 uncultured Algisphaera sp.
AGCGCGACCCGAGCACGGCGCCGCAGCCGCCCCCGGCCGAACACCCGGGCGCCGCGCCGCCGGCCCACGACTGGAACAACAGCAGGCCGCTGACGGCCGCCGCGGCCAGCACACACAGTCGCAGGATCCACCAACGCATGATCATAACGTAGCCGCCCCCGCCCCACCGCTGGCCGATCAGCCCCCGCATCCCCAGCGTTTGGCCTTGGTGGCCGGGCCCAGCGCCGGGTCGCGCCGCCCCAAGGCCCCGAAGGCCTTGACGCGCAGCCGGCAAGAATCACACCGCCCGCAGGCCGCAGTCTGGGGCCCAGACGGGCCGTCCACCGGGTCGTAGCACGAGTGGGTCAGGCCGTAGTCCACGCCGTAGCTCAGCCCCAGCTCGATGATCTGCACTTTGGTGAGGCTGATGAGCGGCGCGTGGACCTGTAGCGCGGCGGCCGCCTCCACCCCCGCCTTGGTGGCCAGGTTCGCCATCGCTTGAAAAGAGGCGATGAACTCGGGCCGGCAGTCAGGGTAGCCCGAGTAGTCCACTGCGTTGACACCGATGAACAGGTCGGTGCTGCCCAGCACCTCAGCCAGCGCCAAGGCGTAGCTCAGGAAGATGGTATTGCGCGCCGGCACGTAGGTGACGGGGATGTCCGCGGACATCGCGGCTTCGTCGCGGTCTTTGGGCACGTCCAGCGCGTCGTCGGTGAGCGCGCTGCCGCCGAAGGCCCGCAGGTCGACCGCCGCGGTGCGGCAGCTCGCGGCCCCCAGCGCCTGGGCCACCCGGGCCGCAGCCTTCAGTTCAGCGGCGTGTCGCTGGCCGTAGTCAAAAGTTAGGCAATGGCAGTCAAAGCTTTGGGCCCGCGCTACGGCCAGTACGGTGGCACTGTCCAGCCCGCCCGAAAGCAGGACGACGGCGGGCTTGGCACCAGTCGGTGGCGCGTCACCCACGGTCGGCACCTCCCGGCGTGGCATCCGAATCATGCTCCGCCGCCTTGCGCACCACCAACGTGCGGGCGATCAGGTCGGCCAGCCGCTGGCGACCAGGGTTGACCACCGGCAACACCAGCAAGAGGTAAGCAATCAAGTCAAAAGGTTTGAGCAGCCCACGGACCACCACTTGGCCCGTGGTCGGCCGCTGGCCACTCAAGCCGGCCAAGCGCGTGCCCATCAACGCCTTGCCTGCCGAGCGTGCCGTGAGCAGTTCGGTCACGGTGGTGTGCAACACCGTAAGACCGATGAACAGCAGCCCGGGCACGATGAACTCCAGCGGATCGCCCCGGCCGCGCCCGGGCCAGCGGCTCACCAGGTCTTCGGCGCTCAGCCCCATCGCACTGCCCACCACCGCCCCGCCGATCGCCAGGTCGATCGCGCCGCCGGCGGCCCGGCGCCACAGGTCCGCCACCACCATGCCCTGGGGCAGCCGGGGCCGGTTGGCCTGCGGATCGCGACGCCAGAACGAGAACAGCAGCAGGGTGGCCCCGACCACCGCGGTCAGCATTAATAAAAAGTCGGCGGCTTCCGCGAACGGTCGGTCCGGCTCCAGCCCCACCTCCGCCGGCGGGCGGATCACCCGGCCGCGCAGATCCATCACCCCGAGGGTAAGCGCTGGCGGCTGCCGGTCGGTCCGCCCCGCCAGGTGGCTGGCCACCGCCGCCCCCGCCCGCGCCGGCCCGGCCACCACCCCCACGCCACCGGCCATCGGCACGGCCGTCCAGGCCGCGGCGGTGTCATCGCCGGGCGTTTCGGGATCCACCACCATCTCGCCCAGCGGGGCGAGCGATGCACCACGGACCACCGCGGCCCGCACCACCGCGGGCATCAACGACGACTGCCACGCCACCACCAGCTGACCATCAACCCGCAAGCCCCGCACCATGCCGGACGATTCCAAATCGAGGGCGGTTTGTTCCCATCCGCCGTCCACCACGGGCGTGGTCATCATCACCACACTTTTGTCGTCCACCCGCGTGCGTACGATCCGCGTGGGGCGCGCATCCGCCGCATCGGAGGCGGGCGGCACCAACACGGCCACCGACGGCGTCGCCGGGGAAACTGGCAGCGGCACCCGCTGCCAGCGCCCCCCGCGGTACACCAACAACAGCTCGGTGATCGCCGTCGAACCTTCGTCACCGGCAGCATTGTCCGGCTTGGTCGTGGGCGAGGGATCGGAGACCGCCGGCGGTCCTTCGACACCCAACGGGCGTGGCAGCCCCAACACCAAATTCAAAAGCTCGGCGCTTTCCGTCGCGACATCCCCACCATCCACTCCTGCAAACCGCGGAGGCACAACATCAAAACCCGATGCCACCACCGGGCTGCGGGCCTGCCCCAACACCCACAAGGCATCACCCGCCGCCGTCGCCGCGATCACCTGCAACTCCATGGGGAGGTTGGTCACCGGCCGGGTCGAAAAAAACCACTGATCTTCCAACGACCCGGGGGTTAACGACACCCGCACCACCGCACCGCCGTCGAACACCAACCACAAGTAATCGGTCGTACCCGGCCCCCGGGTACCGCCACCGGGCGCCGCCATGGCCGCGACGCGGCCGCGAAGACGGGTCACCCGCTCCCAGGCCGGCTCGGCATCGGTGCCATCGGCGTGCAGCAGTTCGACCACCGCCCCGGGCGCTCTGCCGGGCAGCGTCGTGGCCGGCGCCGCCAGCCACAAATGCCGACCGTCACCCGAGACCGGCAAGTCAGCACTCCACGTTAGGCTCTGGGCTGGCCCACAGCAGACCAGCGTGAACGCGCACACCAGGCCCATCAGTACCTGGCGCGGGCGTCGAAGACCGAAACGTCGGACAGCTTTCACAGGCAGAGCCTAGCAAGACGGTCCGGACACACTCAATCCGCAGATGGCCGTATCCGCGTTAGCATGCCGCTCATGCTCAAACACCGCGTCCCCTCCGGCATCGCGATGGTCGCAGGCCTACTGCTACTCATATGGGCTGACGACCGCCTGGGCACCCGCGGAACACTCCCACCAGGAGCATTGCTGCTGCTGGCCGTCCTGGCGGTGCTGGTGCCCGCATCGATCGAACTCGCCGCGCTACTGCGCGCCCGCTACGACCAGGCCCACGCCGCAGTGCTCTATCTGGCCGCATCTGCGGGCGTCACGCTGACTTACGCCGCCCCCCAAATGCCCGAGCCCCGCGCCGCCACGGCGGCCCTGGGTACCGTCGTGGCCGGGGTGCTACTGGTAGCCTTCATGGCTCACAGCTTCCGCTCAAAAAACTGCCGAGGCGCCACCACCGCCGGCGGCTCCGCCCTGCTGGCCCTAGGATACCTCGGCGTGCTCCCGGGCCTCTATCTACTCTTGCGGGTGGGCGGCCCGGCCGTGGGGTTTTCGCCCTGGGCCATCGCGGCCGTCATTATGGTCACGAAATCTTGCGACATTGGGGCCTACTTCACCGGCCGGTTTCTGGGCCGCCACAAGCTTATCCCGTGGCTCAGCCCGGGCAAAACCGTCGAGGGGCTGGCCGGGGGCATGCTCTTCGCATCGCTGTGGGCCGTGATTTTCGCAGCCTTAGGCGCATACCTGGTGCCTGACCGTGCGATCCCCTGGTGGTACGCCGCCCCGGCAGGCCTGCTGCTGGGCGGACTTGGACAAGTCGGGGACCTCGTGGCCAGCCTGCTCAAACGCGACGCAGAAGTCAAAGACTGGGCCGCCACCATCCCCGGCTTTGGCGGAGTCATGGACGTCGTCGACAGCCCCCTGCTCGTCGCCCCCGCAGCGTACTGGCTTCTAACGCTCGCCCCGTACGGTTAAACGCGTCGTACAAAACCCCACGCAGCTCCAACCAGCAACTGGCCTTACACCCCGGTCTTCCCTAAACAAAAAAACCACACCCATTAATGGGTGTGGCTCACTGGAACTCTAGATTAGCGAGATGCTCACGCCAGCCGTCATCAAGCGCGGCGACGACGTGCAACGAGCGCAAGTCCACCGACCGCTGCCAAGACCAGCGACGCGGGCTCGGGCACCACCGTCAGGCTGACGTTGTTGACAAAGGCCGAGACGGCTCCGGTTGCGCCGCCCTGCTGGCCAAGCCCCAGGTTGAACTGCAACACATCAATCTCTCCCCCGGCCGCGTCCACGGTGGGAATTGTACCGGTCACCTGAATCGTCTGAAATGCATCAACCACCGTGAAATCGATCGAATCACCAAAAAACTCCACCCGGTTCGCAAACTCGCCTCCGGGGTCAAAGCTCAGGGACCCGCTGTCATCTGCGTCATCGTAGAACCGGATGAACGCCACGCCGGAGTCCAAATTAGAGCCCGAAGGAATATACACGTCCAGCGAGAGAACGAACTCACTGCCCAAGTCACTCCCCGGCACGGCGATCAACCCCGGACTCAAAAGATCTGAAAACGTCGCCGTGGGCTCGCCCTCAATCACCAGCGCCGCCGAGCCGTCTGGGGCCGTGCCGGCACTACCGGTCAAACCAAAACGGGGGGCCAGATCGGTACCGTCGGACGAAAAAAGCGACTGAGCAGACGCCGAACCGGCGACCACACCCGAACCAACGATCGCGCAGACCGTTCCAATATTTTTGAGAAACATCGAATCCTCCATAAAGTGAGTGGGAAAGAAGAGACTAGAAAAGAAGAAGCAGCGACGTGGAAAGGTACTTCACAACTACTTTAGCAACCATGATAGCCCAGCAAAGACCGGTGTCAACATCTTTTTGGTCATGATGGCAACGGCTCCAGCCGAACAGAAATGGACGGTCGCCGCAACACCGTTCGTAATCGAGAATAACCGCCACGCCTTGCGGACCGGCTCCCATGAGCGAGACGAAGCAGGCAACTAATGGGTCACGCCTCGGGCGGGTTCAACACCCCACGATCAAAAACCAAAAAACTGTTTTCGCCCAGGCTGCGACCTAGCCTCGGTTCTCCTTCTCTGACGGTGTGCCACCCCGAGTACATGGCTTGCCGAACCTCGAAAAGACGGGGCTTCACGGGTCCACCGCTCGACGCCGCCACCCCCGATATGTTGCAAACCGCCGCTTGGAACCTAAACTGCCTGTGGTAAAAACCGCGACTCCAGCGTCGCAAAGACTACCCCGCCACCGCCATCGATCCCCCCTGCCCGCCCCAAGGAGATACCCACCATCGCACGAGGACGCTTCCGCCCCCAGCCACGCGAAACCGGCAAACGCCTGCGCATCAACGATCAAATTCGGGTGTCGCCCATCCGACTGATCGACGAAGAAGACAACCAAATCGGCGTCGTCGAAACCGACGAAGCCAAACGCCGTGCGCAAGACGCCGAGCTTGATCTGGTCGAGGTTTCGCCCGCCGCTAGTCCACCGGTCTGTAAGATTATGGACTACGGCAAGTGGAAGTACGCGCAGCAAAAGAAAGAACAGAAAGCCAAGGCCCACGCCAAGAAATCTGAACTCAAGGGCATGCGCCTGCGACCCAACATCGACGATCACGATCTCAAGTTCAAAACCGACAAAGCCCGGCAGTTCCTCGAAGACGGCGACAAGTGCCAGTTCGTCATGCTCTTCCGCGGCCGCCAGATGGCCCACCAGGGCATGGCCCGCCAGACCATGCTAGACATCGTCGAACTGCTCGAAGACGTGAGCAAAGTTGAGCAACCGCCCAAGATGATGGGCCGCCGCATGACCATGATGCTGACCCCCGACAGCAGCGGGCCCAAGAAAGCCAAAGACCCCCAGGCCGCGCCCATACCGGCCGCCGCGTCAACGTCCGCCCCACCAGCTCATCCCGCCAGCCCGCCGTCCCCCTGAGCCCGCGCACTTCGTGAGCCCGCGAACCCTGCCAACCGGCACCAACCAACCACACCGCCCCGAACGCGGCGGCGTCTTCGTGTCTCACGCACGTACATTCCGCTCGGGGCCATCGCCATCATCTGTCCAGACCGGCTGACAACTCCTTCAGCAGCCGGAAAAAACCGCGTTTGCGATCAGAGTTCAGAGTCCAGTCCGTCGGCACACTCTGATACCCCTGAGCGTGCCCCTCACCCTCCATGCGATAGTCAAAGTACCCCCAACTGGCCCCCGCCGCCACCGCGGCCAGGCAGTGGTTTTGCGGCTGATCAAACCCGAAGTGGTCGTCCTCGTTGATCACCACCGGCTGGCCGCGGTAAGCAGGCACGGCCCGCGACGCCGCGACCATTTCCCCGATCCTCGCGGGCTGGTCCACCCCGTTGCCGTGCAGCAGCACGAAGTCCGCCACCGCCGCCAACCCGGGATCCACCACCTGGCCCCCGCTCTGGTGGTACTCACCAACAAACGTCCGGCGGGGGTGGACAGACGCCCCGCCGAACGCTCCTGCGTCCGTGCGATCAGTTCCGCCCCACGCTCCACGCGCAGAATGCCGTGCCATAGTGCACACGCTCAAATCCCAATCGGTCCAAATCCACCTCGTTGCCGATCTCGACGAGCACGTTGCGATCGCCCCGCTCGACCAGCCAATCGGTGACCTGATCCACCACACGGACCACCGCAGCCTCGTCGCGCAGCCGCTCGTCCTGGCCGAAGTAAAACAGGCCCAAAATCACCACCATGCCCAGCCCGTCGCACGCGTCGATCACCCGCCCCATCCGCCCCGCATAATCTGCACGCAGGGTGCCGTCCACCCCGTACGCCGAGTTATTCCAGGGCTGATCCCGGCTGTAGCCCTCAGGGCTGCCGCCCTGAAAATTGGTGGTGACCGCAAGCAGCCCGTGTTCGCGGTACACCGGCAGCTGTGCAATAAAGCGATCGGTGTTTGCCTCAGCGTCCCACACCCCGCACGGCCCGCCCCATCGCGACCGCGTCTCCGGGTTCAGATCGTCAAAGGTTGCTTGCACCATGCGGCTGTTCATCAACAGCCCCTCCACCCGCGTGCCGGGGCAAGTCACCCGCCCGTTGATCAACCACCGGTCACCCCGGATCGAAACCGTCGTCTTCCTAACCATCGTCATCACCCTGTCGTGCGGCCCCAACCACGCCCCCGACCGGCCGCCGGGAGCCCACACAATCTCTCAGATCTCCCCCGCAGATGCCGGGGCATCCCAACCGCCATAGCTCTGCGCCGTCGGCTACCCTTGAACCGTGGCCCCACCCACCGCTCCCCGAACTATCTTCCACCTGGACATGGACGCTTTTTTTGCGGCCATCGCGGTGCTTGACGACCCCGCACTGACCGGCAAAGCCGTGCTAACCGGTGGCACCGGGCCCCGCGGCGTGGTAACCGCCGCGTCCTACGAAGCTCGGAAGTACGGCTGCCACTCGGCCATGCCCACCGCCCACGCCCTGCGGCTGTGCCCACACGCGATCTGCGTCAAGGTGCCTGGCACCCGCATCCGCGAACTGTCGCGGGCCATGTTCACGGTGCTCGATACGTTCTCCCCGTGCGTGCAGCCACTCTCGATCGACGAAGCTTTTTTGGACATGACCGGTACCGAGCGTTTGCTAGGCCCGCCGCGGGCCGTCGCCCAGCGACTCAAAGACGCGGTCCACCGCGCCACCGGCCTTGTCGCCTCGGTGGGGGTTGCACCTAACAAATTTCTCGCCAAACTGGCTAGCGACCTAGAAAAACCCAACGGACTCACGGTCATCGGTCCCGACAACCTCGACGCGAGGTTGACCCCGCTACCGGTGGGAAAAGTTTGGGGCGTCGGCCCCAAAACCCAGCAAAACCTGGCCCGCCGCGGGGTAAAGACCATCGGCGATCTCCGTGCATTGAGCGAAGCCGAGCTTAGCGATCGCTTCGGAGACCGCGGCGTACGACTGTTTCATTTGTCACGCGGCATCGACCACCGGCCCGTCGTGCCCGACCGTGCCGCCAAGTCCATCGGCCACGAACAGACCTTCGAGACCAACCTCACCCAGGCCCAAGACGTGCGGGCCGTGCTGCTAGAACAGACCGAACGCGTGGGCGAACGACTGCGCCGCCACGGACGTCGCGCTCGCGGAGTTACCGTCAAAATCCGCTACGGCGACTTCCAAACCATCACTCGATCCTGCACGCTGGACCGTCCCAGCGACGCGACCGACGACTTATGGGCCGCCGCCCGCGGGCTCTTCGACCGCTGGGCGGGGGCGGGCTTCCGGTCGGTGCGCCTGATCGGTATGAGCGCCGGGCCCCTGGGAAACGAACCCGCCCAGGCCGAACTCTTCTCCGACCCCCACCACGACCGCTGCCGCGCCCTGGATGCCGCAGTGGATCGTATTGCCGCACGTTTCGGCCCGCGAACGGTTCATCGTGCCGGCCCCACCGAAGCCACACCTCCCACCCAATCCACAAACCGGCCCATCCCCGGCCGCTAGAACACCGCATCGAATAATTTGAGCGGCTGCCGCTAGCAAGACGGGGTTCTCGCAAGGAGGTTGAAGCAGGTCATCCCGAAGGGTTGCCAACGGAAACCGACATCGCGGGGGCCACGGGCCGCAAGGCACGGAGGGTAAATAATTTGAGCGGGGTTCTAATCCACCGCCGAGTCCAACACGGCATTAAGGCCCGGCTCCCGCGCACCCGCCAACGACCGCCATCCGACACCGGCCCTTCGTACACAGCCGGCGCTCCGCCGTGTGCTCCCAGTCCCCACACCAGTGCTTGACCACCAGCGGCGGCTCACCGACCAGCAGCAGGTGCTGCATCACCACACGCTCGGGCCCCTGCACCACCACCCGGATGCACTCGCGTGCGTCAGCGACGTACGGCACCGCATGTTCGCGTCTGGGCGCCAGCACCGCGGTCTCAGCATGCCGGTAATGCACCACAAAAGTGCCCATCATGGCCAAAACAGCTTCTCGGTCTTTGGCCATCGACAGCGCGTCACCGCCCCCGCCATCCCACGGCCCGCCTGCATCCCCACCGCGCTGGAACCGCCCGCCGCTGGAAAAATCAGCCCCGAAAGCGTCACCCCACGCGGCCCGGCCGCGCCCACAGCCGCGAGCACCGCCACAAGCACGGTCGCGCGCCACTCCCAAATCATCGCCCAGATCTTCACACCTCGCGGCACCGCTCGGAACGGCCCACCAGGCCGCCGCCCAGACCGATTACGCGGCCTCGAAATCCTCGTCCATCGCGACCAGCCCGCGGCGGCGTTCAGCTTCAAGGTCCGCGGTGTCCAGATCTTTGCTCAGCCCCAACACCGGGCGCTCAACAATCAGCGCCGCCGCGCCGTCGGAATCCACCGGACGGCTGTAGATCCATCCCTGTGCGTGATCACAATTCAGGCTGCGAAGCAGATCAATTTGCTCTTGCCGTTCGATGCCCTCCGCGATCACTTGCATATCCAGGTTACGGGCCAGGTCGGTGATGGTCGCGATGATCGCTCCGTAGCGGCGGACCGCATCGCCCGCGTTGGCGATGAACGTGCGGTCGATCTTCAAAATGTCTAGCGGGAGCTCCTGCAACACGTTCAGCGACGAGTGCCCGGTGCCAAAGTCGTCCAGGGCCAGCTTCACCCCCAACTCCTTCAGCTCCACCAGCTTGGTCTTCATTTCACCCACGTCGTTCATCACCATCGTCTCGGTGATTTCCAGGCGGATACACGACGGATCCAGTCCGTGACGCATGATCTCGTGCGCCAGCAGATTGACCAGATCCCCGTCGTAGAGCTGAGCCCGAGATAGATTGATGTTCAAGAAAATGTCCGGCTGCCCCATGTGGCGCCAGCGAGCCAGCTGCTCACACGACTGACGGATCACCCAAGCGCCCACCGGCACGATCAGGTTGAGCTCCTCGGCCATCGGCACGAAGGCGTCGGGTGCCACCATGCCACGCTCCGCGTGCTCCCAGCGAATTAGGGTCTCGAAACCCACCACATGCCCTGACACCACGTCCACAATCGGCTCGTACACCAGTGCGAAGTCTTCGTTCTTTACCGCCTCGCGAAGGTCGCTCTCCAGCTCCGCCTGGGCCACCAGTTCCTCGTGCATCTGACGGTCAAACACCACGTAACGGGCTTTGCCGCTGTTCTTGGCCTGATACATCGCCGTATCCGCGTCTCGCAGCAGCTCGTCCACCGTTCGGTAGCTATCGGAGTTCATCACGATGCCGATGCTGGCCGTCGAGACCACGCGGTGGCCGTCGAGCTGATGCGGCTCGTTAAACGCTGATAGAAGACGGTTGGCCACCGCAATCGCCGCATCCTGGTTCTCCAGCCCGTCGAGCATCACCACGAATTCGTCGCCACCCAAACGGGCCGAAATTTGTTCCGAACCGCCCGAAACGTCGCCGCCGGTGGTCGCCGCGGTGTCCACGCTACGGATGTTTTCCCGCAGCCGGCCCGAGATGCTGTTTAGCAGCAGGTCTCCGACCTCGTGCCCCAGCGTGTCGTTCACGATCTTAAACCGGTCGAAGTCCAGGAACAGCACCGCCAGCTTCCGCTCGGGGAAGCGCTGGGCCCGGTTCATCGCTTTCTCCAGGTGCTCCATCAGCAGCTTGCGGTTGGGAAGTCCCGTTAACTCATCGTGGTACGCCACGTGTCGCAGCCGAGCCTGGGCATGATGCTGCTCGGTCGTGTCGGCAAACGTCACCGCCAGCCCGTCGCCCAGCTGCACCACCGCTAGCTGTACCCACCGCCCATTGTCCAGCCGATACTGCTTCTGCACCGGCAAACCGGTCAGCACCGTGGAACTCAGGTCGTTGAAGATCGCGTGGCCCATCAGGCACGGGAACACCTTAGACAGCAGCTGGCCGGTCAGCATGACCTCGCTCTTGCCCAGCAGGTTTTCCGCCGCCCGGTTGATCAGCTGCACCTCGAAATCAACCACCCGCCGGTTGTCGTGGCGCACCGCCTTGAGCACACTCACCCCGCCCAGACTGCTCTCCAAGATGCAGTTAAGCAGATGCTCAGTGCTCATTTGATACCGCGGCGGGTCTGCTTCCTCACCGGCACGATGGGCCGGCACGCCGGGGTTCGGCGCAGCCCCGCCCCGCGGGGCCTTGGCCGCACCGGGCGAAGGCCGCTGCTGATCGGCGCTGGTCATCGGGGAGACGATCTCCGTCAGCCCCGTGGCCGCAAGTAAGCCGCCGACCAAAAAACAGGCCCACGCCGTCAGCGGCGGAGCCAGCTGATACCACTCCTCGGCCTGTGGGAGAAAGCGCGGCCCCCAGGTGGGGTAAGTCAACAGCGCCGCCCCGACGGCCAGCACCCCAAGCCCCGCCAGCCCAAGCAACACACCGGTGCGTGAACCAGCCGACCGACCCGCGCCCGGGGATGCCTGAGAAACACCGCCGGCGACCTCCCGAACCAGCTGGTCCAGTACCGGCCGCATGTCCGCGGGCACCTGTTCGAAGGCCACCCCGACCATGAACTCACGGTGGCCTAAGGCCCGCCGCCACTGTACCCGGCCGCGGATCTTGATCTCTCCGTGGTTAACCGAAAACACGGTGAGGGGGATCGAACCGCTGATTTCTTGGCGGCAAAGGACCCGAGCCCCGCTGCGCGACAGATCCACCACCTCCCCAAGATCACAGCGCAGGCGGTCGGGGCGGTAACGCGGGTGTTGGCGCTGCTCGGCGAAATCTGCATCAGCCATTACGGTTCCGACAAACTCCCTGGACGCCGAGCCGCCCCAACGCGGAACCGGCCCCGAGCCTATCGACGCCCCCCCCAACCCACTTGACCTAGACCTGGATCGCCTGGGCTTCAGCTAGGGCTTCACCCACCCCCCTCAGGCGAAGCCCCATCACTCGGCTTCTGGCCGCGCCAAACACCACCCCTTCACCGATTCCCGCCACCCGCCAGAATCCCCCCCCCCCACGCTCACCAGACGCCCCGCCAAGCGTGCCCCCTCGAACCGCACCGCGAACCAGACCCGATAACCCTCGCGTACCTCCCCCTACGGCCAAAGAGACGTTCCTCCTTGTCCCTAGGTAGCTTCACCGCAGGCGCACGAAAAAACCGCGGCTCACGCCGCGGTCTTCATCAATGAACACTCAAAATACCCGCCACCAAGCTTAGTAACGGTAGTGATCGGGCTTATAAGGGCCTTCGACCGGCACCGCGATGTAGTCCGCCTGCTCTTGGCTCAGCTCGGTCAGCTTTACCCCGAGCTGGTCGAGATGCAGCCGCGCCACCTTCTCGTCCAACACCTTGGGCAGCAGGTACACCTCGTTCTGGTACTGGTCGTTGTTCTGAGCCAGCTCGATCTGGGCGATCGTCTGGTTGGTGAAAGACGCGCTCATCACAAACGAGGGGTGCCCGGTCGCGCAGCCCAGGTTCAACAGCCGGCCTTCGGCCAAGATCAGCACGCTCGAACCGTCTTCGAAGGTCCACATATCGTACTGCGGCTTGATGTTGGTCTTCACCGCAATCTTCGCCAGCTCGGCCATCTCGATCTCGTTGTCGAAATGGCCGATGTTGCCCACGATCGCCTTGTCCTTCATCTTTGCCATGTGTTGGGCGGTGATGATCTTGTAGTTGCCCGTAGTGGTGATGAAGATGTCCGCGTCACCGATGACGTCTTCCAGCGTGGTCACCTCGAAGCCCTCCATCGCCGCCTGCAACGCACAGATCGGATCAATTTCGGTCACGATCACCCGCGCACCCTGGCCCTTGAGCGACTGCGCACAGCCCTTGCCCACGTCGCCGTAGCCGCACACAACCGCCACTTTGCCACTAACCATCACATCGGTCGCGCGGAACAGCCCGTCGATCAGCGAGTGCCGGCAGCCGTACAGGTTGTCGAACTTGCTCTTGGTGCAGCTGTCGTTCACGTTGATCGCCGGGAAAAGCAGCTTGCCTTCCTTTTGCAGTTTCACCAAGTTCTTGATGCCCGTGGTGGTCTCTTCCGACACGCCCTGGCAGCCCTCGGCGACCTTGGCCCAACGACCCGGGCTTTCCACGAGGTTCTTGCGAAGAACCTTCAGCACGCTCTCCCACTCTTCGGGCTCGGTCGCCGCGTCGTAATCGGGCACCGCGCCGGCTTCTTCAAACTCCACACCTTTGTGGATCAGCATGGTGGCATCGCCACCGTCGTCCACGATTAGGCTCGGGCCGCTGCCGTCGGGCCAGGCCAGAGCCTGGTCGGTGCACCACCAGTACTCGTCCAGCGTCTCGCCCTTCCAGGCGAACACAGGCACCCCCTTGGGTTCGGCGATGGTGCCATCGGGCCCGGCGACCACCGCCGCGGCCGCATGGTCCTGGGTGCTGAAAATGTTGCAGGAAACCCAGCGCACATCCGCGCCCAGTTCCACCAGGGTTTCAATCAGCACCGCGGTCTGCACGGTCATGTGTAGGCTACCCATGACCTTATGGCCCTTGAGCGGCTTGCTGGCGCCAAATTCTTTGCGGCAGGCCATCAGGCCCGGCATTTCCTGCTCGGCGAGCATCAGTTCCTTGCGACCCCACTCGGCGAGGGTCTGCAGTTCTTCAACCGAGGCGCCGGGCTTGAGCTTGTACTGCAGGCCGGACTGGACATCGGGTTCAAGGGTCAGGGGCATCGGGGGGTTCCTTTTTGGAAGAGAAGTGACCAAGTGGTCAAGTGATCAAGTGGTCAAGTGGCCAATCGGCCGGGTGAAGAAATTCGTAGGCCCGGGCCTGCCGTGCGTCGGCACAGCGCCGTGGTGGCTTTGCGGGCGAGCTCAATCGTCTGCTTTCTGGGGCTTCGTGGCCGTGGCCAGAAGCAGTGCCGGGCCCGTGGCCGCAGGGTCCGGGGCCAGCGGCTGCAGACGAGCCGCGGCAAGCCCCGCGGCCGCCATGCGGACCCCTAGGTCGCCGGGGTCGAAACCCAGGTTGCGCTGCCCCGTGCCGCGGCGGAAGTCCTCGCGGTCGTGGATCAGCAGGTCCAGCACCACCGACCGGCCGCCGGGCCGCAGCACCCGGGCCATCTCCGCTAGAGCACGGTCCACGTCCGCATCGTCGAGGTAAGCCAGCACCAGCACGCACAGCGTCGCGTCGCAGCTGCCGTCGTCCAACGGCAGGTCAGTCAGACCCCCGGGCTTAATCTGCACGTTGTCTAGGCCGCGGGTTCCGGACCGCGCGGCCTCCAGCATCGCCGGGCTGTTGTCCACGCCGACCACCCGCCGGACCCGCGGGCTAAGGGCCCGGGTCAGGCTGCCGGTGCCGCAGCCCAGATCCGCAACGGTCCAGTCGTCGGGCACCAGGGCCAGCAAGGCGTCATGGGAAAACCCGCGGCCGTACAGAGCATCGCGCGTGCGGTCCCAGTCACGGGCAGCGCCGGCAAAAAACGTTTCGGGGTCGTCGGCCCGCGCCGCCAGGCAGGCCTTCAACCGCACCGCGTCCTGAGCCAGGGCCGCCCAGCCTTCGGTCTGCTCGCGGGCCAGCAGCCACAGGCCGCGCTGGCCCGGAGTCAACTCGTCCAGCACCATGCGGTAGCGGTGCGTGGTGCCCTCGCGCCGGTGAACGGTCCAGCCCTCGTCTCCCAATACCTTTAGATGCCGGCTAACCGTGGACTGAGGCATCTGCACCACTGTGCACAGATCCGACACCCCCAGCTCCTCCTGATCGATCAGACGCAGCAAGCGGACCCGGCTTGGATCGGCCAGCGTGGCCATCCAACGCAGCACAGCTTCCGGAGAGGTGGTGGAGGGCATCGGACAGCAGGGGGAACGGTTCGCGGGGAATCACCGGCATAGCCGGAACACTCCATCAGTCTATCCGGATTAATGGATATATCCAACCTGCCGCCAAGATTGACCGAAAACACGTTTTTTTATCCTAAAAACCGGCCAACACCGTACCGTACGCCCATGCGGCCACCCTTCTTCTTATCCCTGGTTTTTTTAGCTCTCACCGCCGTCAGCTGCGTGGAGACCCGGGTGGTCAGCACCCGCTGGGACCGGCTGCGCGAAATCGCCGACCCTCCCCCCGCGGCGTCGGACGGCCCCCCCACCGCGGCTCGCGGCACCCGCTACGCCATCCGCCTGCGTGCTTTCCGAGGCGAGGAGCGCCTGGAGCAGGCGTACGCCTTTTCCTCCGCGCTGCGCGAAACAGGCCAGATCCCCGGCATCTGGTTTATTAACCGCGGCGAAGAGACCGTGGTCTACGCCGGCCGTTTCCGCCGACCGGATAGCCAGGACGCCAAAAGTAGCTTGAAGCGTGCCCGCAGCACCCAGTTTGAAGGCGGCCGCCCCTTCCGCCGCGCGGAATTGGTCCCTATCGACCCCAACCGCGAAGGCGTCGCGGACCGCTGGGACCTGCGTCCCCACCACGGCCTGCGCTCGCTGGTGGTGGAGATCTACGATGCGGGGGCGACACGCGATTTTCGCCAGCGCGCCGAGACCCGGGCCGCAGAACTGCGCGAGGAAACCGACCTGGAGGTGTACTACTTCCTGGGCAACCACCAGGCCTACGTGAGCGTGGGCCTGTTCGACCCAGCCATCGACTACGTGATGTCTGGCGGCGTGGAGACCCCCGGCCCCCGCATCCGCGCACTACAAGAGCGTTTCCCGCGGATCCAACGCAACGGCGAGCCGATCAAAAGCCCCGAGGCCGGGACCGATGACGGCACCGAGCCGACCGTCGTGATCCAGGTGCCGTACACTTTGCTTGACATTATCGTACTGGGCCGAATATTTCACGATTTTCTAGTAAAGCATCTACAGCACTCAAAGTATATTCCTTAATTGAGACATACCGGCTGCATACTAAGTCGTGCGCAGCGCGGTCTATTTATGCTGCATTTGCGTAAATATTAGTCTGTTTTTATATAATTTGGTGACATTATAAAATAGAGCAAGTTCTAGATTTCATTATAAAATTAAAAAAATAAGTATTTTAGCGCAGAATTTGAAAAAAATTTAAAAAGCAAAAAGAACTCCAGCCTCATCCACACGACCGCCCTCCGCTCCGTGCAGACCAGAGCTGATTTCCCTTGGAAAAAAGGGGTTGCAAAAAAAAATTCATTGAAAAATAAAATCGGAATTTCTTCAAATTATCATAACTTATTTTTTATAGAAGATAGAGCAAATCTAATACCAATTTTGAAAAGCTTGCAGTTTACCAAGCTAGAATAAAAAAAATATTTTACAATTTTCCTCGACCATTTTTTTTAGTTTAACTTTTCACAAATCCGCGTGGCTATGGCTTGAACTTCTTTTGCGTTTTCAAATTATCTCCGATCTGAAAAAAATAAAAATAATTTTTTGTTTAAATTAAGAAAATAAAGAACTTGATATATTCTATATTGCCACCCATTTTTTTATTATAAAAAAATGATCGAAAATTCACCCAGCTACAGCAAAAATAGTCTGCTGCGCACGACTTAGTACGCAGCCGGTACAGTAGTATTCGTTTAGCTTACCGTATGCCAATCTAAATGCTGAACCAAAGAATTACGTACAGATTGAGACGACACGGTCGCTTCAATTAATATTAGGTATACCAGCACGACAATATCTCTTAAATCAGTACAAATACACGATTTCGCGAGAAGAATTTTCTTGAAATAGTTTATTTGACATTTTTCTTAAAATTCAACGAAAACGTACAGACAATA
>CALLPP010000133.1 GCA_938015655.1 uncultured Algisphaera sp.
TGCTGAACACCAAGGCCGCGAACGCATCGGACGCGGGCGCCGCCTCCGCAGATGGCACCGGGGCCGGCGCGGGCGCTGCCTCCGGTTCCACCTCCGCCGCCGCTGGCGGCGGCAGCTGCGAATCGGCGCAGCCCGGCGTCATGCCAAGGGCCAGCACCATCAGTACGAAACACCCTGTTTTCAGCATCGTGCGGCTCCCAAGAAGGCTGGCGTGCGCGGCGGGCCCATGGTAACGCCGGGCCCGCAAACCCACGGCCAGGGCCGCCCCCGCCCCGCGTACAATCCGGGTTATGGCCAAGAGCAAAGACGCCCAACGCTTCGTCCACCTGCACCTGCACAGCCAATACAGCCTGCTGGACGGTGGCAACCGCCTGGACCGGCTGGTGAAGCGGGTGAAAGAGCTGGGCATGGACGCGGTGGCGGTGACCGACCACGGCAACCTGCACAACTGCGCCGAGTTCTACAAGCTGGCCAAGGGCGCGGGCATCAAGCCCATTTTGGGCATCGAGGCCTACGTCGCGCCCGACGTGGACGGCCGGCCCAGCGACCGGACCTTTAAGGAGTACACCGGGGTCAGCGACGGCGGCTTCCACCTGGTGCTGCTGGCCGAGAACCAGGCCGGCTGGAAAAACCTCATCAAGCTCTCGTCCGACGCCTACCTCAACGGCTTCTACTTCAAGCCGCGGATGGACAAGGGCACGCTGGAAAAATGGCACGACGGGCTGATCGCGATCAACGGCCACCTGGGCTCGTCGATCGCCTTCCACCTGAAGAAGTACCACGAGAGCGGCGACGAAGCGCACTACGAGCGGGCCAAGGCCGAGGCGAAGTGGCACGCCGAGGTCTTCAAGCCCGGCCCCGACGGCGAGCCGCGCTTCTACCTGGAGCTGCAGCACCACGCCGAGAACCTGCAGGTCGAGCTGAACGAGCACACCATCCGCCTGGCCCGAGAGCTGGACCTGCCGCTGGTGTGCGACAACGACGCGCACTTCTTGACCGCCGACGACTGGGACGCGCACGACACGCTGTGCTGCATCTCGATGGGCAAGATCAAGACCGACGAGAGCCGGCTGCACTACCCCCGCGACCTGTACGTGAAGTCCGCCGACGAGATGTGGGCCCACTTCGGCACCAAGTGCCCCGAGGCGATCGCCAACACCGCCAAGATCGCCGACCGCTGCAACGTGGACATCGACTTCAGCGCCAACCACGCCCCGGTGGTGCGCATCGAGACCGACCTGCCGGGCCTGCCCAGCGACGAGGCGGGCGCCAAGAAGGTCATCGCCGACTTCACCGCCGGCTGCGACCACCCCGCGGGCAGCACCGCGTGGATGCGGACCTTCTGCAACACCCTGCGCGTGTTCCCCTTCGACAGCGAAAAAGACACCGACAGCGAAGAAGACCTCAAAGAACAATGCGACGGCGCTCTGCGCCTTCTGACCGAGGCCGGGGCCATCTGGCGCTACGGGCCCCGGGGCGAGACCCAGGCCATCCGCAAGCGCATCGAGCGCGAGCTGCAGGTGCTCAAAGACAAGCTCATCAGCGCCTACTTCATCATCGTGTGGGACTTCACCAACGAGGCGCGGGACCGCAACATCCCCGTGCTGGCCCGCGGCTCGGGCGTGGGCACCATGACCGGCTTCTGCCTGGGGCTGAGCAACGCCTGCCCGGTGCACTACGGGCTGCTGTTCGAGCGCTTCACCGACCCGGACCGCACCGAGTATCCGGATATCGATATCGACATGTGCCAGGACGGGCGGGGCGACCTGATCCAGTTCGTGCGCGAGAAGTACGGCCACGTGGCCCAGATCATCACCTTCGGGACGCTCAAGGCCCGCGCGGCGATCCGCGACGTGGGCCGGGTGCTGGACGTGTCGCTGGCCGATGTCGACAAGCTCTGCAAGCTGATCGGCGACGGGCTGTCCACCACCCTCACCAGCGCGTGGGACGAGAACAGCGAGCTGCGCGAGCTGTGCGGCAGCCGGCCGCAGCTGCAGGCCACCTACGACACGTCACGGCGCTTGGAAGGCCTGGCCCGGCACGCGGGCGTGCACGCAGCGGGGGTCATCGTGGCCACCCAGCCGCTGGACAACATCGTGCCGCTGTACCGGGCCACGTCGTCGAGCGGCGGCAAAAAAGAAGAGATCACCGTCACCCAGTGGGACGGGCCGACCTGCGAAAAAGTCGGCCTGCTCAAGATGGACTTCCTGGGCCTGCGCACCCTCTCGATCATCGAGCGGGGCAAGCTGCTGGTCACCCAGAGCCTGGACCAAGACACCATCGCCGCCGCGGTGGCCGAGCCGGGCAAAGACGCGCCCGACGACCCCCTGGACCTGGAACGCCTGACCTACGACGACCCGCGCGTGCTGGAGCTGTTCGCCCGCGGCGAGACCGCCGGGGTGTTCCAGTTCGAATCCGGGGGCATGCGCAACCTGCTGATGGCCATGAAGCCCGACCGGCTGGAAGACCTCATCGCGGCCAACGCGCTGTATCGGCCCGGCCCGATGGAGCTGATCCCCAACTACAACGCCCGCAAGCACGGCACCGAGAAGACCCCCGAGGTCCACGAGATCGTCGACCGGCTGACCGCCGAGACCTACGGGATCATGGTCTACCAAGAGCAGGTGATGCAGGTGCTCAACGAGCTGGGGTCCATCCCGCTCCGCGAGGCGTACTCGATTATCAAGGCGATCAGCAAGAAGAAAGAAGACGTCATCAACGCCGCCCGGGCGGACTTCATCAAGGGCGCCGCCGAGCGCGGCGTGGAGGCCAAGAAGTCCAACGAGCTGTTCGACCTGATCCTGAAGTTCGCGGGCTACGGCTTCAACAAGAGCCACTCCACCGGCTACGCCATCGTGGCCTATCAGACGGCTTTTCTGAAAACCCACTTCCCCATCCAGTACATGGCCGGCGTGCTGACCTACGAGTCGGTCAACACCGACAAGGTGGTGGAGTACATCGACGCCTGCAAGCAGCTGCGCCTCCCCGGCGGCGGCCGCGGGGTCGAGGTCAAGCCGCCGGACATCAACCTGTCCGACGTCGCCTTCACCGTGGTCTACGGGCCCGACGAGAAGCACACCCCCGACACCGGCCACATCCGCTTCGGCCTGTCGGCGATCAAGGGCGTGGGCGAGAAGGCGATGAAGAGCGTGATCGGCGAGCGCACGAAAAACGGCCCCTTCAAAGGCCTCTACGACTTCTGCGAGCGTGTGGACCTGCGGGCCTGCAACAAGAGCACCCTCGAAGCGCTGATCAAAGCCGGCGCCTTCGACGGCATGTACTGCCTCGAACAGCGGGCCGCCCTGCTGGCCGCGCTGGAGGGCGCCATGAAGGGCGGCCAGCGGGCCGCGGCCGACAAGGCCAGCGGCCAGCTGGGTATGTTCGGCATGGGCCTGGCGGCCGACGACGCGCCGGCCGACGAAACCGCGTCGGTTGAGCCGGACCTGCCCGCCACCACGCCGTGGACCCAGAAAGAAACGCTGGATTTTGAGAAGGCGGTCATGGGCCTGTACGCCAGCAGCCACCCCCTGCAAGACCACGCTCAAGACCTGGAAAACTTCAGCCAAAGCAGCATCGAAGACGTGTACGGCCTGCCCGCGGGCCAGGAGCTGGTGGTCGGCGGCATGCTCAGCCGCGTGCGGCCCACGCTGGTGAAAAACGGCCGCTCGGCGGGCAGCAAGATGGCCATGCTCACCCTGGAAGACGCCCGGGGCAACAAGGTCGACGCGGTGTGCTTCGCCGACACCTACGCCACCAACGCGAACTTTTTAGAAACCGACGCGGTGGTGTTTCTCAAAGGCAAGGTGGACCGCCGCCGCGAAGAGCCCAACATCATCGTGGACCGGGTGATCCCCGTGACCGAGGCCCGCGCCGCGCTCACCCGCACCGTGCGGGTGATCGTCGAAGACGAGCCGGGCGTGGACCTCAACGGCCAGAGCGAGGCCCAGCTGAACCAGCTGCGCGAGGTGCTGCGCCAGGCCGGCCAGCGCGGCCGCGCGGCGGGCGGCGCCGCGGCCGGCGTGCTGCTGGACCTGCGCCAGCAAGACACCGCCGTGGAGCTGCGGCTCAACGGCCTGCACGTGGCCGCCGACGAGCTGATGCTCCAGGGCGTGCAGACGGTCATGGGCAACCTGCCGGGCCGCACTGCGCGCTGCGAGCTGCACGGGGCCCCGAAAATCAGCCGCAAAAAATCGGTCGAGAAATACGGCGAAGCCAAACGCGAGGGCGAGCTGGTCTTCGCCATGCACGACGACGGCGGGGCCAGCCTGGCGCGGCTGGACAACTAAACCGGCCTGGCACCGGCCGCATCGCTTCGCGAATCACGGAGCGAACCGAAGTGCGGAGGCCACAAACAAAGACATGAAAGGCCGGCTTCAAGGGCCTTTCTCGGTGGCCTCCGAACCTCGGTTTTCTCTGTGATGCGAGCAACGACGCCTCAAGACGTCGGGCCGTATCAACGACCGGCCACGCGCTACTCACGCGTCGTGTTCTTTCACCACGTTCTTGCGCTCGGCGTCGTACTCGTACACCTTGGTCGCGTCGGGCTCCTGCTTGCGGGCCTTGCTGTGGCTGCCGTCGCAGTAGGGCATGTTCTGCGACAGGCCGCAGGCGCACACAAACACGGCTTTCTCTTGCGGCTCAATCTTGGTCGGGCCGGTGGCGTCGTTGGGGACAAGTCGGGGCACGGGGCGTCTCCAGAGAAGAAGGAAAGACTCAAGGTTAGGCGTCGGGCATGTGCTTGGCGCCGGCGGACAACGGCGTTTCGCCCTCGCTGCGTGCCACGACCACCGCGCCCACGCTGTCGCTGAACACGTTCACCGCGGTGCGGCACATGTCCAGGGGGCGGTCAAACACCAGCAGCAGGCCCATGCCCGAGACCAGCAGCACGCCGTCCGGCAGGCTGCCCGCGGGCAGGTTGTTCTGCACCGCTTCGAGGATGACCACGATGGCCACCAGGCTGGCGCTGGGCACGCCCGCCACGCCGATGCTGGTGAGCAGCGCGGTGACCACCACCAGAAATTGCTGGGCGACGGTGAGCTCCACACCGAAGCACTGGCAGATGAACACCGCCGCCACGCACTCATACAGCGCCGTGCCGTCCATGTTGACCGTGGCCCCCAGCGGCAGCACAAAGCCGGTGGTTTTTTTACTCACCCCCGCGCGGTCCTGCACGCACTCCATGGTCACCGGCAGGGTGCTGCTGCTGCTGGCGGTGCTGAACGCGGTCGCCAGCGCCGGCGCCATGGCCCGGTAGTGCCGCAGGGGGTTCACGCGGGCGACAAACACCAAAATCAACGGCATGGTGACCAAAAAATGCACGCCCAGCGCCGCCACGGCCACCAGCGCAAACTTGCCGATGCCCGCTGCAAAGTCGGCGAAACGGTCGTCCGGGGCGAGCGTGGCGTACTGCTGGGCCACGGTGGCGGCGATGAGGCCGAAGATCCCGATCGGCGCCAGCTTGAGCACCAGCTCGGTGATGCTCAGCGTGATGTCGTAGACCGCCTGCACAAGCGAGATGAGCCGGCGCCCGCCGTCGGTGTCCAGCCGCACCAAAAAATAGCCCACGGCCAGCGCCACGACGATGAGCCCCAGCATCTGGCCATTGTCCGCAGCCGCGGAAAACAGATTGGCCGGCACCATGGCGCGGAACACGTTCAAGAAGCTGCTGACGCTCTTGCCCTCGGTCTTGGCCGCCACCGCGGACTGGTCCGACGCGAAGGCCGAGAGATCCTTCCCCACCAGCAGGCCCGTGTTTCCCTGATCGACACCGGGGGCGACGGCGTTGACCAGAACCAGCCCCACTAAGATGGCGCACAGCGAGGTGGCGGCGTAGTAAAGCAGCGTCTTGCCGCCCAGCCGGCCCAGGCCTTCTCCGCGGCCCAGGTTGACGACCGCCAACACGATGCTGGTGGTCACCAGCGGCACGATGATGAGCTTGAGCCCCTGCAAAAACAGGTCGCCCAGCAGGTCAAGCACCAGAAAAAATCCGCTCGCGGTGACCCACGCCGCCGCTGCGCCCGCGGCGGGATCGTCGGTGTGCGCGCGCACGCCCGCGGCGCCCAACAGGTAACCCGCCCCCGCGCCCAGCAGCAGCCCGGCGATGATCTGCACGTGCAGCGGCACTCGCGGCTGTTTCGGAACCCGCTCGGCCGCGGGCGTGTCGGAGGACGGAGAGGAAATCGCGTGCGGGGGCATGGGGAAAATCCGTTGGGAACACGTCGTAAACAGCGTCACCGGGCAGCGGCTTAGCCCCCAAGGTTTATACCGATCGAAACCCCACGGCGTGCTCTAGGCGCCGGGCGGCGTCGCGGTATAGTGATCGTCGCGGGTCGGGAAACCCCCACCGCGTCCCGACTTGTCCTTTCGCACGATGCCTGATTCCGGTCTGTCCTCTTGAGAAGAAGCCGACAACCCATCGTGATCGCGTCGCGCAAAAGCCGGCTGGCACGCATCCAAGCCGAGCGTGTGGCGGCTGCGCTGCGCAAACAGCACCCCCACATCGACGTGCTGCACCACTGGGTGGAGAGCGAAGGCGATCAGCACAGCGCCGGGCTGCTGGCCCACGTGGGGGGCAAGGGGCTGTTCACCAACGCGGTGGACCGCGCGGTGAAAGACGGCCTGGCCGACGTGGCGGTCCACTCCCTCAAAGACCTGCCGGTCCGCCGCGACGAGGGGGTGCCGGGCATGCAACTGGCGGCCGTGCCCAAGCGGGCCCCGGTACACGACTGCCTGATCAGCCGCGATCGGCTTGGGCGGCTGAAAGACCTGCCGCCGGGCGCCCTGCTGGGCACCTCCAGCCCGCGCCGCGCCGCGCAGGTGCGTCAGCAACGTCCGGACCTGCGGGTGGCCGTGCTGCGAGGCAACGTCGACACCCGCCTGAACCGGGTGCTGGCCGCCAGCACCGAGTCGGGCGGCGAAACCTTCGACGCCACGATCCTCGCCGCCGCCGGGCTCCACCGCTTGGGGCTGGCCGAGCACGCCGAACGGCCCCTGAGCGTGGAAGCGGTGCTGCCCGCCGCCGGGCAGGGCGCCCTGGCCCTGTGCTGCCGCGCGGTGGACCACGTCACGCTCCAGCGCTGCCTGCCGCTGAACTCCTCACGGGCGTCGACCGCCGTTCACGCCGAGCGCGAGGTGGTCGGGCGCCTCGGGGCCGACTGCTATTCACCCATCGCCGTGCTGGCCGAACAGATTCCCGCCGAACAGACCGTGGCCGAGCGCAACGCTGATTCCCACTGGTTCCGCCTGCGGGTGCGGGTGATGTCCGCCGACGGCGGAACCTGCCTGGAGGCTGACGAGCGGTGTAAAACCGGCGACCTGCCGAGGCTGGTCAAGTCGGTCACGCGCGACCTGGCCGATCGCGGGGCGGTCGGGCTGCTAGCCCAGGCTTCAGCATCGCCCATTCCCGACACCGTGCCCGATAGGCCCGCCGCACGGGCTACGCCGGCTACCGGCCCGGCCCCGCACTGAGTACTGGGCCCGGGCCTGCAAAACGCTATACTGATCGATCCGCCCACCCGGAGACCCCGGCGGCGGAATTTTGCCGTGAAAACGGCGGCCGGGCGCCGCTTTGCCCCGCAGCTCTCCCCCAAGCCCCTGGAGTTTACCTGTGCCCGCACGCAAGCCGTCTATCGGTGGCAACTGGAAGATGAACCTCGACACCGCCGGGGTCAAGGCGCTCACCGGTGACCTGCTCAAGGTTCTGGACACTTCGATCGCCGACACGGTCGATGTCACCGTGTTCCCCCCGTTTCCTTACCTCGCCCCGGTGGCCGGCGCGCTCTGTGACGCCGGGTCGCAGCTACAGGTCGGAGCGCAGGACGCCTGGGCCACGCCCAACGGCGCATTTACCGGCGAGGTGTCTTTGAGCATGCTCAAAGACGTCGGCGTGAGCACCGTACTGGTGGGGCACAGCGAGCGCCGGCACGTGATCGGTGAATCCGACGAGCTGGTCAACGAAAAGCTGCTCGCCGCGTTGGACGCGGGGTTCGAGGTCGTGTTAGCCATCGGTGAAAAACTCGAACAGCGCGAATCGGGCAAAACCAACTTGGTCAACATCGGCCAAACCTGCTTGGGTCTGGCCGGCACCACCGCCCAACAGATGGCCAAGGTTACTCTCGCCTATGAGCCGGTGTGGGCCATCGGCACCGGGAAAACCGCCACGCCCCAAGACGCCCAAGACGCCCACCTGGCGATCCGTCAAGCCGTGGGATCACTGCACGGCGAAGACGTGGCCAACGCCCTGCGCATCCAGTACGGCGGGTCCATGAAGCCCGGCAACGCCGCGGACCTGCTGGCCCAGCCCGACATCGACGGGGGCCTGATTGGCGGCGCCGCTCTGAGCGCCGACGACTTCGCCGCCATTGTCCGCGCCGCCTCCTAAGGCCTCGCGCCCCAAGCCTTTCACCCCGTCCCGCCCTTTTCCCCACGGCACGCCATGCTCTCAGCCCCCCTGCACCTCACCCCCCTACTCGCCCAAATCACCTGGACCATCCGCCTCATGGCCGTGGCCTTCGTGGTCATCAGCGTGTTCATGATGCTGGTGATTTTGATCCAAAAGCCCAAGGGCGGCGGACTGAGTGGCGCCTTCGGCGGCGCCGGGGGCAGCGACACCTCCTTCGTCGGAGCCAAGGTCGGCGATTTCCTCACCATTCTCACCGTGGGTTGCTTCCTGTCCTTCCTGCTGCTGGGCATGGGCCTGACCTGGGCAATCAACCCCATCGAAAACAGCGCGGCGGCCGCCGAGAGTACCGCGGCCGCGGGCATGTCCGAAATACCAGACGACGCCAGCACTCAAGACGACGCCGACGGCGCGGACGACGCATCCACCTTGGACTCCGAAACGCCCGCGGCGCCCGAGGCTCAAGCAGCCGAAGACAATGCGGCCACCCCCGAAGCCGACCAAGACACACCCGCCAAGTGACCCCACCGGTGCGGCCACACTCCTCCCCGCATAAGGGCCCGGCATGATCCGCTCGATGACCGGCTTCGGTACCGCCAGCGCCCAAGACAACGGTGTGGAGTTCACCGCCGAGTTGCGCAGCCTCAACAGTCGCTATTTCAAAGCCTCGGTCCGGGTGCCCGAAGAGCTCAGCGGACTCGAAGCCGCCCTCGAATCGGCCCTGCGCAAACGCGCCAACCGCGGAAGTTTCACGCTGAACGTGCGGGCCCAGATCAGTGCCGAAGCCGCCACCAACGTCATCAACGACGCCGCGCTGATGAGCTACCTCGGGCACCTTGAAACCGTCCGTAACAAAATCAACGACCAGTCGGTGCAGATCGACCTAACCCAGCTCCTGGCCCTGCCCGGGGTCCTGCAGCCCGCGACCGACCACCGCAGCCTGATGGAAACCGGCCGCCGGGCCGTGCCAAAGCTGCTGGACGAGGCCCTGGACCACCTGATCGAGATGCGCACCGTCGAAGGCCGAGCCGTGGCCTCCGACCTGCTGGACCAACGCGACCACATCCGCGCCCAAATGGCCCGCATCGCCGAGCGTGCGCCGCGGGTGGTGAACGAATACCACGACAAACTCGCCACCCGAGTCTCGGAGCTCATGGCCAAAGCCAAGCTGAAGGTCGATGAAAACGACCTGATCCGCGAGGTGGCGGTCTTCGCGGACCGGGCCGACATCAGCGAAGAACTCTCGCGTATGAACGGCCACCTGGACCAGCTGGGCGAACTCATTGAGGCTAGCCCCGCCGAAGATCCCGCCGGCCGCACCCTGGATTTCATCAGCCAAGAGATGCTGCGCGAAGCCAATACCATCGGCAGCAAGTCCAACGACACCGCGATCAGCCGCGCCGTGGTCGAAGTCAAAAGCCGGATCGACCGCATCAAAGAACAAGTCCAGAACGTGGCCTAACAGGCCTCGTCTCGTCCCCCCACCGCACGACAACGCCGGGAGGTTCTGCGCGCCGCCCCATCTGTTTGTGGACGCCCGGAGCATGGCGATCACGTCGCCGCGTCGCCGCCACCACGGGATCCATGGCGGGATTTAAACGCCCCCCGGGTATGCTTAGGGGCCCCACTCCTGCCATCTCTCATGGTCCCCCCTCCCCCCCCACAGTCCGCCACCTCCCGGTCCAAGGGGCCGCCTGCCGGCGAGTCGCTGGCCGGCGCCTCCTTGGCGGGTGCATCGTTGGCCGGCGCCTCTCTCGCGGGCGCCTCAATGACCGGCTCTTCCTCAGCCTCCGGCGGCGGTCGGCAGACCTTCGCCGCCGAAGAACTAGCCGTGGTCCTGTCCCGCTACGACCTGGGCTGGCTCGACGCCGCCCAGCCCTACCCCCACGGATCGCGCAAAGCCCCAAAAATGCTACTGCGCCGCCGCACCGGCACCGAACTCACGGTGGACGAAGCCGACGCCGAAAACGGCGAGCCCGACGACGCCCTGGAACTCGAAGCCACCGGCCCCGACACCGCCCTAAACGCCCCCCCCGCCCCGTCGGTCTCGCCCGCCACGCCCTCTCATCGCGAACGCATCTGGCTGCTCAAACGCCGGGCCCCCACCCGCGGAGGCGACGCGCGCATCGCTTTCTGCCACGCTGTGCAGCGCCACCTGACCGCCCAGCGGTTCCCCATCGCGCCCCTGGTCCCCAACCGCGACGAGCAGACCGTGACCGCCGTAGGCAAGCACCGCTACGAGCTTTTCGAGTTCATCAACGGCAAAACCTACGATCAGTCGCTCGAAGCCACCGGCCAGTCGGGACGCTGGCTCGCAGTGTTCCACCAGCTCATGCGGCACTTCAACCACACCGCCGAAGCGTTCGACCCGCCCACCCGCGGCTACCACCGCGCCCACGCCGTAGACCGGGCTTTCCAAAGCCTGCCCACCACCGTGCTCACCACCGACCCTGGGGTAGACCGCATCGCCCTGGGCACACGCAATCAGTTTTTGCAGAGCGCCTTTAAACAAGCCGCCGACGCCGCCGACGCCGAAGGCCTGAACCAATGGCCCTCCCAGGTCGTCCACGCCGACTGGCACCCTGGCAACCTGATTTTCGCCGGGCAGCAGGTTGCCGCGGTCATCGATTTCGACGCCGCCCGGGTGCGACCGCGGGTCATGGACGTGGCCAACGGCGCCCTGCAATTCTCCATCGTCGGCGGCCAAGAAGACCTCGGCGCCTGGCCCGACGCCCCCGACGAAGGGCGCTTCAAACGCTTTATCCGCGGCTACGACGCCGTGCCCGGGGCCGTGCTCAGCCGGGCCGAGCTCAAAATTCTGCCCCACCTCATGATTGAAGCCCTCATCGCCGAGTGCGTGATCCCCATCGCCCTCACCGGCCGTTTCGCCCGCAGCCCCGGCGCCACTTTTTTAGAAATGGTCGAGCGCAAAGTCCGCTGGCTCCAAACCAACGCCAAGGCGATGTTCCGGGCGGTGGACAGTTGATCCGCCGCGCCCACGCCCTGGCCGCCGCCTACCTCCTGTGCGGCGCCGGCATCGCCGCAACCGCCGCGCCCGCGCCGCCCCCAAGCCTCGCCCAGCGGGTGGACGCCCTCAATGACCCGGACCACGCCACGCGGACTAACGCCACCGACGCCCTGCTGTGTGACACCACCCTGACCGCGTCGCAGCTGGCCCGCGTCGCCGGCCCCACCCCGCCGCCCGAAACCCGGATGCGGCTGCTGCATGTCGTCCGCCACCACTCCCTCCGTCGACTGCGCGAGCAGTACTTCGCCGCGCCGGGCCCCGGCTCTATCGGCATCGTACAGACCGTGCTCGCTGACCCACGACCCGTCGCACCCGCCAATCGGCAAACCCGTAAAGCCTCCTCCCCCACAACCGCCCCACCCTATGCCCTGGTCACCCGCGTCCTGCCCGGGTTTCCCGCCTGCGGGCGGCTTCACCCCCACGACCGAATCATCGCACTCAACGGCACCCCCCTCGCGGGTCCGGCCCGGCCCGCCACCTTCCAGACCATGCTCGAACCCTTTGCCGCGGGCGACACCGTCGCCCTCACCGTCCTGCGCGACGGCACCAGGCTCAACATCACGCTAACCCTCGCAAACCGCGCCGCCCTCGCAGGCATCTACGTCCCCCCCAGCCACACCCTCCACCCCCGTTTCGCCGAACATTGGGCCCAGGAGCGCAAGCCCTTCGACTGGCCGGCCGATGCCCCCACATCGTCCGCCCCCGCATCCCCGCCCCCCGGTTGATCTCTTCATGAAGCCGCTGCTGCCCCCGCTCACCGCCTGCCTAATGCTATCCGGCGTAGTCTACGGCCTGGCCGGCACCGGCCTGCTTCTGGATCGCCCCCTGGCGGTGCTGGGCACCCTGCTCATCGGCCTGGGCCTGGTCCGCCACGACCGCACACCTGACCGCCCCGCCGCCGCAACGGTACGGGCCCGGCGCACCGAGCGCTGAACCAGACCGGAACCGCGAGCTCGCTGCCCCCGCGCGGCGCTTGCTGCATACTGCGGAGCACCCCAGCTAGCCTCCCGCGCCGATCACGCTTTGGTCCACCCGCGCCCCGGTTCACCACTGAATCAAACCCACCCCAGCGCCACACAGGCCCCGCGGTTCAAACCGGGCGGTCGCGACGCCCGCCGCACGCCCTGCCAAAAATCTCAAAACCCCGCCCGCCCACTTGACCGGGCCTCCCGTTTTTGCAATAATTTCTGTAAAAACAGAAACAATCGACAGAACCGAATTCCATGAACCTCACCACCGTCCAGCAAAAGTTCGTCCTGCACTGGGGCGAGATGGGCACCCGCTGGGGCATCAACCGCACCGTCGCCCAGGTGCACGCCCTGCTATTCATCAGCGAGCAGCCCCTGAACGCCGACGACCTCACCGACACGCTGAAAGTCGCCCGCAGCAACGTCAGCAACTCCCTGAAAGAGCTTCAGGGCTGGGGCATCGTGCACAAGACCGCCGTGCTGGGCGAACGCCGCGACCACTTCGCCACCACCGCCGACGTGTGGGAGATGTTCCAAATCATTTTGGACGAGCGCAAGAAGCGCGAGATCGACCCCACCCTCGCGCTGCTCAAGCAGTGCGTCGACGAAGCCAAGAACGCCCCGGGCGAAAGCGACCACACCCGCCGCCGCCTGACCGAGCTGCACGACATGGTCGAGAACCTCAGCCGCTGGTACACGCAGATCCGCCACCTGCCCACCGGCGCCATGATCAAGTTTGTGAAGATGGGATCGAAGGTTTGGAAAGTCCTGGGCCTGGCGTCCTGAGCGTCCCACCGGTTTCAACCTCCTGCTTTCAACTTCAAACTTCCAACTTTGATTTCCTCACCACCCCCGCCCCCGAAAGGAGCATCGAGATGAACGGCCCCGCCGCCCTCACCGTCTGGACCTACGCCCTTTACCTGGGCATCAGCGTGTCGCTCACCGTCTGGGTCGCGCGCACGCTGCACCGCAGCGGGCGGCTGTTTCTCGTCCGCGCCTTCCACGGCGACGAGCAGCTGGCCGACAGCATCAACCACCTGCTGGTGGTGGGCTTTTACCTGGTCAACCTCGGCTGGGTCACACTCGCGCTGCGGCAAGGAGATCGCCCTGGCGACCTCAGTGGCATCTTCGAAGTGCTTAGCTTCAAGATCGGCTTCGTCATGCTGCTGCTGGGGGCCATGCACTTCTTGAACCTCTACGTGTTCAACCGCATGCGTCACCGCGCCGCGCTCGACACCGCGCCACCGCCAGTGGCCCCCAACGAGCATCTCGCCCTCTGACCCGCCCCCGCGCCCCGCAAGGCTCGCCCGCCTTGCGGGAGCTTCGCTCGAGAGACCCGCGATGAACCATCTCACCATCCTCTACGACCCGGGCTGCCCGCTGTGCCGCCGCTGCTGCAACTGGCTGTCCGCCCAGCCCACGTTTTTCCCCCTGGCTTTCGTCGCCCAGGGCACCGCCGCCGCGGGCGAGCGCTACCCCACGCTCAACGTCGGCCCCGGTCGCCCCGTCGATGACCTGATCGTCGTCGCCGACGACGGCGGGGTCTACCGCAACACCCGTGCCTGGGTTATGTGCTTCTACGCCCTGCGCGACTACCGCCCGCTAGCCTTCCGCCTGGCCCACCCCGCGCTGCTGCCTCTGGCGCGGCGGGCCTACACCGCCATCGCCCACAACCGCATGTGGCTCAGCCGCACGCTGAGGCTCGGCGGCCGCGGCCGCCGGATCACCAACGAAACACTGGCCGACCGCATCCGCACCCACACCGCGCCGGTTGATGACGGCTGCCACAACGCCGTCGCCCGCACCATGCGAGGGGTCAAGCCGTGACCGCACGCGCCCCCGCCACACCCCCGACGCGTTGGTTCCCCGACGCGGGGTGCTTCCGCGGCGTGCTCATCGCCCTCACCGGCGCCGTGTCCCTCGCCTACGCCGCCAACGGCGTCGCCCACACGCTGCCGGTGCACGCCGGCGTGGCCGTGGTCACCGCCACGGTCGCCTGGTGCGCCCTCTTCAGCCTCACCTGGGCCCTCAGCCCCGCCCGCCACCGCGTGGCTCGCTTCGACTGCTGGAATAAGGGCTTTTTCACAAGCTGTTAATAAGAAAATAAATCCAAACCCTATTAATATTTTATTTCGCATTGAAATTGATTTTTAAATGAAGTGATAATTGTTGTTGACTATCCCAGATTTTCTGACCTCCACCAATCCATAAAAATTCCCAATTGTAACTCATCCCTATTTCATGTGCTTTTTTACCAAATGGTACACCAATGGTCGTTTTCAATTTGGCATCCACGAATTGATTTAGACTTCGCAAATCGCCACTTTTAATCAAGTATTTCCCCATATTGGTTCGATCAAAATCAAAAACACCATCGACTAAATAATTATCTGGATAAGGATGTGCATAAGCTGGCCGAATCACATAGCCTAATAAAGGCAAAGATCCGTCGAAAGAGATATTGATTTTTTTCTGTTGGACTTGGATGGACTTATTCCATCTGGTTGCTATACCAGTTGACAACCAAAAAGAATAAGTAATTGGGTTATTTCCATACTCCCCTATTCTATCAGGAAATACTAATAAATTACCATAGTCGACGTAGCCACCTAGAAAAAAATTAGTGTCCTTAGTTGCTCGCAAATGCGTATATCTAATACCAGCATTTAGATTGATAAAGTTGGCTAGACCTTCCTCTCTCTGAAAATTCTTGGCGAAACTCAGTTCTATTCGGTTTAGCTTGCTAGTAGTACCAAATTCATAGCCCGTCCTTGTTTGAAATCCTAGGTATTGAGTTGCA
>CALLPP010000134.1 GCA_938015655.1 uncultured Algisphaera sp.
CTGGCAGCAGAAGGCTGCCGGTCCGGGGCGAGAGGCCGCGCTCTACCGCGGGGTGCGCGACCTGGTGCTGCGCCACCAAGACGCCGTACGCGAGCGTTACCCCAAGGTCATGCGCCGGGTCACCGGCTACAACCTCGACGCGTTCGTCAACGGCGCGGGCTACACCGGCCCCATCGGCCCCCGTGCCGCGGAGAACGCGGGCCACCGCCCCTGGGACCTCACCAGCCTGATCGTCGGCAGCGAGGGCACGCTGGGGTTTCTGCTGGAAGTCACCGTCCGCCTGGTGCCGCTGCCCGCCGCCGCCGCGTTGTGCGTGGTGCATTTCGACGACGACCTGGACGCGCTGCGGGCCGTGCCGGCGATCCTGGCTCACGGCCCGTCGGCGGTGGAGCTGCTGGACCGCGGCATGCTGCGCGAATCCACCGTGAACCCCGCCACCCGCGATCTGGCCGGCTGGGTGCAGGGCGACCCCGCCGCCGTGCTGCTAACCGAGTTTTTCGGAGACTCGCCCGACGACGCGCAGCGGCGGGCCCGGGCCTGCGCCGCCGCGCTGGCGGCGCAGGCCACCGGCTACGCCCGGCCGGTGCTGGCCGACCCCGCGGCGCAGCACAACGTGTGGGAGACGCGCAAGCTGGGCCTGGGGCTGATCTCCAACGTGCCGGGCCCGGTCAAGGGCCAGGCCTTTGTCGAAGACGCCTGCGTGCCCGTCGAGCACCTGGCGGACTACATCGAGGGCCTGCAAGACCACTGCCGCCGCCTGGGCCTGGACCACGCCATGTACGCCCACGCCTCGGTGGGGGTGATCCACTTCCGCCCCGCGGTGGACCTGCACCGCGACGACCACCGCCGCGCCATGGAGCAGATCGCCGAGGCGGCCTTCACGCGGGTGGTCGACCTGGGCGGGGCCTTCGCCGGCGAGCACGGCGACGGCGTGGTGCGCGGCGCCTTCGTCCCGCGGTTTTTTGGCGACGAGCTCTACGGCGCGTTCCGCGCGCTCAAGGCCTTGTTTGACCCGCACAACCTCATGAACCCGGGCAAGATCGTCGACGCCCCGGCGATGACCGACCCGGCGCTGCTGCGCTACGGCGACGCCTACCGCGTGGCCGAGGTGCCGGCGCTGTTCCGCCACGACGCGCAGGGCGGCTTCCGCGCCGCGGTCGAGCAGTGCAACGGCGTGGGCGCGTGCCGCAAGGTGGGCGCCGGCACCATGTGCCCGTCGTACATGGCCACCCGCGACGAACAAGACACCACCCGCGGCCGCGCCAACGCGCTGCGGCTGGCGATGTCGGGGCAGCTGGGCGATGCCGACGACCCGGCCGCGGCTTTGGCGTCGGACGGCGTGCACGAGGTGCTGGACCTGTGCCTGTCGTGCAAGGCCTGCAAGCAGGAGTGCCCCAACACGGTCGACATGGCCCGGCTCAAGGCCGACGCGCTGCAGATGCGTCACGACCGCCGCGGCACCCCGCTGGGCGCGCGGCTCATCGGCGCCATGCCCGACGCGGCCCGCTGGATGCGCGGCCCCGCGGCCCGCCTCGGGCGCGCGGTGGACCGCTTTGCCCCCTACCGCCGGCTGTTTGAAAAGCTCACCGGGATCGACCGCCGCCGGCCGCTGCCCGGCTTCGCCCCGCGCCACCTTCCGGCGCTGCTGAGAGCCCGCGCCGCGCGTTCCGCGCCCGGCGTACCGCCCGAACCCGGGCCCGACCCCCGGCCCGCCGTGGTGCTGTTCGACGACACCACCAGCCGCTCGGTGGAGCCCACCCTGGGCCTGGCCGCGGTGGAGCTGCTTGAAGGCTGCGGCTACCGCGTGATCGTGGCCGACGCGGGATGCTGTCAACGCCCGCGCATCTCGCAGGGGCTGGTGCGCGCGGCCAAGCGGCGCGGCGCGCGCACCATGGCCAACCTCGACGTGTTCGCCCGCCGGGGCCTGCCGATTCTCTGCATCGAGCCCTCGTGCGCCTCGGCCCTGGCCGACGACCTGCCCGACCTGATCGACGACCGGGCCCTGGGCCGGCGGGTGGCCGCGCAGGTCGCCATGATCGACGTGTTCTTAGAAGCCCAGGTGCACGAGCGCGGCCTGGCCCTCGCCTGCGACCACCCCCGCGTGCTGCTGCACGGCCACTGCCACCAGAAGGCCTTGTTTGGCACCGGCGCGATCCGCCGGCTGTTCGACACCATGCCCGGCACCACCTGCACCGAGGTGGACGCGGGCTGCTGCGGCATGGCCGGGGCCTTTGGCTACACCCACCACGACCTGTCTGAAACCATCGGCGAAGACCGGCTGTTCCCCGCGGTCCGCGCCACCGCGGCCGCGGGCGGTACCGTGGTGGCCTGCGGCGTGTCCTGCCGCCACCAGCTGCACGACTTTTTGGGCGTGAAAGCCCTCCACTGGCTGGAAGTCGTCCGCCCGCTTGCACCCGTCGGTCCTTCATAACCCCTGCTGAGTGCCCCATGCTTCTACCGATTATTGTCCTGGTTGCTTTGGCCGCGGGCCTGCTTGTTTTGGCCCCGCGTTTCTCTCCCTACGAAGCCCTCCGCCTGTCGGGCGAGCCGCAGCGTGTCGGGCTGCTCGCTTTTGCCGACGGCGTGGACCGCGCGGCGCTCGACGCCGCGGCGCGGCAGGCCGCCGAAGACCAGGCCGAACTTGCGCAAGCCCGCGTCGCCAACCTCCAAATTTTCGTGCGCGAGCTGGCCGGGCGCCCGGCAGTCTTCGCCTACTTCGAAACCGCGGCACCGGGCCTGGACGGGCTCACCACCGTGCTGGGCCGGCACAGCGCCGGAACCCGGGCCCTCGAAGCCCGGCTGACCCCACACCCGCGTGCGGCACCGGGCCAGGTGTGGCTGCGCATGGAGTGGATGAACCTGATCGCCACGACCACCGCCTTCCCCCACCAACACCAGGCTGTGCAGCCCCTGGGCCTGGTCTCGGGCCTCAAGCCCGCAAGCGAGCCGCAGTACCGGCAGCTGCACCAGACCAACTGGCCCGGCGTGGTGGACGCCATGGTGCAGGCCCGGCACCGCAACTGGACCACGTTTCTCGCCGAGCTGGACGAGGCGCTGTACCTGTTCACCTACGCCGAGTACATCGGCACCAACCGCGACGCAGACAACGCGGTGATGGCCGCCGACCCCGCCACCCAGCGCTGGTGGAAGCAGACCCAGCCTTGCCTGATCGACCTGCACGGCGAAGGCAGCTGGTCGATCATGCAGCGGGCCGGCGACTGACGCACCCACGATCGCAAGCCTCGGGGGCGCGGCGGGATACCCCGTGCGACACGGCCGGTGGTGTGGGTGGTGATGCGGCAAGAAGCATCCGCCCCACCAAAGCGCGGGGGTTGGATGCGGTTACGATGCCCGGGCCATGCCCAAGCCCTTGCCCCCGTCTTCTGCCGCTCGGCGCCCGCGTTGGCGCACCCTGTTGCCCCTCATGGTTCTGGTGCTGCTCGTCGCTCCGGGCTGCGTGGCGGCCAACCCGTTCTTCCGCGTGACCGCCGCCCTGTGGGGTCTGCTTCACGCCACGCCTTGACGCCTGCCCGCGCCCCGCCCAACCTCCGCCGGTGTTTTTGCCTGATGCACGACTCTCCGTTTAAAAAGTTCCACGCCGAAGCCGGCGCTACCCTGGCCCCCGCCGACGGCTGGTCGATGCCCCTGCACTACGGCGACGCGGCCGCCGAGCACCGGCAGTGCCGCAACTCGGGGGCGATCTTCGACGTGTCGCACCTGGGGCGGCTGCGGCTCAGCGGGCGTCACGCGCGCAAGCTGCTGGAAACCGCGCTGACCCGCAAGGTCACCGACATGGCCGTCCGCACGTGCCGCGAGGCGGTGGTGTGTGACCCGGCGGGCACGGTGATCGACGTGGTGTCGGTCTACCGCTACGAGAACGAGTGGCTGCTGGTGACCAACGCCGGGGGGCGGGCGGCGGTGCACGCCCAGCTCGACGTGCTAATCGCCGCCGAGGGCCTCTCGGTCAAGCTGGTGGACGAGACGCAGAAGACCGCCATGCTCTCGGTGCAGGGTCCGAAGGTCGCCGCGAAGATCGGCGAGTTCTCACGCGAGATCCCCACGCTCAAGCCCTGGACGTTCGCGATCAAGAACCTGCTGATCTTGAAGATGACCGTGAGCCGCACGGGCTACACCGGCGGCGACGGCGTGGAGGTATTGCTGGGTGCGAACATGGCGTCGATGGCCATCAAGCTGCTGCTCAAAGACAAGAGCGAGGCCGCGGCGATCAAGCCCGCGGGGCTGGCGGCCCGCGAGAGCTTGCGCATCGACGCGGGCCTGCCTGCGCACGGCCACGAGTTTGGGCCCGGCATCCACGTCGATCCGCTGAGTCTGGGGCTGGGCCACGCGGTCGACCTGGACAAGCACCACGACGACTCGGGCGTGCCGGTGCCGCGTTTTGTGGGGCAGGGCGCGCTGGAAAAGATCGCCGCCCAGGGGCCGGCCAAATCGCTGGTGAAACAGACGTTTGACGCGGCCCCGCCTGCGGCAGGTGCTGCGGTGGACGGCGGAACGGTGACGAGTTCAACCATGCTGCCCGACGGGTCGGGCGCGGCGCTGGTGATGGCGGACGCGTAGCACGGGGCGTGCGGTTTACCCCGCGGCCCGGGCCGCGGCCCGGGCCTTGGCTTTCACCTGGGCCTTGGCGGTGCTCAGCGGCCGGTCGCTTTCCAGCCGGGCGTTGAGCTTCTTCAGGGCCTCGATTTCAATCTGCCGCACCCGCTCGCGGGTCAGTCCCACGTGCACACCGATTTCCTTGAGCGTCAGCGGCTCGTCACCGTTCAGGCCGTAGCGCAGCCGCAGAATTTTCGCCTCGCGATCGTCGATGGCTTCGAGAAGCTGCCCGATGGTGTCCAGGTCGTCGGCCAGCAGCACCTGTTCTTGGGGGCTGGGGGTGCGCGAATCCGCCACCATTTCGCAGAGCATCGGGCCTTCACCCTCGGCGCCGCTGCCGGTCTGACTGGGGCGTCGGCTGGCCTTCACGGCTTTTTTGATGATGCGAACTTTTTTGGCCGGAAGGTCCATTTCTTCCGCCAGCTCTTGCACCGTGGGCGTGCGACCCAGCTTCTCTTCGAGCAAGCGTGACGCGCGCTTCCACTTAGCGATGAGCTCGACCATATACGCAGGGATGTGGATCGGCTGCACCGCGTTGATGAGCGCCCGCTTGATGCCTTGCTTGATCCACCAGCATCCGTAGGTCGAGAAGCGGGCGCCCATATCCGGGTCGAAGCCTTCAACGGCCTTGACCAGGCCCACGTTGCCCTCTTCGATCAGGTCCTGTAGCGACAGGCCGCGGTTCATATAGCGTTTGGCGATGGCCACGACCAGCCGCAGGTTGCTGCGGATCATATGCTCACGCGACGCCATGCAGCCCTCGTTAATGATCTTGCGGGCGAGGTGTTTTTCCTCGTCGGCGCTCAGCAGCGGCGACTCGTCGATCTGCTTGAGATACAGCTCGAGATCGGTTTTGACGCGGCGGGATCGGGCCATGGGCGGGGTCCTGGATCGGGATGACGCGTCGCCAACGGCGGCACGCGGGGGGGGGGCGCAGACGCCGCGGAGGGAGCCTGCCTATTCAGCGATCGGGTATCACTCCCGGCCGCTTAAGGCTTGGCGGGCGGCCTAGGGGGCCGCACCACCGGGCTTGCCGGCACAAACCCAACGATCCGCCCGATAGACCGGCCCGCGGGCTTGACGCACGCTCGAGGCCGCAGGGTTCCCGGTGAAGGCGGAGGGCAAGGGCCCAGGCGAAGGCAGGCATGCGGGCTGCTAGGCTGCCCCCATGCCCGCCCCGGATGAATCTGACCGCCCGGCCCCGAGCCCGGCCCAGCCCGCATGGCGGGCCGGAAGACGCTCGATCGCCGGCCCGCTGCTAACCACCGCACATTCGCTGTCTCAGGCCGCCCGGGGCTATCGGCCCGGTTTTTTGCGTGGCGACACGGCCGCGGCCGTCACCGTGGCCCTGGTCGCCGTGCCGCAGTCCATGGCCTTCGCCGCCATCGCCGGCCTGCCTCCGGTTTACGGCCTGTACACCGCGGTGGTGGTCACGCTGGTGGGCGGCCTGCTGACCGGCAGCCCCCAGCTGCACGTGGGCCCGACCAACACCATGAGCCTGCTGACCGCCAGCGCCCTGGTGGCCTTGGCCACAGTCGACAGCGACGCGTCGGCCGCCGAGCGAATTCAGACCGCGGCGCTGCTCGCCCTGCTGGCGGGGCTGATGCAGATCGCCTTTGCCCTGGGCCGTATGGGCGAGCTGGTGCGTTTCGTCAGCCGATCGGTCATCGTGGGCTTTTCGGCCGGGGCAGGAATGTTGATCGTGGTAAGCCAGCTGCCGCCGTTTCTGGGCGTCGACCTGAGCGCAACCCACAGCGACCTGGGCGGGGCCCTGGGCCAGCTGCACCGACTGGGCCAGGCCGTGGTCAGTCATGGCGCCGCCCCCGCACGGCCGGCCGTGGCCGTGGGGCTGGTCAGCCTGACGGCCGCCCTGGTGTGCCGGAAGGTCGCCCGCTGGGCCCCGCGCTACCTGCTGGCCGTCGTGGCCGGAGCCCTCACGGTTTACTTCATGAAGTGGGACGATCAGGACCTCGCCCTGGTCGGAGCCCTGCCCGCAGGCCTACCGGCGTTCGCCCTGCCGAGCTTGGATTGGCACAGCTACCGCCCCCTGCTCGCGTCGGCCTTTGCCATCGCCCTGGTGGGCATGATCGAAGTCTGCGGAATCAGCAAAACCCTGGCCGCCAAGACCGGCCACCGCGTGGAACCCAACCAAGAGTTCTTGTCGATCGGGGTGGCCAACGTTCTAGGGGGGTGTTTCCGCTGCCTGCCGTCGAGCGGCAGCTACTCCCGCTCGGCCCTGAACCAGGAAGCGGGCGCCCGCACGCGGTTCGCGGGAGTGGCCTCGGCCCTGCTTACCGCGGGAGTTTTTCTGCTGGCGGCCCCGGCCGCGGCTTTCATCCCCATGGCCAGCATCGCGGCCATCCTCTTCCCCATCGCTTGGGGGCTGGTGGACCTGGGCTACGTCCGCAAGCTGACCCGGAGCAACCGCGCCGACCTCTGGGTGTGCGTCGCCACCTTCGCTGCCACGCTAGCCCTGCCACTTGAGATTGCCGTGTTCACCGGCGTGTTCCTCACCCTGGCCCTGTACCTGCGCCGGGCCCGGCAGCTCTACATCACAGAAATGGTAAGCGGCGACGACTCACGCCACCCCGCAGGCTGGACCGAACGGCCGCTGCGAGCCAACGTTGCGTGCAACCCCCACCGGGCGGTGAGTTTTTTGCAAATCGAAGGCAACCTGTTCTTCGCCTCGGCCGACGACCTGCAAGACCGTTTCATTCGTGTGCTGGCCCAGAAAGAAATCCGGGTGCTCATCTTGCGGCTTAAACGCACCCACATGGTGGACGCCACGGTCATGCACACCCTTGAAGCCTTCGCCCGGCAGATGCGCGGCGAGGGCCGCCACCTGATTCTCTGCGGCCTGCGCCCGCGCATGTGCGAGCGAATGATCGCCTACGGACTGGACGGCGTGATTGGTAGAGAGAACCTCATCGTGTCGGGCGAACAGCCTTTCGACGCCGCACGGGCCGCGGTGAAACGGGCCCACACGCTGGTGGACGCCGCCGCCGAGGTTAAACCGTAAGGGCCTCAACGCCGTGTTGGGCCGGGACAAAATTCATCCGGCCGGCTGCCACGTAAACCGGCGTCCAGCTCTTGGTTCCGCTCAACCGTACAATCTGGCCATGGCCGGAAGCAGCTTCGGAACCTTGTTTCGCGTGACCACCGCCGGCGAGAGCCACGGGCCGGGCAACGTGGTGATCGTGGACGGCTGCCCGCCGGGGCTGGAGCTCACCGAGGCGGACCTGATCCCCGACCTGCAGCGACGCAAGCCCGGGCAGTCGCGGATCACCACGCCGCGCAAGGAAGACGACACGCCCGAGATCCTCTCAGGCGTGTTCGAGGGCCAGACCACCGGCACCCCCATCGCCATTTTGATCCGCAACCAAGACCAGCGCAGCAAAGACTACGGCGACATCAAAGACAAGTATCGCCCCGGGCACGCGGATTTCACCTTCGACGCCAAGTTCGGCCGCCGCGACTACCGCGGCGGGGGCCGCAGCAGCGCCCGCGAGACCACCGCCCGCGTCGCCGCCGGGGCCATCGCCCGCAAGCTGCTGGCCCAAAGTCACGGCATCGGCGTGCTGGGCATGGTCGACCAGGTCGGCGACGTCCACGCCGACATCCCCGACCCCGCCGCCGTCACCTTAGATCAGGTCGAGGCCAACCCCGTGCGCTGCCCCGACCCCGCCGCCGCCGAGCGGATGGAGCAACGGATCAAAGACGTGCGCAAGCAGCAAGACAGCATCGGCGGCGCCGCCCGCGTGGTGGCCACCGGCGTGCCCGCCGGCTGGGGCGAGCCGGTGTTCGATAAACTGCGGGCCGACCTGGGCAAAGCCATGTTCAGCCTGCCCGCGGTAATGGCCGTGGAGTTCGGCGAGGGCTTCGCCGTGGCCCACGCCCGGGGCACCGGCCACTGCGATACGCTCGTGCCCGCGCCGGGCAAGGCCCCGCCCATCGGCACCAGCACCAACCGCGCCGGCGGCATGTTGGGCGGCATCTCCAACGGCATGCCCATCGTGCTGCGCTGCGCCGTCAAGCCCACCAGCAGCATCCCGCAAGACCGCCCCACCGTTGACCGCGCCGGCCAAGAAACCGTCATCGCCACCCGCGGCCGCCACGACCCCTGCCTGCTGCCGCGCTTCGTGCCCATGGCCGAGGCCATGGTGCTGCTGGTGCTGGCGGATCACTGCCTGCGGCAGCAAGCGGTGGCAAGGTGAATGCGGCTGGAGGGCGGATGTCTTACAACCCCAAGCCCGTGGGCTCGCTGCGCTCGCGAGTTGAGTGGGGGTTCGCGGCGCACTCGAAACTGCCGGTCATGCGCGACGCGGCCACGGGACAGGCACCGAGTTGAGTGGCAGGGGGTCGCCCACGTGCTGCTCCGTTCGCGGCGCAGGCTCGCGGCGGCGTGCAAGACGCCGAGGCCACGGAGCAAGGCAGCGGACGCAAGCATGTAGCAAGGGGGCGGGTTGGCGTCGCGATGCCGGTGAATAGCATGTCGTCATCTTCGCTGGCCCTCTGCTGGCCCCAGCGTGATATGCAGCCAGCAGTGAACCCCAGATGCCGGCGACTTGAACCGTTACGGGTTACTTGTACTTGACTTGCGGGTAGAGTCCGTGAGAATAAGTCGGTCTGGTTATTCTCCGGAAAACAGTGAATCGACAGACCCGCTGGTCTGTATAGCCTCCCAAATCCGCGGATATACGGATCCGCATAATCAACTGTTATCCCGCTCGAATCGAGCTGTAGCAAATGGATCAATTTCACAAATTTGTCAAGGCTCCGCGAAATTTGGCAGTGTGCCACAACCGCTCGGCTCTCGTGCTTGAAGCTCACAGCGGGTCACTCCCAGCCACCAACCCCGATGAGGCTGAACTCAAGGCTGGTATTTACATTTCCGCAATTGTGCTTCGTGCATTCGCGACCGAACTTTCGCTCAAAGCCCTTCATTATTGCTTAAACTCGGAGGTTCCTTCGAACACACATTTATTATCATATCTTTTCGAGAATCTCGGGGACAATGAATCCCAACAACGCATAGAGCATAATTTTCAGCCGACGGCTGAAGGACGGGAATTCCGAACAGTGCTTGATGACATCTCAAGGGCTTTTATTGATTGGCGATATGTGTACGAAGAACTTGGCCCCGGCGCGGACCTTTCCATGGACACCGAAGAGGCCATTGCAATATTGGGCGCAATCTCTTCGGAACTAGACGATCAAATCAACCATCACGCAACCGCGTGATAACAATGCGTTGCACACGGAGCCGCGGGCCGCGCGGCTTTTGAATGGTTAGTTTGTTTTCCGCGGCCCGGTGAACGTTGCCGTTAGCCACTCCAATGTCTCAAAAAATTGGCACTCGAAGTCCGGCGTTTCTTCTATCATTTCAGATAGAGGGTTGGCGGGTTGATTTGCTCTGCCTTGCCTCCACTCGGCGCCTCCGCG
>CALLPP010000135.1 GCA_938015655.1 uncultured Algisphaera sp.
CTGAAGTAGAAGTCGATCACCACGTCATCCGGGTCGTCGTCGTAGGCAAACAGGGCCTTGAACGCCTCGTCGCTGGCAAAAAACAGCGGCCCGTGCAGCTGGTACACCTTGCCGCCCTCGGGGTTGAACTTCACGTCGGCCACCAGGTGCAGGCTCTTCTTCCAGGCGAAGACCACCGCCGAGATGACCACGCCTAGGATCACGGCGCTGGCCAGGTCGTGCATCACCACGGTGTAGCCAGCGACAAACACCATGATGAACACGTCGCTGAAGGGCACTTTGTGCCAGGTTTTAAGCGTGGTCCATTCGAAAGTGCCGATGACCACCATGAACATGACGCCGACCAGCGCGGCGATCGAGACCTTCTCGATCAGTGGGGCCAGCAGCAGCACGAACATCAGCAGACACACTGCCGCGGTGATGCCCGACAGCCGGCCCTTGCCGCCGGACTTCACGTTGATCAGGCTCTGGCCGATCATCGCGCAGCCGCCCATGCCGCCGAAAAAGCCGCTGGTGACGTTGGCCACACCCTGACCGATGCACTCGCGGTTGCCCCGGCCGCGGGTCTCGGTGATCTCGTCGATCAGGCTCAGGGTCATGAGGCTCTCGATGAGGCCCACCCCCGCCAGCACCAGGCTATAAGGCAAGATGATCCACAGGGTGGCCAGGGTGATCGGCGGCAGCAAGCCGCCGGACAGGGTGGCCCCGTCGCCGGCGTACTGCGGGTCAAGGAAATACGGCTTGGGCAGGCCCGCTTTCATGGTCACGTCCGCGTGCTGCACCGTGTCCACCGCCGCGACCACCGCGGCGGCGGGCAGGTGATGGATCGCATCGTGCAGATCGCCGTGGCCCAAGACCGGGCGGGGGTTCAGGTCCACGCCCGGACCGCTAAGCCCGCGGTCTTCCAGCAGCGCCGCGGCGGTGGCGGCCCGCTGCTGCACCTGGTCTTTGGCCACGCCCGACACCGCGGCCGCCCGCTTGCCGTCCACCAAAATGTCTTTAACCGTGGGGGCCGCCTTGCCGGTGTCCGACTCCGCGGGGAAGGCGGTGTTGATCCCCGCGGCCAGCAGGCTGACCACCAAAATCGCCGCCAACGTGCTGGGCACGGCCTTGGTCAACCGCGGCAGGAACTGGATGATGGCCATGGTCAGCGCCACCAGGCCGATCATGAGCAGCAGACGCGGGGTCTCTAGAAAGCGTAGCAGCCCGTCGTCGCCCAGGGTTTTGAAGCTGCCAATCTGCGCCAGGCCGATCACGATCGCCAGACCGTTGACAAAGCCCAGCATCACCGGATGCGGCACCATGCGGATGAGCTTGCCCAGCCGCGCCAGGCCCACGCCGATCTGCAGCAAACCACACAGGATCACCGCCGGAAACAGGTACACCACCCCGTGCTGGGCCACCAGCGCCACCACCACCACCGCCATAGCGCCGGTGGCGCCGCTGATCATGCCCGGCCGTCCGCCCAGCACCGCGGTGATCAGCCCCATGAAGAACGCTGAGTACAGCCCGATGATCGGATCCACCCCGGCCACGAAGGCGAAGGCCACCGCCTCGGGCACCAGGGCCAAGGCCACGGTGAGGCCCGACAAGATGTCGGCCTTGGGCGAAGGCGGCAGCATCGACCGCAACGAAAAACGGGGCCGCGGGGCGCGGTCGGCCGCCACACCCGCGGCAGCGGCGGGGGGCGCGTCAGAGACAGCGTGGGCCGGCGGGGCCGAATCAGGGTTCATCGTGCTTGTCCTGGGGTGGAGCGGCGCGGCCGCCGGAGGCGGGAACCTTAAATGCATGCGGTCCGGGGGGCAACGTTGCCCCTGGCTTGCGCCAAGGCCGGTCTATGATGGGGCGATGCCCACCGCGCCCGCCGCCACATCCGACCCCGTCACGCTCCGCACGCTCCGCCACCGGGCCGCCGGCGGCCAGAAATTCGCGATGCTCACCTGCTACGACGCGACCACCGCCCGCTGGCTGTACCGCGGCGGGCTGGACGTCATGCTGGTGGGTGACACCGCCGGCAGCGTGGTGCTGGGCTTCGACGACACCATCCGCGTGCCGGTGGATTTCATGCTCACGCTCACCGCCGCGGTGAAGCGCGGGGCCCCCGGGGCCTTTGTCATGGGCGACATGCCTTTTCTCAGCTACACCGCCGACGACGCGGAAGCGGTCCACAACGCCGGGCGCTTCATGATCGAAGGCAACGCCGACGCCGTGAAGCTGGAAGTCGACCACCGCCACGTGGAGCTCATCGCAAAGCTGGACCGCGCCGCGATCTCCACAGTCGCGCACATCGGCTGGCGCCCCCAGCGCACCCCGCGCACCGGCGTGCCGGTGGTGGCGGGCCGCACCGACCGCGGGATCGACGAGCTCGCCGCCCTAGCCGTCGAGTTGCAGCAGGCCGGCGCTGCCATGCTACTCATCGAACAAAGCACCGCCGAAGCCGCCCGCGCCGTGATCAACGCGGTGGACATCCCGGTTATCGGCTGCGGCGCAGGCCCGGACTGCCACGGCCACGTCATCGTGCTGCAAGACTGGCTGGGCATGACCGACTGGCAGCCGTCCTTCGCCCCGCCCGGCGGCCACGGTGGCCAGGCTTTGCAAGACCTCGCCCGCAAATGGGTCGACCTGGTGGAAAGCGGCCGCTACCTGGCCGACGGCGGGCCCTACGCCATGCGGAGCAACATAGTCAAGTGATCAAGCGGACCAACGACCCCACTGCTAAGCGACGAACAGCCCCTCCCGGAGAGCGCTCCGAAAAACGTTGACCGCCTCCACGCGTTGCCGGTCAAGGTCAAGACAGACCGCCCGCCCGCCACCGCAACGCCCCCTCAACCGGCGCCTTAACCACCGGCCCTCTCTCCTCTCACGAAGCGAGTCCCCCATGCGTTCGCTGCGTTACCTCGGCCCCAGCTTGGTCCTCGCCCTCGCCCTGACCGCAGCGCTCATCCTGGGGCCCGAGGTCGTCCGCCGCACCGCTTGGTCGCGCACCGACGCCCAGCTCACCACCGTGCGCGACGGGCTGACCAGCGATCCCAGCCTCGCACTGTTATCCAGCGCGTTTCAGCGCGTACCACCAGCCGTCGAGCCCAGCGTCGTACACATCCGCGTGTACAACCGCGGCGGCCTGGTGACCAACCGCTACGACCCGGCACCGCCCACCGGCAACGGCTCGGGCTGGGTATACCGCCCCGCCAACCACCCCACCGACCCGCGCGACTACATCCTCACCAACCACCACGTGGTGCAAAACGCCGACCGGATCGTCGTGCGCTTCGCCGACGGTCGCGAATATGACGCCGCGCTGGTGGGCGCCGACAAAGCCACCGACGTAGCCGTGCTGGAAGTCGAAGGCGGCCCCTTCCACGCCGCAGCCATCAGCCCCGAACCGGTGGCCAAGGGCGAGCTGGTCTTCGCCTTCGGTTCGCCGCTGGCCTTCGACTTCTCCGTCAGCCAGGGCATCGTGTCGGCCAGCGGCCGGCAGCTCTCACTCGACCCCCGCGGCCGCTACGAGTCGTTCATCCAGACCGACGCCGCGATCAACCCCGGCAACTCCGGCGGGCCGCTCACCGACATCCACGGCCGCGTGGTGGGTATGAATTTCGCCATCGCCTCAGATCAGCGCAAACCCGACGATCACCAACCCGCCGCGTCGGGCGGCTTCCTGGGGCTGGGGTTCGCCATCCCCGTGCAGATCGCCGTGCGGGTGGCCGACCACCTCATCCGGGCCGGCACCGTGCCCCGCGGCTACCTCGCGGTGATGATCGGAGACCTGCCGCACGAACTGGCCCTGGCTCTAGGCTTGGCGCCCGACACCCGCGGCGTGCTGATCACCCACCCGCTAGCCGGCGGCCCAGGCGACCGGGCGGGCCTGCGCCAGGGCGACGTGGTCACCGCCGTCGCCGGCCACTCCGTCACCACCCCCGGAGAGCTGCGCTACCTGGTGTCCACCTTTCCACCCGGGTCACAGGTCACGCTGAAAGTCCTCCGCGCCGACCAACCCGCCCCCACCACCGTCACCGCCGTCCTCGACCCGCTGCCCGGGCCACCGCGGGCCAACCGCACCGCCGCCACCCCCGAATTCATTCCCGGCCGGGGCTACACCCACGACCTGCTGAACAACTTCGGGATCGAACGCCTCGCCGACTTCGACACCCAAGACGCCCGGACCCTGAACCTGCCCCCGACCCCCGACGCGGTCGGCCCCATGGCGTTGGACGTGCGCCACAGCTCCTGGGCGTACAACCAAGGGGTCCGACGACAGACCATCATCACCCACCTGGACCGCCAGCGAGTGCGTAACCAAGCAGAACTGCGGGCCGCACTGGCCGGCCGCGACCCGGCGGCCCCCCTGCTGCTGACCACCCGCCACTGGGACGCGACCACCTTCAGCACCTACCTCACCCGCTTCGTGCTGCTCAGGCTCCCCTAAACTGGCCCGATGTCTGCGCCCGACCCCACCACCACACCCGACGCGCCACCCGCAGGCTACGCCCCGCCGCCCACGCCTTTGCTGCAGGTCCGGAACCTGAAGACCTACTTCCCGGTCAAACGCGGCCTGCTCAAGCGCCACGTCGGCGACGTGCGCGCGGTCGATGACGTGTCCTTCGACGTCTTCCCGGGCAAGAGCCTGGGCCTGGTCGGCGAGTCGGGCTGCGGCAAGTCCACCGTCGGCCGCAGCCTGCTGCGGCTGATCCCCGCCACCTCGGGCCGGGTTCATTTCCGCGGCGAAGACGTCTTCACCGCCTCACGCTCCCGTATGCGGGCACTGCGCCGCGAGATGCAGATCATCTTCCAGGACCCGGTGGGCAGCCTGAACCCGCGCATGACCGTCGGCCGCATCGTCGGCGAACCCATGGCCGTGCACCGCCTGCACCCGCGCAGTGAGATCCCCGACCGCGTGCGCGAGCTTTTGGTCAAGGTCGGCCTGCATCGCGACCACGCCGAGCGCTACCCCCACGAATTCTCCGGCGGCCAGCGTCAACGCATCGGCATCGCCCGCGCGCTCAGCCTCGGCCCGGCCTTCGTCGTCTGCGACGAGCCGGTGTCCGCCCTAGACGTCAGCGTGCAGTCCCAAGTGCTGAACCTGCTGAACGACCTACAGGACGAATTCAGCCTGTCCTACCTGTTCATCGCCCACAACCTCGCGGTCGTCGAACACTTTTGCGACCGCATCGCCGTGATGTACCTGGGCCGCATCGTCGAACTGGCCGACCGCGACACCCTCTACCGCAACCCCCAGCATCCCTACACCCGCGCACTGCTGTCCGCCGCCCCCATGCCCGACCCCGACGCCGAGCGCCGACGCATCGTGCTCCTGGGCGACGTGCCCAGCCCGATCCATTTTTTCAACCAGCCCCCGCCGGCCGCAGACCTGCCCGTCGATTCCGACGCCCGGCCCCAGCCCGGCGTGGAATACGTCACCCGAAAGCGCCTGCTGCACCGCCCAGATCTGGTCGAGGTCGGCCCGGGCCACTTCGTCTCCCCCGCGCCGGCCGAGGGCCCCTGACCGCACCCCATCGTCACACACAGCCCCGAGGGCATCCCGCCGCCAGCCAACCGCACGAATCAGAGCACCGCACCACAGGATTTAACCGCCGTGCCTTGCGAGACATTGCCCCCCGGGGCGCGGTTTCCATCGGCCCACCTTCGGGGCCGCCCGCTCCGACCTCCTTGCGGGAACCACGCCCGCGGTCAGCAGCCATTCAGATATCCGATGCGGAGCTCTAGACCATCGCGTAGCGATAAGGGCCGTTGGGCACCAGGTGCGTGCGGTGGCCAAAAATTGCCGCCCGCTGGTTGGCCGAACAAAACCGACGCGCCATTTCGCCCACCACCTGCGCCTCGTTCGCCGGGTCAAAGCTAAAAGACGACTCGGCGTTGCGACGGTGGTCGATCACAAAGACAGAAATTTCACCCTCGTCACGACGCACTTCCACTTCAAAGTCGTTACCACGAATGGCCTGCAACACATGCCGAGTCTCGTTCGTCATGGAAATAAGTCCTGAGTGAAAGAATCTGCAATTCAATGCAATAACTTACGACACTCCAAAAAAATTCCAAAAACCTCTTGTTACCGCCCATTATGGGGGATTTCGTGGCCATCAGCACCAGGTCTCTTGCTCGAAATTTTGTATTAATTTAAAAGCGACTCCTGCAGCCCCGTCGTTTCGTACGCCTTCTTCCCCGCTCCGCTCCCCCGGGCAGCCACGGCACGCCGCGCCCGCCTTGCCCCCACGTCGAAATGGGCTACCCTGTGCCGCCTGCCCCGGCGGACGTCCCGCCCCGGCACCTCCCCCGGTCACGCCGCCTCCCGCGGCCCTCCAAAGGACACCGACCATGGTTCGTCTCCGCCTAAAACGTTTCGGCCGCACCCACAAGCCGTTCTACCGCCTCAACGCCATCGACCAGCGCTCGCCCCGCGACGGCAAGCCCATCGAAGAGCTCGGCTACTTCGACCCCACCGAGCAAGACGAAACCAAGGGCATCTCGCTCAAAGCCGAGCGCATCCGCTACTGGCTAAGCGTCGGCGCCCAACCGTCCGACACCGTCCGCGACCTGCTGGCCAAACAGGGAATCCTGGACAAGAAGACCGGCAAGGCCACCCCCGCCGCCGAATAACACCGGCGGCCCACGGACCCCACGCGCAGCCGGGCCCCGCATCGCGGCCGCCCGGTTTTTTTACGCGCCTCCCGCCCCCACCGCCGGCCCAAACCGGTTTCCGCCATCGCTTACCATCGCACGATGCGTGCCGCCCCTGTCACCGACGCCGAACCTGCTCCCGGCCCCAGCACGCGCCCCCGGCTCATCGCGCCCCACTACCTCGCGCTCGCGGGCGCCACGCAGATCATCCTCGACCGCTTGCTTCCCGTGGCGCTCTTCATCCACCTGCCCTGGAGCCAGCTGGGCTGGCTGCCCATCACCACGGGCGCCGGCATCCAAATCGCCGCCTACCGCGGCTTCCGCCGCCAGCGCACCCCCGTCATGCCCGGACGACGCAGCACCGCCCTGGTCACCGGCGGTGTGTATCGCTTCACCCGTAACCCCATGTACCTGGGCATGGTCCTCATCCTGGTCGGCGGCGTCATCATCGGCGGCTCGCTGGGGCCCGCCACCGTCCCGCCGCTGTTCGCCTGGATCGTCCAACGCCAACTGGTGGAACCCGAAGAAAAAGCCCTCGACGCCCGGTTCGGCGCCGACTACCACGCCTACCGCGCCCGCGTCCGGCGGTGGATCTAAACCAAAGCACCCGCATCGTGAACAACGACCGCCCGGCCCGGCCACGCGCGGCTGCTACCCTCGCCTCATGCCCACCGCCGCCCCGCTGCGCATCGACACCCTCACCCTCTTCCCGCAGATGTTCCCCGGCGTGCTGGACGCGAGCATCCTCAAGCGGGCCGCCGCCCCGCTGCCCGACCCAGCCAACCCCCAACACGTCCGCCCGCCCGTCGCCGACTACCACGTCCACAACCTCCGCGACTGGTCCGCCGACGCCAAACACCAACGCGTCGACGCCCCGCCCTACGGCGGCGGCCCGGGCATGATCCTCCAGTGCCAGCCGGTCTGGGACGCCGTGCAAGCCGTCACCGCCCACCACCCCGCCCCGCCCCGCCGCGTCTTTGTCACCCCAAAAGGCCGGCCCCTCACCCAGCCCCTGGCCGCCGAGCTCGCGCGGGCCCCGGGCCTAGTCATCCTCTGCGGCCACTACGAAGGCATCGACCAGCGCGTGCTCGACCGCCTGCGCGACGACGACGACGGCGGCGGGCTCGACGAAATCAGCCTCGGCGACTTCGTGCTCTCGGGCGGCGAGCTGCCTGCGCTCGTGCTCATCGACGCCGTGGTCCGCCTGCTCCCCGGAGCCCTGGGCCACGCCGACTCGGCCCGCGACGACAGCTTCGCCCCGGGGGCTCGCGGCCTGCTCGACCACCCCCACTACACCCGCCCCGCCGCGTGGGACGGCCGCGACGTGCCCGCCGTACTCCAAAGCGGCGACCACGCCGCCATCGACCGCTGGCGCACCGACACCGCCGAGCGCATGACCGCCCAGCGACGCCCCGACCTACTGGGCTTGCCCCACGACCGCAGCACCTCCCCCCCGCCGCTCGTGGTCCTGCGCGAAGCCGCCAGCGAAGACCGCAACGCCATCCTGCACCTCGCCCGCACCCACGGTCCGCTCCCGGGCCCGGGCCCCAGCCTCGACCCCGCCGGCCTCGCCGACCTGCTCGCCGGGCCCGACGCCATCACCTCCCTGCTGGCCGAGCAAGACGACCGATTGATCGCCCACCTACCCCTGGTCGCCCTCACCCACGACACCGAAACCGCCACCCGAGGCATGCTCGCCCTGGGACCGACCATCGTTCACCCCGACCACTGGACCCTCGCCCTGTACCGGGCCCTGCTCCGCGAAGCCGTCCGCCAAGCCCGCGACGCCCGCGCCGCCCGACTGTTCACCTTCAGCGACGACCCGCAGCTCGCCGAAACCGGCTTCAGCCTGGCCGCAGATGAAGGATTTACCAGTATTTACGATCAGTTCGCACCCGCCCTCCACACCCTGGACCTCAAAATCCGGCGCCCCATCCCCCCGGGCCTCATCCGCTGGCCCAGCCCGTTTTAAGCCGCCTCGCCCCCACCCCACCCAACCATCCAACCTTCAGGGGTTCGACAAACCCCGATCAATCGCTAAACTCCTTGGCTCTCCGCTTCCGATCCGGAAGCCCGCTTTTCACCGCCTGCGGCCACCGCAGACCACCCCGCTCCCGGCCCGCCGAGGCCTCAACGAACTGCCCGCCATGAGCGACGAAATTCTCGCCCACGTCCAGAAAAGCCACCTCAAGACCCACCTGCCCGTGATCCACGTCGGCGACACCGTCGACGTCCACGTGAAGATCATCGAAGGCGACAAGAGCCGCATCCAGGTCTTCCAAGGCGTCGTCATCAAGAAGCAGAACGGCGGCCTCGAAGAGACCTTCACCGTCCGCCGCATCGTCGCCAACGAAGGCGTCGAGCGCACCTTCCCGATGCACAGCCCCCGCATCGACAAGGTCGACATCGTCCGCCGCGGCGACGCCCGCCGCGCCAAGCTCTACTACCTCCGCGACCGCGTGGGCAAGAAGCGTCGCCTCCGCGACCGCCGCCGAGGCCTCGAAACCGTCGCCAAGCAAGAAGCCGCCCGCGCCGACGTGCAGAAGGCCGCCGCCGCCAAGCCCGAAACGGCCGAAGCCGCCGCCGAGTGAGGCTTACGAAGCTCCAACGCTCAACGAGCCCCGCCCAACCCGGCGGGGTTTTTTGTGCGCGGTGGAGGGCCGCGCCCGGCGGCGGAGGCGTTAGGGCCTAGAACCGGAGCAAGCCGTGGTCAGCGTCAAAGCCGGCCGCAGGCCTCTTCCTAAGCCCTAGGCCCTAACGCCTAACGCCTCTGCCCCACCCACCCATACAGCATCTGGAGTATTGACACCCCCCTCGCCCGCCGCGATCGTCCGGGCATGACCACCCCCCTCCGCGAACAAATCATCCCCACCAGCGAAGCCACCGCCATCCTGCCCCTGCCGGGCAACAAGGGCACGCCCATCACCGTCATCGGCACCCCCACCATCCGCGGCGGGTTCGACGACGTGTGCCTGAAGCAAGCCCTCAACAGCCGCACCGCCCCGGGCATCGACGCGCTCGTGCTCAACCCCGATGCGCATCTTGGTTATGGCGCGCCCGTCGGCTGCACCATGGCCAGCAAAACCCACATCTACCCCGGCCCCGTGGGCTTCGACATCAAGTGCAGCATGAGCCTGCTGCAGCTGGACCTGCCCGCCGACGCCGTCGCCGACAAGACCGTCCGCCGCCAGCTGATCGACGCGATCTGCGCCCGCACCCCCACCGGCGCCGGCAAGGGCCAGCGCCAAGCGCCCAAGTCGCGGCCGGTCCACCCCGAGATCGGCAAGATCGTCGCCACCGAAGGCGCCTCCAAAAAGGTCTGCGAGCTGCTGGGCATCCCCCGCGCCTGGCGCCACCGCTGCGAAGACAGCCACCACCTGGGCCACGACAACACCCAAGACGCCCTCAAAGCCCGCCTCGATCACCTCATCGACACCGGCAAGTTCCCCGCCTTCGCCAACAAGGTCGCCCAGCTCGGCTCCTACGGCGGCGGCAACCACTTCGGCGAGTGCGAAGTCGTCGAAGT
>CALLPP010000136.1 GCA_938015655.1 uncultured Algisphaera sp.
CGCCGCCAGCGCATCCAAGCTTGCGTGCGAAAACACCCGCGCCGCGATCCCCTCGACCATACCCCCCAGCACCCGGGCCACGTCCGCCACCGACTCGCGTGTGCCCAGTCCCACCTCGTCGCGGCCCAGCACCACCGCCCGGCCACCCAGATGATTCATCGCCTGCTCAAAACTCACCCGCGTGCGCAGCGACGGCTTTTCAAACAGCATCGCCAGCGACTGTCCCGCAAGCACCGGCGCGTTCACCCCGGCGCGCCTTCGCTCGGCCCGCAACTCCAGCCCGCGGATCAGCACCCGGCGGATCGCCTCGGGCGCATGGTCGGTGATGTTAAGAAAATGCTGCATGTCCAAGTTCCCAAAAAACGGTTTAACCCACCCCGACACCGGCCCCGCGGTACGCAAACTGCCGGGTCCCGGTTCACCCCGCCAGCGCTACGAAACAATCTCGGTGCCGATACCCCGGTCGGTGTACACCTCCAACAACAGCGCGTGGGGGATCCGCCCGTCGATTACGTGGGCCTTGGGCACCCCCCCGCCCACCGCCGTCAGGCACGCCTCGACCTTGGGCAGCATGCCACCCGCAATCACGCCGGCTTCGATCAAGTCCTGGATCTCCACCCGGGTCAGGCTCGCCGCCGTCTCGGTTGCGTCGTCGCGGGTGCGGATGCCGTGCGTGTCGCTGACGACCACCAGCTTGTCCGCCTTCAACTCACCCGCCACACAGCCCGCAACCGAGTCCGCGTTCACATTCAACTTGCCGCCCGCGGCGTCACGCACGATCGGCGCGATCACCGGGATCGTGCCCCCGGCCGTCACCGCATGGATCAGCTCCGTGTTCACCCACCGCACCTTGCCCACCAGGCCGATGTCGATCTTCCGGTCGCCCTCGCCGTCCAGCCGCAGCCGGTCGCCGAACACCGCACAGCTGCCCAGCGAGTGCAATCCCATCGCCCGCTGGCCCAGGCCCTGGGCCCCGGCCACGATCGACGCGTTGATCTGACTCACCAGCACGTGCTCAGCGATGGCCAAAGTACGTTCGTCGGTATAACGCCGCCCCTGCACAAAGTGCGACTCCATCCCCGCCTCGGACAGCGCCAGGTTGATCGCCTTGCCCCCGCCGTGCACCAGCACCGGCCGAATGCCCACCGCCGCCATGAAGCACACGTCTTCCACCAGCGACATCAGGTTGTCCGGCTCGTCCATGATCGAGCCGCCGATCTTGACCACCACGGTCTTACCCGCAAACGCGCGGATGTAGCCGTAAGCCTCAACGAGCGCGGCGGCCTTATCAAGTGGGTTCTGGGGCACGGCAAAGTCCTCGAAAGAGCGGCGCAAGCCGGATCGGCCTTACGCAAAGCGGCCCGCCCAAAAACAGAGCAGGCCGTCACAAAACGACGAATCGACCAGTGTACCCCACCCCCGCTCCGCCTGCCGCCCGGCCAGATCGTGGGCGTGGGGGCGAGCCCGTGGCGACGCCGCCCCCGGCCCCACCCCACGGCAAAAAATCTCACCTGCCCGCGCGGCCGCGCGGAGCATCGCGCGTCGTCGATTCCCGAGAGAACCGCGGCAGCACCGCCTGCAAACGGTCCCGCTCGGCCCGGTGTGCGGACGAGACCGCGTCCCAGTCCTTGATCTCTTCGAAGCTGATCAGGTCCGCGGGCCGCGACGACACGTCCCACCACCGCTCCTTGCCGTCCTTCATCACGCGCGTGCCGCGGATCAGCTGCTGGTCCCGGCGGAACCCGTAGATGTACGACCGGTGGGTCTCAGACTGTCCGCGTAGAAACGGCAGCAGGCTCTGGCCGTTCACCTCGTAGTCCGCCGGCAGCTCCACCCCCGCCAGCTCGGCGATCGTCGGCAGCAGGTCCGACACGTCCGACAGCACGTCCTGCTCACCCTCGCGCACCCAGCCCTGCCCCGGGGCGTAAACAATCATCGGCACGTGCGTGCCCTTCTGCCGGTCGGGGCTGCCCTTGCCGTAGCCCGAGCTGCCGTTGTCGGCACAGAACACCAGCACCGTGTCGTTCTCCACGCCCAGCTCTTTGAATTTTTTCAGGTACAGCGACACCTGATAGTCCAAATAGTTCACGTGATGGTGGATGCCCGGGTCCGTCACCGTGCCGTGCGTGTCGTACTGCCCCGCGTCGCCGGTGATTGCCGGCTCGGTGCGGTGGTAGGTCTGGCCGTCCCAGCGCAGTACCGGCGTGCCGGGCCAGGGCGAGCCGCCGCTGACATTCAAAAAATCAAAGTGCCCGTGGCCCAGGTGCGTGGTGTGGTAGATGAAAAACGGCTTGTCCGCCGCCTTCTGCCGCTCCATGAAATCAAAGATGTAGTCCAGCTCCACGTCCGGCCCGTAGGTGTTCAGGCCGTGGTTGACCTTCGCCGCCTCCGCGTCGTCGCGCGGCCACCAGGCCACCCCCCCGGGCCGGTTGCGCGTCGAGGCATCCATCACCGCCGCCGAAGGCTTCCACAGCCAGCTCGTGATCGGGTAGTAGTCCACCACCTCGCCGGTGTCCACGTTCACCACCTGGTTTCCCTTGCCGCCGGGTTTAGGCTGGCGTTCCACCGCCAGGTCCGTGTACGGGCTCCGCCCCGGGTAGGGCTCACCGGGGGTAAAAAAGCCTTCTTCGAATCCGTAACGGGTCATGTCCGCCCGTTTCATCTGGGTTTTGCCCACCCAGCAGGTGGCATAGCCGCCCTCCTGGGCCACCTGGCCGATGCCGCGCGGCGAACTCTCGTAGAACGGCCACACCCGCGTGTGCCCCCCCTTAAGCACCTCCACCCCCAGCTCGTCGTTGTGCCACCACTTGTGCCGGTGGGCGTAGCGCCCGGTCATCATCGTCGCGCGGCTGGGCGAGCAGATGGTCGCGGCCCACATCGTGCGCACCCACGCCCCCTCTTCCGCCAAACGGTCCAGCACCGGCGTCTGCGCCCGGTACTTCTGGTCCTTCGTGTCGCGGCCCATCGGGTCAGTCCACACGTTAGAGCCGTACACCGGCAACTCCCGCGCGCTGATGTCGTCGGCGTAAATAAGCACGATGTTGGGCGCCGCCAACGCCGCCGGGGCCAGCACCACCGCACCAACCACCAGCATCCAACGTACCACCGAAAACATGACCATCATCGCAAGACCTCGCATGGGAGAAACACCCCGGCGGAAGCGGCCGCCCGGAAACCGGCCATCATCCTATCGCCTGCCTGGCCCCTCCCGCTTCCACCGGCCCCCGCCGCCGTGTCCGAGCGCCGCTAGGATCCGCCCATGCGTATCGCCGTTGTCTGCTGCTCGCTGAACCCCGAAAGCCGCTCCGCCGCGCTGGCCCAACACCTGCGTGAACCCCTGGCCCGGGCCGGGGCCGACACCGACTGGATCGACCTGCGCGACCACCCCCTGCCGCTGTGCGACGGGGGCGCCGCCTACGGCGACCCGGCGGTCGCGGGCCTCGCCCAGCGCCTGGCCCGGGCCAACGCGGTCATCCTCGCCACGCCCGTCTACAACTTCGACGTCAACGCCGCGGCCAAAAACCTGATCGAACTAACCGGCCGCAGCCTCACCGGCAAGGTGGTCGGGCTCATCTGCTCCGCGGGCGGGCGCGGCAGCTACATGAGCGCCACGGGCCTGGTTGCCAGCCTCATGCTCGACTTCCGCTGCTGGGTGGTGCCCCGCTTTGTCTACGCCGACGACGGCGACTTCGGCCCGGACGCCGCCCCGGCGCCCGCAGTTACCCAGCGCATCGACGCACTGGCCCACGAAACCGCGCGGGCCGCCGCCGCACTGCCCCCCGCGCCACCCAAGCGCTAGATCCGCCCCGCGCCCGTCAGCCCACGTCCACCAGGCCCAAGCTCTCGCCATACTGCGCCAAAAGCACCTGCCGCAGCAGCCGGTGCTCGGGCGCCACCAAATCCGGGTCCGCATCGATCATCCGCGACGCCTCGCGCTTGGCCATTTTCAACAGGTCCAAGTCCTCGGGAATCGCCGCCAGCCGCAGCGGCGGCATCCCGCTCTGCTGTGTGCCCAAAATGTTGCCCATCCCTCGGATCTGTAAGTCCATCTCCGCGATCTTGAACCCGTCCCGCGTGCCCGCGATCGCGTCCATCCGCTTGGCCGCGTCCTCGGTGGTCGGGTCCGCCACGAACACGCACAGGCTACGCCGCCCGTGATCGCCGCGTCCCACCCGCCCCCGCAGCTGGTGCAACTGGGCCAAACCAAACCGCTCGGCGTGCTCAATCACCATCAGCGTCGCGTTGGGCACGTCCACCCCCACCTCGATCACCGTCGTGGCCACCAGCACGTCCAGCTTCCCGCTGCGGAAGTCTTCCATCACCGCCTGGCGCTGCTCGGCCTTCAAACGCCCGTGAACACGCCCCACCCGGAAACCCTGAAAAAACCGCCCTTCCAGGTCCGTCGCGTGCGCCTCGACCGATTTAAGCTTCAGCTTGGGCGCATCCAGCCCGTCGCCCGGGTCCACCGGCTTGTCCTCGATCGCGGGCACCACCACGTAGCACTGCTCGCCGCGGGCCAGCCGTTTGCGCAAATACCCGTACACCTCGTCGGTCTGCAGCGGCATCACCACCCGGCTATCGATCGGGCTGCGCCCCGGCGGCAGCCCGCCCAGCGTGGTGGTGTCCAGATCGCCCAGTAGCGTCAAGCTCAGCGAGCGCGGGATCGGCGTGGCCGTCATCACCAGCGTATGTGGCGTGGGGATACGCCCGTCCGGCCCCCGCTCGGCCCCTCGCAGCGCCGCCCGCTGCATCACCCCGAAGCGGTGCTGCTCATCGATCACCGCCACGGCCAGGTCGGCAAAGGTCAGGTTCAAGATCGCGTTGGTACCCACCACCAGGTCCACCTCCCCCGCCGCGATCGCCTCGGTTTCCTTCTTGCGTTTTGCCCGGCCGGTCCGCAGCACCATCTTGGTCTTGGTCCCCGCGATCATCGCCCCGATCGACCGGAAGTGCTGCTCGGCCAGCAGCTCGGTGGGCGCCATCAGCACCGCCTGCGAGCCGTTGGCCACCGCCGTCAGCATCGCGTACAGCGCCACCACCGTCTTGCCCGCCCCCACGTCGCCTTGCAACAACCGGTTCATCGGCCGCGCCCGCACCAAATCACCCGTGATCTCGTCCACCGCCAGCCGCTGCGCCTCGGTCAGCGCAAACGGAAACCGCGCCCGGATGCGCTTGTCAATGTCTCCATCATGCGTCAACGCCCGGGCCACCGACCCGCGCTCCACGTCCGCCCGACGCTTGGTGATCGCCAGCTGCAACAACAACAGCTCGTTGAACGCCAACCGCCGCCGCGCCGCCTTAGGCTCGTCCGTGTCCTCAGGCCGGTGAATCATGCGTAGCACCCGGTCCAGCGGTGGCAGCTCCAAAGCCCTGCGACGGTCTTCGGGCACCGGGTCGCACACCTGCGGCAGCAGCCGCGGCAGCGCGTGGTCCAGCAGCGCTTCGATCGCCGCGGACTTCATCTTTTCCGAACCCGGATACACCGGCCGCAGCCGCGCGGGCTTGGCGTCCACCTCGGTGCCCGAGGCGTCCAAGTCGATCACCTCCCACGCCGGGCTGACCATCTGCGGATAACCGTTGAACTCCTTGGCCTTCCCGTTCACCCGGATCGTCATGCCCGGGTGCAGCTTGTCCTTCAGCCACGGAAGGTTGAACCACGTCAGCCGCAGCGTGTCGCGGCTCGTCGCGTCGCGCAGCGTCGCCTCAAAGCGCCCCTTGCGCCCGTACGCATCCCCCACCCACCGGCACGCCGCGATCTCGCCCCGCGCCGCCCCCACCGTCTTGCCGTCCGTCGGCAACTCGTCAATCGAGCCCTCCGCCGCCTCCTTCTGGTACCGCAACGGATAGTGCCGCAGCAGGTCCGTCACCGACACGACCCCCATCCGCGCCAAAGTCTTCTGCCGCGCGGGCCCCACCCCCGGCAGCTCGTCCACCGGCGTGGCAAGACGCAGACTCAAATCGGCGGCGTCAGACAAAGCAGAACCCTTAACGCAGGGACCAAGAAAAAACCCGCCCGAAAACGGGCGGGCAGTGGACCTGGACGGGCTCGAACCGACGACATCTGCCTTGCAAAGGCAGCGCTCTCCCAACTGAGCTACAGGCCCGGTGAAGGCGGATGGTAGCCCCCCCGCCACGCCGCCACAAGTCGCCAAGGCCCGCGTCACCGGCCACAGACCAAGAAAAAACCCGCCCCATCCGAGGGCGGGCTCGCACGCGTCTGGTGTCGCGGAGACGCCAGAGCGATCGGTGGTGACCTCAACGGCGCCGGCGACGGGCCATCAGCCCCACCAGGCCCAGCAAGCCGCCCGCCGCGGCGCCGGGCGTGGGCACCGCGTTGGGATCGGGCGTGGGGGCAGGAGCAGGGGCAGGAACGGGGGCAGGCGTCACGGTCGGCACCGCCACGCTGATCTCCGACTCCAGCTTCTGCAGCACCGCCGCGTTGATCGAGGCAAAGTCTGTGGCCGGCTGGT
>CALLPP010000137.1 GCA_938015655.1 uncultured Algisphaera sp.
CGGTGCGGGCTTGGCCTCGCGGTCGGTGGCGGGCGCCGCCTTTTCCGCCACGGCGGGCTTGGCCCCCTTGGGCTCCAGCGACTCCAGGCTGGGCAGCTTCTTCTCCAGCAGCCGCCGCTCGTCGTCGCTCCAGCCCTTCACGGCGGCCAGGGCCTTGTCTTGCTCGTCTTTGGCCATGGCGTGCCACTTGTTCAGCAGCTCGTGCAGGCGGCGGCGGTGCCACCCGCCGTGGGTGGCGCAGATGGCCAGACGCATGGTGGTGATGTCGGGTTTGGGCATGGGCATGGCATGGTTCCGGTGTTGGAGGCAGTTCTGAAAGCGCGCCCGCCAGCGGTCAGGCCGGCGGGCCGTGGGGGTCTGCTGCCGGTTACGCCGCGGCGAAGGTGATCACCACCCCCGCGCTGGCGGCGTTGCGGTGCAACATGAACTCCACCTCGTCCACGCGCTTCTTCTCGCGCTCGGCGTCGGTCACGCTCATGCGCTGGGCCCGCGGCATGCTGATGGTGCAGGTGTTGCCCGCGCCGTCGCTCAGCCCCAGCACGATGGCGTGGGTGCCTCCGGCCAGCAGCAGGCCGTAGGCGTCGTACTGGTCCACCAGCCGGGCCTCGGGGTCTAGCTTCAGCTTGGGCCGGCCGTCTTCCACCTGGTAGCGGTTCAGCGCCGTGGGCGAGGTCGCGTCGCCGCGCTGGTTGGTTTCGGGGCCCAGGTCCACGCTCCACCCGCTCACTTGCGGGATCTCGGAGCCGTCTTCGGTCAGCGTGATGCCGGCGCTGCGCATCGCCGCGGTGGTGACGGTGGTGTCGGCGGGCATGGCGTCGTTCACCACGCCGCCCCACACGCCGCTGAATTCCCAGTCCAGGTAGATGCGCTGGCCGTTGCTTTCGGGGGCGATCTCGCACTTGCTACAGCTCGCGCCGAACAGGTGCTTGCGCCGGCCGCCCTCCCACAGCGCCAGCGTCAGGGTCTGGTGGTTGGCCAGGTTGATGTAGTCGGCGGTGGCCACACCGCCCGCGACGCTGAACCCTGCGGCCGAAAGCAGCGTGGGCGTGGCGTCGCCAAAGCGCAGCTCCGTGCGGAAGCTGGCCTTGCCCTTCTGCGGCCCGGGCGTGCTGGGCTCGGTGCCGCCGAAGTTGCCCACCGGCGCGCTCTCGCCGCCCTCAAACAGCCCGTCGGCCATCATCTTGGCGTCGTACACCACGGTGTTGTTCAGCGCCGCGGTGGGCAGCTGCGCGGTGCCGCTGACGGTCTCGACGGTGGCGCCAAGGATCGCCTGCCGAATGCTCATGGGGGGGAAGTTGTCGCTCATTGCCATTCCTGCCTTTCGGGTGCGGCGGGGCCCAGGTAGGGGTTCCCGCGGCGGGTGTCGTAGATCAGTTCAAAAAAGATGGCGCTGACCATGTCCGTCTGGTCTTTCACCGGTTCCAGCAGCTGCGTGCCGCGGATCTCCATGTCGGTGATGAGCGGCGCCTGCGTGTCGGCCTCGGCCAGCTGGTCGTCAGCGATGGTCTGCCGCTCTAGCCAAGCAGCGATGCGGTGGTGGCTGGCGATCGCCGGATCCGTCTGCGTGCGCTTCTGCCAGAACACCATCCACGCCACGTCGCGGCGCCAGGTGGTGTAGCCGCCGTTGCCCTGGCCGCCGGGCTCGGCCACGCTGTCGTCGCTGTCTAGCAGGGGGCTGAACAGCCCGTAGTCGCGGGCCTGCTCCTCGTCTTGGTCGTAGCGGTGGACCCGGGCGGCCGCCGCGTCGGCCGCCGCCACGCGGCCCGCGGCCTGCTCGCCCGCCAGCCACGCCGGCAGGGCCAGCGCCATGCGTCGCGCCAGCTCGCGGTCGATGCGTTCGTGGATGGAGACGGGGTCGGGCATGGTGGGGCGGTGGCTGGGTCAGCGGCGGGCGGCGGCGCGGGCGTGCAGGGCGCTCACGCGCTTGCTCAGGTTGCTTTCGTACAGGTCGCCGGCCCCGCGGCGGATTAGGTTGCGCACCCCCGGGCGTTTCTCGGCCACGCCCGGCACGCTGGGGCCGAACAGCTGGTCGGTGGACTTGAGCTTTCGCCGGCGCCCGCGGCTCTTCCAGCCGCGGAACACGCCCACGAAACCGCTCTTGAACTCCACCTGAAACGCGTCGCGGATCGACGCCCGGCGCCCGCCCTTGTCGATGCGGTAGCTCACCCGCGTTCGCAGCCGCCCCTGCGTCTTGCCGGCCTTCCAGAGCTGCCGGCTGGCGAAGCGGCCCAGGGGGATCCTTCCTTTGCTCACCGTCACCTGGCCGCCCACGGCGTGTCCGCCCTGGCCGCTCACCAACTTCTCGGTGATCGGTCGGCGCTTGTTGCCCCGCTGGTACAGCTTGTTCTGCCGCACGTTCACGTCGGCGGCGACCTCGCGCACCACGCGGGTGCGCACCGCGGTGGTGGTGCGCTTCGTCGCGTCGCCCAGCGCCCGCGGGTATCCGTTGCGGATGCCGCGCAGCATCTTGCGGGCGCTCTCCATCTGATCCCGGTCGATCGTGGCGTACGTGGAGACCATCAGCGTGCCACCTCAAAAATCCAGCTCGTCGGGCTCGCCAGCTCCTTCATCAGCCCCGCCACCCGCACGCTCACCGCCTCGTCGTCGCTGTTGACCAAGTGCCCGGGGATGGTCAGCCGGTCGCCCTTGTTCGTCACCCGGCCGATCACCGCCTTGGGCACGCTCAGCACCGTCTTGTGGCCCGTCACGCGGCCCTCGGTGTTCTGTTTCAGCTGGTTCTGCATGTCCACGGCGACCACCTGCACCGGCGTGTCTTCGCTGCCGTCGGCGTGGTGATACATCGCCGCCCAGCCGGTTTCGCTGTGCACCGTCGCGGCGTCTTCGGCCATGGTTTCGGCGTACTGGTTCATGCGATCACTCTGCGGTCAAAGAACCAGCCGCGCGGTTTCCCGCCCGGCGGTCCGGGGCCGGCCACCCTCGGGGCCTGGCCCAAGTCGGGTTCACGGGGTCAGGCGCACCGTGCCGGTGGCGTCGCCCGCGGCCGCGTTTTTGAACGCGAAGCCGGCCGGCACGTTGCCGCTCGCCGTGGTGGTGAGCTGGTCGGCGCCCGCGTCGTAGAACAGGTTGGTTTCGCCCGCCGCCCAGGCGGTGCCCACCTCTTTGTCGTACTCCCACGCGCCCTCCAGTTCCACGGTCATCAGCTCGGTGCTGCCGGCCTCGCGCGTGTGGTTGCTCACCCCCACGCGGTTGGTGCCGAACGCGATGATCTGACCTGCGGTGGCGCCGCCGGTGGGCGGAGTGATCTGGAGGACGTAACCTTTGCTTACGGCGTTCTTCGGCATGGGGTGCCCTTTCAAAAGGCGGTGGGGAGACGGTGTCGCGGCGGCAACGCCGCGGGGATCAGCCGCCGGTGGCGGGCTTGTCGGTCAGGGCTTGGGCGATGCGCTCGGCGGTGGGGCCGCCGATGCCGTTGAGCTTCGTGAGGTCTTCCACGGCGCGCAGCGACTCGAAGGTCAGCACGTCGGCGGCGGCCAACGCCGCGCGGCCCGGGAAGTCGTCGGGCAGCGGCGTGCCCTCGCCGCCGCCCTCACCCTCGCCGCCACCGGCGCCGGTGGCGGGCTTGTCGGTCAGGGGCCCCTCGTTCACCATCCCGCGGCGCCGCAGGGCCACCACGTTGCCGCGGGTGACACCCTCAACAGGCCGGATCACCTCGTCGGCGCCCATTGTGGCCACGGTCGTGCCACGGCCAAAGGTCTTGCCGTCGATCTTGACGGCCTGTCTCAAAACAAGCGGGGTGGGGTCCATGGTCGTGCTCGCGTTTCGGGTTTCGTTTCGTCTGCGGAAAAAACCCCGCGGCGGTCAAGCCGCGGGGTTCGGGGTCTGGGCTTGAGGTCACGCGCCGTCGTTGCGCTGGGCCGACCGCCACTCGGTCACCGCCGCACCCGCGAAGTCGCGCAGCTGGTAGACCTTCGTGTCGTTCTCCATCACGCTCTTGGTGGTGACCGTGGGCGTGGCGTAGCCGCGGAGGGTCAGGGCCTTCACCGGGCTCTTGCGCTTGTCGCCCACCAGGTACCACGCGGTGGCGCTGGCATCCGAAAGCTCGGGGTCGCTGATGATCGTCAGCCCGAAGCCCGCGGCCGGGTTCTTCACGCCGCTGTTGGTCTGGCCCGGCAAGGCCACGCTGCCCAGCAGCGTGGTGGCCGCGATCTCCACTTCCTCGGGCACCAGCAGGTACTTGGGCGGGATGCGGATGTTGCGGCCCTCGGTTCCCTCCTTGGGCGGGATGGCCTTCTGCTGACGCATCGCGGTGCGCGCCTCCCCGATGGCCTGGATCGCCGCGCGGCTAGCCGACTCGGTGGCGATGGAAAGCGCCGTGGCCCCGCCACGATTGAGGTTGTTGTGCCCGGCGCTGAACAGCGCCAGGCCGTCCTCGTTCATGGTCGGGTTGCCGGCCAGTGCCTCATAGCACAGCAGGTTCCGCAACGCGGCCGACGCGCCGCCAAAGTCGAAAAGCTGCTCGGAGAAGGCGTTCAACCGGTCGTTGATCATCATCTCCAGCGTCAGCCCGACCTTCAGCCCGTACTTATGCACGCGCTTCTTCTCGGCCTTGAAGGCGAAGGTCTCCATCTCGTACTCGCCGCGCTCCGCCACCCGCTGGGGCAGGGGCACGCCTCCGCCGGCGTACTCTTCCCACTCGTTCAGGTCCTTGAGCTGTTCGCTGGCGGCCCACTGCTGGTAGGTGACCGTCTCTTGCGTGAAGCCCGAGATCAGCGACTTGGTGGCGCTGGTGCCCAGGATGCCGGTGAAGTCGCTGGTGGTGTGGCCCGCGGCCACGCCGCCAAGCTGGCCTTGCAGCTCGTGGCGGTCCAGCATCATCACCGCCACCTGTTCAGGCGGCATCGACTCGGCGCCGACCACGCCCAGGGTGCCCAGCCAGCGGCGGCCGATCTCAATGGTGCTCAAATGCTCAAACTCGCCGGCCCGCGCGTGGCGCTGGTCGGCCTCCACCGGCACGTCCATGCGCTCGGCGATCACGTCGCTGATGCCCGCGGCCATGCTCTCGCGTCCGTCGTCACCCACAGTCACCGCGGTCTGGTTCAGTGGTTGCATGGCGTTTTCCATGTAGACGGCGGCCGCCTTTTGTACGTCGGCCAGGCTGCTGCCCAGCAGGCTGTGCATGACAGTGAACGCGTCAACGTTCATCTCGGGGTTGAAGCGGGCGACTTCGGTGGCGATGCCCTGAATCTCACTGCGGGTGGGGGCGGTGGCCTCCAGCGTGGCGATGGGCTGCCCCGCGTCCGGGGTGGGCGGCGTCTGCGGAGTGCCGGCGCTTGGTTCCGCGCCGGCGGGCGGGTTGGCCGGCTGGTTCGCCTCGGTCGTATCCGGCGCTGGCCCACCGCCTCCATCACCGGCACCCGTGGCCAGCGCGTCGGCCTTCGCCCGCTGGTCGCCCTTCAGGTCCGACCAGAACTTGGCCGCCACCGCATCCGAGGCGTCTTTTTTCAGGCCGATCGATTCCAGGTACGCACGCAGTTCCTTGTTCATCTCAATGCCCTTTCCAGGCTGCCGGCACGCGCCGGCGTTGGTTTCGTTACGCGGCCACGCCGCCCGGCCCGGCGGAACGTCCGCCCGGCCCCACACCCGCCGACAACAGCGCCAGCGTGGCCTCAAAACTCATCACGTCGTCCGCCATGCCCGCGTCCACCACCTGCTGGCCCACCAGCACACGGCCGTCGGCCACCGCCTCCACCTTGTCTCGCGGCACGCCCCGGCCCCGCGCCACCGCGTCAACAAACAGGTCGCGCTTAATTTCCACCAGCCGCGTGAACTCGGCCTTGGCCTCGGCGGTCAGCGGCTCGCCCCACGCGCCGATGCCCTTGAACTTCCCGCTGCGGGCAATGTAAGCCGTTACCCCCATGCCCTTGAGCATCTCGCTTACGTCGTACAACGTGCCGTACACGCCCAGGTTCACCGCGTCGCACACCGGCCCCACATACACCCGGTCGGCCTGCGTGCCGGTCCAAAACGCCGCGCTGCACATGCAGTTGGCCGCGTGGGCCCACACCGGCTTCACGGCGCGGTGGGCGTAGATCGCCTCGGCCAGCTCGCTGGTGCCCGGCACCGTGCCGCCCGGGCTGTCGATGTTCAGCAGGGTGGCCGCCACGCTGTCGTCCGCCGCCGCCGCGGTCACCGCGTCGGTCAGCTCGGTCAGCGTCGCGTGGTCGGGCATGCCAAAGGCCCGCTGCCAGCCGGGCGTGCGGGTCAGCACGCCCGTCACGTTGATCACCGCCACGTTGCCGCGCATCACCGTGGGGTTCACCGGCTGCGGCTCGGGCAGGGGCATCACCGCCACGTCGTCCTCGCCGGCCACGGCCGCCGCCCGCCTCAGCGATCGGGCCAGAACGCCCTCCAGCTCCAGGCGGCCGCGCTCGCTCATGGCCCACGGCTGCATCAGCATGGCAATCAGCCACTCAGGCAAGGGACACCGCCTTTTCAATCTCCGTGTCCACCAGCGCGTCTACCGAGTCCCACCGCTGGGCCTCGGTGTCTCCGTCGCTGCCGCGCTCGCCGGCGCCGTCGGGGGCGTTGCTCGCCCCGCGGGGCCGCGGCTCCTTGGCGCTGGTCTTGATCGCCGCATCCTCCGGCAGCTTGAAGCCCTGCTTCTCCGCCAGCTTGCGCTCGTCGCCGATGTCGTCGAACACGTCTTCCACCGTGCGACGACGCCGGCCGGTGATCTCGCTTCGGCTGCCCAGGCGGTAATCGATGTTGATCTTGTTCGCCGCCGCCGTCTTCGCCTGGTCCAGCGGCTCCTCTTCGGGGCGCTGCCACAAGGTTTTGAACAGGTACCGGCGCCGCCGCGCGTTGCCCAGCAGCGTGCGGGCCTCGGCCATGGCCTCATCGCTCAGCACACCCGGCGTGGTCAGGCACATGCTCACAAACGTGCGGTGTACACCCCGCAACGCCTGCGAAACCAGCAGGTCTTGCAGCGCGTGGTTGGTCTTGCGGTCTTCGATCAGACCGCGGTTCTCCGCCGTGTAGCTGGCCATGAACTCCCGCGCCACCGTGCTGCGGCTGCGGTCCGCGCCCGCGGCAATCTGCGTCTCCATGCGCTTCACGTACATGTCAAACGTGTTGCCCGGACGGCTGGGGTCCATCAGCTTCAACTCGGTGCCCGGCGCGTTGTCCAGCACCACGCCGCTCTGCATCGCGTTCACCGGCCGGCCCGTCGAATCACGCAGCCCTGCGGCGCCGGTCGCCGGCAACCCAACCTGGCCCACGCCCGCGGTCGTGGCCCCCTTGTCGCGCACCATCTGCCAGGCGATGCACGCCTCCAGCCGCTTGCTCCGCGCCTCGCTCTTCAGGTAGCTCTGAAGCTCCCGGTCGGCCACCAGAACCGGCGTCAGCCGGCTGGGCGCCAGCGCCTGCCGCACCCGCGTGGGCCGCATGAAGTGCTTCACCCGGGCCGCCGGCACCCGCGTGGGCTGAAAGTTCGCGCTCTCAAGCGGGTGATCGCCCAGATAAAACCAGTAGGCCACCACCCGCCCGAACTCGTCACACTCCAGCCCGTTCTTGATTTCGTTTTTGCCCGGCGAATCAAACAAAATGTCCGAAGCCAGCTGCTCAACCTCCAGCTGCTGTAGCGTGAGCGCCGGCATCGCCTCGGCCCGCCGGCCGGCCGGCAGCACGCCCTCCACCCAAAAACCCTGCCCCACCTGCACCCACTCGGCCACCATCAGCCCCACCTGCTCGGGCAGCGGCAAACGCCCCGCCAGGTCGCACAGGTCCGGGTCCGCCGACCACTCGTCAAACAAAAAGTTGACCTCGCGGTTCAGCGCCGCGAGCTTGCCGTCGCGCCGCGCCGCGTCCGGGTCGCACGCCACCAGCCGAGGCAGCGGGCACCCGATGTCGCGGCGGAAACTCTCGGTCACCCCACGAATCGCCCACGAATTGTCGTAGCCGTGGCGCGCCCGGGCGTTGAGGCCGTGCATCTCCGGCAGCACCTGCTGGTCGCCGCTCAGCGTGTCGGTCATCCAGTCACGGGTCAGCCGGCTGATCTCCGCTGCGTCGTACGCCGCCGCCGCCATGCTGTGCCGCGTGCTCAGCCGGTCCTGCTGCCAGCCGGGCGACACCACGCCCGCCAGCCAGTCGATGCCGCGGGCCACCACGCCGGGCTGCCCCGCCGCCGCCCAGTCCCTCGCCGCCGACTCGCGCAGCCCCTCGATGTCGTAGGCGTCAGCGCTCAATGGGCCCCCTCCACCGTCATCGCGTGAAAGCCGTAGCCCCCGCCGCCGTTGGGGTCAGGCAGAGCCGCCAGCTCCAGCTCCAGCGACCGGATGTAGGTGGTTAGCGCCCCCAGGCTCTGTTTGTTGTACTGCTCGCCGTTGGTCGTCGTAAACGACATCAGACCCCCGATCGCAATGCGATGGCGGGCCTGCTTGGCCTCGTCAATCATCTCGATCAGGGCGTCTCGTGACATAGGTCGTCCGCAGAACGCGGACAACGTTGAGGCGCATCATACGCGCGCGGCGGCCGGGGTCAAGGGGCAAAGGGCGCCCCGGCGGGTAAACTCTCCACCGTCCGCGCGGGTAGCTCAGCTGGATAGAGCACCGGCCTTCTAAGCCGACGGTCGTGGGTTCGAATCCCACCCCGCGCATTGAACTCACGCTGCATATCACGGACGTGACACGTGCGCCATGCCGGCGGCGTCGAGCTGCCGGGCCACCTCGGCCACGCCGTGGTCGCCCTCCAGCCCCTCGGCCAGCTCCACCACGCCACCGCGCACCCACACCACGCACGGCTCGCCGGCCAGCTCCAGCACGTCCGGGTCGTCGATCCGTGCTCGCAGCTCGCTGGCGGCGTAGCCCGGCCCGTCTTCGCCGGTGGCGGGGTCCACCCAGTACAGGCGCGTCCGCGTCTCGCGGATCTCGTCCGTGGGCACGCCCACCGCCGCCATGAGGCGGCGGCCGTGGGCTTTTTCGGCGGCGGTGAGGGGACGGCGGCTAGGCATTTTTCTCGTAGTAGGGGTCCAGCAACGGATGGACCGGCGTCACCGACGCCGGATCACCACCGTAATCGCCGGCCGCATCTCGAATCGACTCGATCAGTCGGGGATGCAGGGCCATCGCACTCGCCACGTCAGAGGCAGTGGCCTCACGATCTGAGATGCGCGACAACACCTCGTCCGCCGTTGTTCGGTGGCGCGGATTGTCCGGGTCCATCTCCGAGATGGACCGCATCTGGCTGACCATTCTGGCGCCGGGCCTCATGGCCACGATCGCAGATCCCGAAATCGGAAATCCCCAGAGAATTGCAACGCATTCGTCTAGGTGCGCGCGATGCGCTGGGTGGTCCTCTAGGCGGCCAAAAACTTCGCTCGTGTGAGATATCAGCTCATTTTTCAAACGAGGCAGCGTGACGCCGTGCGGGTCGCATTCGCAGTCGTGCGATCGTGGCGAATGAATCACGAGAGCGGTGACGGGGTGCTTGGCCTCGACGCACCGGACTGCCATTTTGTATGTTTCTTCTGCGCCGGCGCGGCGGATCAGGGCCGCCATGGCTGACTGGTCGATGCTTCCCGAGGGAATCAACGTCCACCCCACTTTTCGTCGGCCATCTCTCCGGCCTGCGATTTTGCGTCATCGATGTCCGCGTGCTCGCCGCCACCGTCCACGACCCACATTTCATTTTTTGGATCCAGGGTGATGAGGATTCCCTCATTTTCGGGTGTGACCCCGGGGATGTAGGCGAGGATGCGATCCGAAAAGCCCTGATTCGAAAAAGCCACTTCTTTTTTCAGTTCGTGCATTTTTTGCTCCTGGGCTCTTGCCCGTCTGGTGAGTTTTCGCCGCTGATCCCCGCGGCCGGGTGTGCCCTAGTGGGCATTCATTGGCATCCTGACCCGGACACGCATTTAACACTGAGCTGTCGCCCGGGATTTGCTATAATCATTCTCGGCACTGCGAATCGGCAGTATGTCGCCCGGGATTGCTCAGCTTTTCCGGACAAGGCGGAAAATCCGCCGGCAACGCCTTACGAGGCGACCGTGGCCCCTTCGGGGGCTTTTTTTTGCGCGATTTTGAGACGTTCTCCCGGGGGAAAGCGGTACAAGAGATAACCGAACCGATCCGGGAAAATCGAGTCAGGAAGCGTCAAAACCAGCAAGTAGTCCCCGCCAGGATGGGCATGAGTCCAACATGTCTGGTCAGCGCCGGTTAGGTCCACCCACGACGTCCGGTCCGGTGCGTGCATGGACGGGAAAGTAAGCCGCAGACCTTTGCGATTTAGGCAGGCGCGCAACTGCTTGTGGTCCCTAGCGAGCGGCGGTGAGTCCGCCGCCAATTTAGTCATCCCTTCTGTCAGTTTCTCTAGGTTCACCAGGCCGGCGCCCGCGTGGAAACAAGGGGTGGACTCCAGGCGGTCAGCAGCAGCTTTCTTGGTAGTGGAAAAAAACAGAGTTTTGAGAGTATCGCGGTAAGCATCTGGATCAATTGGGGTAGCTCCGGGCCTGGGGAGGGGCAAGAAGTTGTCTGGGTGATCCGGCCACGGGGGTTTAGCGGCGGCGTCGATGGTCGTGCAAATGCCCCGGGTGATCGGTCGGCTGTAGACCCACCCGGCATTCCACCGACCCTGGACGCCGCCTAGGGTCGGACTTTCCGACACGATTTCGTCACCTGGGAAGTGTTCGCGGAGAAACTTCAACACGGCTTCTAAGTGTTCGGCCCACTCTTCTTCCCCTGGACTTCCTCGGTAGCCTTGGGACTGCGTGACGATCTGACATCGCCCGCCTTCGGCGAGGCGGTCAAAGTTTTCTACACGAGTGGTAATTTTCTTCACTTTTGGTTCCGTGATGGGGTGGCGACCGGGTCTGCGGGCAGTACGCCCGTGTGGGCGAA
>CALLPP010000138.1 GCA_938015655.1 uncultured Algisphaera sp.
GCTCTGCCACAAGATCAGGTGCCCCAGCCAGATCGCCGCCGCGCTCAGGATCACGTTGAACGGCGGAAACGCCGCCTGGCTGCCCGCCACCGCCGCCACCGGGTGCACGTGAAAACGCTTGGCCAGGTACACCGCCACCACCGTCTGCACCGGGTACACCGGCAGGTTGGCCACAAACGCGCCCAGCCCCAAGCCCGCCGCCACGCTGGCGCGGCTCACCTCGTCGCCCCGGGCCGCGGCCAGCAGGCTGCGCGGGTCGAACCACGACGCCACCCGAATCCACCACGGCGGCCGCGCCGCGCGCTGCTCGGCGGTGAGCGCCGGCCAACGCCGGTACGGCCAGGGCCACAGCGCCCGCAGCCCCAGCCGGCCATAAATCGCCAAGGCGTGCAGCGTGTCGCGCCACGGCTTGAAGTGGCTCACCCGCTCGTCAGGCGGGGCGTAAATCGTGCGCACCGGCACCTGGGCCAGCGGCGTGCCCGCCCAGCCGCTGCGCACCAGCATCTCCGCCTCGTAGCCGTAGCGCCCCGCCCGGCACGGCAGCGCCGCCACCATGCCCAGCGGATACACCCGGTAGCCGCACTGGCTGTCGCCCACCCGCCGGCCGCTCACCAGAAAAATCACCAGGTTCGACCACCGCCGCCCCACGCGGTTCTTCGCCGGGTACGCCGGGTCGCTGTCGTCGCGACAGCCGGTGACAAAGGCCGTGGGGTCCACCTCCGCCGCCGCCAGCAGCGCCGGCGCATCCGCCAGGTCGTGCTGGCCGTCGGTGTCGAGGGTCAGCGCGTGAGTCAACCCCCGCGCCCCCGCCGCGGCGAAACCCGTTCGCAGCGCCGCCGCCTTGCCGCGGTTGCGCCGGTGCGTCTCGACCGTCAGGTCGCCCGCCAGGTCTTCAAGTAGCGTGCGGGCCGGCGTATCCGAGCCATCGTCGACCACGATCACCGGGTGGCCGAGTTGTAGCACGCCCTGAACCACCCCGCGCAGCGTCGCGGCGTTGTTAAAGGTCGGCAGCAGAATCGCCGGGCGGAACTCGGCTGGCGGCGGGGTGGAAGACAAACGGGACGCACCTTTGAAGGGGGCCGGGAGTCTAAACGACCCGGCAGCGCGGGCCCGCGGACCGACCACGCCCCACCGAGAACATCTCCCGCGCCCCGTCGGGGGGGGGCAGAGCGAGGCGAAAGACCCGTTCTCTATCAAATGACACCCCACCCTGGGGTGACAGATTGCGTTCGCTGCGCTCACGGAATCCCGTCACCGGGCCGCGGCGCCCGATTGAAAAAGCCGCCTGACGGCGGCTTTTTCAATCGGGGTGACAGGATTTGAACCTGCGACCTCCTCGTCCCGAACGAGGCGCGCTACCAAGCTGCGCTACACCCCGGAAGTGGTGGACGAAGAGTATAGCGGGCCACCCCTCACACGCTCCCGCCGAGCCTCATTCCTCCGAATCCACACCCGCCGCCGAGGGCGCCGGTACCACCACATCCACCACCACCGGCCGATGGTCCGAACTCAACGCCGGGCCAACACGGTGATTCGCGGCCACCAGGCCCGGCCCCAGCAACACGTGGTCCAGCGGAATGCCCAGCCACCGCCCGAAACCGCTCGGCCAGGTCCCCGCCGGCCCCCGCCCCGCGGCGGCGTTGCGTAGACCCGTCTCGGCGATCAGCCGGATGTAAGGCGCCGACCACGGCGTCGCATTCAAGTCCCCCACCACCACCACCGGCCCGGAATTCGCAGGGATCCGCTCCGTCAACGCCACCAACTGATCCGACCGCCCCTGGGCATACGCCGCCCCCACCGGCGGCAAGGCATGGACCCCCAGCACCCGCACCCACCGCCCCCGCACCAAAACCTCCGCCTCCAACCGCGGCACCCGGGCCGGGTCCCAGTGCAAAGCTGCCCCGCGTACCTCCCGCGCGCTGCCCACAAACATCGCCATTCCGAAGTTGTCGTCGCGCGCCACCGCGTTGTTCAACTTCACGTACCCCGGCAGCCCCGCTTCCGCCGCCGCGATCCACGCGTCATCGACCTCCTGCAGCACCACCACGTCCGCCTGCTGCTCCGCCACCCACGCCAACGCCGCCGCCTTCTGGGCGTTGTGCTTAAGCACGTTGAACTGAATCACCCGAAGCCGCCCCGCTTCATCCGCCGCCCCCTCCATCGCCTGCGGCGCGCCGCCCCACCACAGCGGCAGCACCAACACCACGTTGATCGCCAGCGGCGGCACCACCGCCAAGCCCAACCACTTCCGACGCGTCACCCCCGCCACCAGGCCCACCGCCAACAGCATCAACACATACTGCCACCGGAAGTGGGAAAAAAGGTCGAACAACCAAAACCAGCCCCCCAAAAAACCCAGCAGGCTACCGAGCAACACCAACCCCACCGCCAACCACAACAGCACCTCCCAAACCTTCAGCTCTGCAATCCAACGCGGCACCGGCTTGGTTTCGTCCATCCCCCAAGTCTAATTCCCCCACCCACAACCCCATGCAATCCGCAAAAAATTGGACGCCTGGCGTGCGCAGAGGTCGTCAGCGAGCCGCCCACTCGTGGGGCCGGGACGACATGCGGAAAGTTCAACCACCACCCCCATCCAACACAACACGCCCATAACGCGAAGGAGGTTGGGGGAAATGAGCGCGGCCCGAGCCGGACGAAAGCGCGTCGATCGCAAGGCGACTGACGGAGGCGGCCCTTAACGGGCCGCCGGAGGAAGCCAACGCGGCGAGCGGCGTGCTCTCGTCCAGCAAAGCCCGCTCAGATCCCCCAACCTCCGTAGCCAAAAAACAGACCCCTCGGTATCGGAGCGAACCGAGGGGTCTGGTGGTTCGACGCCGCCACGCGTGCGGGCCGATCGCATTCGGGTTGTTCTCGCCTCCCACCTGCCTAAGCCGGCTCGCAACCATCATGCACAACAAAGGGTGTTCCTGTCAATGCCTCGAACGCTTTTTTGTACTTCGACTGCGTCGCCACCACCACCGCGTCGGGCAGCACCGGTCCCGGCGGCTGCTTGTTCCACGCCCCCGCGTCCACCAAGCCCTCAAGGTGGTTGCGCACAAATTGCTTGTCGTAGCTGTCCTGGTCGCGTCCGGGCGCGTAGGTCTCCGAAGGCCAAAAACGCGAGCTGTCGGGGGTCATCACCTCATCGATCAAGATCGGCGTGTCGCCCGGGTTGCCCTGCGCATCCAGCGGAAAACCAAACTCGAACTTCGTGTCCGCCAGCACGATGCCCCGCTCCGCGGCGTGGTCGCGCCCCAGGGCGTAAAGCCGCAGCGTCGCGTCGCGCAGGCGTTCCATCAGCGGCCGCCCCACGGCCCGGGCCGCGCGGTCAAACGACACGTTTTCGTCGTGCCCGGTCGCGGCCTTGGTCGCGGGCGTGAAAATCGGCCCCGGCAGCCGGTCGCACTGCTTGAGTCCCGCGGGCAGCGGCACCCCGCACACCGTCTGGCTCTGCTGGTACTCCTTCCACCCGCTGCCGGCCAGGTAGCCCCGGGCCACGCACTCGATCGGCACCACCTGGGCCCGGCGGCCGAGCATGACCCGGCCCCGCAGGGCGGCCTGCTGGTCGTCGTCAAGGCCCGCGATGTCGCCGGCGTCCACCGACAGCAGGTGGTGCGGCACGGCGTCTCCCAGCTCCGCCGCGATGCGGTCAAACCAGAACTTGCTGAGCCGCGTGAGCACCGCCCCCTTGCCCGGAATGCCGGTGGGCATCACCACGTCGAAGGCCGACAGCCGGTCGCTGGCCACCAGCAGCGTGACCGGCGTGCCGTCGTTCATCGTCGCGTCGTAGACGTCGCGCACCTTGCCCCGGCGGTGGTTGGGCAGGGGCAGGTCGCAGGTGAGGTGGGCGGTGGTCAAGATCGGTCCTTGGTTGGGACGGGGCAACGTAAGAGAATTTACGCCAAGAAGCCAAGAGCCCCAAGACGCAAGCGAGTAGAAGTCAAGATCAGCCGAACCTCTGGACCGGACGCGTTCGCCCACCCCCACTCGCTCACCGGCGATTTAGTGCTTTTGAAGCCACCACACACGTGGTAAAAAGATCATCGCCAACCCGGTGGGAACAAAGAGCACCAACAGCCACCTCACATCGACATTCGCTCCCGCGAACACAGAGTCCGTGACAAAGAAGTAAAGCGCTGCGCTACCCACGAAAGCCAGCACCCCACTGACGCGTGTCTCCACGCTCTTGTCATCAGATGAAGTCGACATCCCACAAGCCTTCTCGCAACGGATCGACGACACACGGTTCGTAGGATCATCTTGCTTGGCGTCTTGGCGTCTTGGCGTCTTGGCGTCTTGGCGTCTTGGCGTCTTGGCGTCTTGGCGTAACGATTTTAAGACCACAGCCACCCGACACCTCGAAACTACCGCGACTCGCCTGAGTCTCCAACACTCAGAATTGCCTTAAGAACCGCACATCCCCCTCATACAACCACCGGATGTCCGCAATGTTGTGCTTACGCATGGTCAGGCGTTCGATGCCCAACCCAAAGGCAAAGCCGGTCCATTCTTCGGGGTCGTAGCCCACGGCCTCGAACACGGCGGGGTCGACCATGCCGCAGCCGCCGACCTCCATCCACTCCAGGCCTTTGCCCAGGTCCATCTTCACGTACAGCTCGGCGCTGGGCTCGGTGAAGGGGAAGTAGCTGGGCACCAGCTTCACCTCCGCGTCGGGGCCGAAGTAGGCCTTGGCGAACTGAATCAGCGTCGTCTTCAGGTCGACCATGGTCACGTTCTTGTCGACGTACAGCCCCTCGATCTGGTGGAACATCGAGCTGTGCGTGGCGTCGTGCTCGTCGGGGCGGTACACCCGGCCGGTCGAGATGATCCGCACCGGCGGCTTCACGTTCTCCATCACGCGGATCTGCACGGTCGAGGTCTGGCTGCGCAACAGCGGCGGCGAGCCCGTGGCCCCGGCCGGCTGCTGGATGTAGAAGTTGTCGCGTGGGTCACGCGCCGGGTGGGTCTCGGGGATGTTCAGGGCCACAAAGTTGTGGTGGTCGTCTTCGGCCTCGGGGCCGGTCTCCACGTCAAAGCCCATGCGGGCGAAGACCTCGATCAGCTCGTCGATGGTCTGGGTGATGACGTGGCGGCGGCCCAGGGGCACCCCGTCGCCGGGCAGCGTGACATCGACCGCCGGAGCCGCCGAGCCGCCGGCCCCTCCCGAGCCGCCCGACGTGGCGCCGCCCAGCTCGGCCTTGCGCGCGTTAAAGGCCGCTTCCAGCTTCGCCCGGGCCGCGTTGGCGCCCTGACCGAAAGCCTTGCGCTGGTCGCCGGGCACGTCTTTGATCAGGCCCATCAGGCCCTTCACCGCGCCCTTGCTGCCCAGGTAAGCAATGCGAAACGCCTCCAGGCCTCCCGAGTCGGACACAGCCGACAGTTCGGCCTCGGCCTTGGCTTCAAGTTCTTCGATTCGTTCGAGCATCCGCACAATCTAACGGCTGGGGCGCCCGGCCCCGGGATCGCTCAAACAACACCGCGGCCACCCGGCCTCCAGACCGTGTCACCAAGCCACCGTCGGGCGCGGCCCACCAGGCTACGACGCCCCTCTCCCACCTCCGCCCGATAACGCGGCCCACCGCACACATCCCCAATCCAGACTCGCTTCACAGTAAACCCTCATGGTTTCCACCTTTGTGAAACCCATTGACGTTCGGACATGATTCGGTTAACGTCTACCGAACAACTTATCTCGCGAAGCTTCATGCCCGCTCCCCCGGCTGGACGAAAGAGAGCCCTGAAGCCACCACACCCCTAGATGTTGGGGTGCGGCAGGCGGCCTCCCCAAGGCCTTTGGTGCGATCGCACACCGAAGGCTCACACCGCGTCGCCGTTGCCCCCAACGGCTCCACACCCCGGAGGCCTTCTCTTGCACCCGCCACGCGGCGAGAAAGTTTGGCCCATGACCGCCTCCTCCTCTTCCGTCTTGACCATGACTCCCACTCCGCTGGTACTGCTCGGCCCAGGCGGCGATTTCGTCCAGCGGCTCAACGTCAAGGGCTCCGCCCTCACGCGCGTCCGCGGCGCGGCAGTCCTCCCGGCAGCCCGGGCCGACGGCGACAACCCCGGCGGCCCGGGCTATCAGCGGCCCCCGCACGGGCGGGGAGGCGTCCACAACACCGCGCAGGCCGTCCCCACGGCCGCGCCGCGCTCCGCCGATGCCTTCGACCCCGCAAGCCCACCGGACGCCCAGACCTACGGCCCGGACGGTCGGCTTCAGCCCCCCGCGCGGGTGTCCATGCTCTCCGCCGCCGCGGGGTGGCTGCACATGCAGTCACTGGCCCTGAGCGACCTGGCCCACGACCACACCCAGCACCGACGCGCGGTGCTAGCCCCGCGCCCCCCCGCCCAAGCCGCCCCCCGCCCCGCGGTCAGGGTGTCCCGGCTGGCAGCGCGGCTGATCGACGCGGTACTGCCCCCGGCGTTTTCGCCGTCCAGCCCGCCGGCGTCCACGCCCCCTGCTTTGTCACCGCCGGCGTTATCGCCCGCGGTTTCGTTAACCTCCGCAACGCTCCCTCCCACGAGTGCTTCTTATGAACCTGACCCCAAAACAACTGCGCATCCTCGACCGTATCCGCGAAACCCGGCTGACCCGCGGCTATTCCCCGACGATGCAGGAACTGGCCGACGAACTGGGCGTTTCCAAGGTCACCGTCTTCGAGCACGTCGAAGCGCTGATCAAAAAGGGCGCCCTCAAGCGGCAGGCCAACAAAGCCCGCTCTTTGGAAGTGTCGCCTGACCTCAACCTGCCAGACGAACGGGCCAACACCAAGCTGCCGCTGCTGGGCTCGATCGCCGCGGGCTCGCCCATCGAAGCCGTGGAAAACCGCGAACACCTGGATCTGGCCGATCTCTTTGCCCCCAGCAAAGGGACTATCGGAGGCAACACTTTCGTACTCAAAGTCCGCGGCGACTCGATGATCGACGAGCAGATCCGCGACGGCGACTTTGTCATCTGCGAAAAACGCAACGCCGCCCGCAACGGCCAGACCGTCGTCGCCCTGCTGGACACCGGCGAGGCCACCCTCAAAAAAATGTACAAAGAACGCGACGGCCGGATCCGACTGCAGCCAGCCAACGACAAGTACGAAGCCCGCTACTGCCGCCCCGACGAGGTTCAGATCCAGGGCGTCTGCATCGGCGTGGTGCGAACCTATTAACCCCGGTCAGAACCCACCCACCGGCGTCGCGCCGCACGCGTGGAAACGAAAATCCGAAGGTGACCGCCGTCGTCCCGAACCCCGCGCTGCGGCGATGCCATCCGCCCGGACGTGGGGGAACCCCTAAACTCCGCCCCGTGACACGCACCTACGGCATCATCGCGGGCGACGGGGAACTCCCGCTGCTGACCGCTCGCGGCATCCGCGCGGCGGGGCACCGGGTGGTCGCCGTGGGTTTCGCGGGTCAATACGACCCGCGCCTGCCCGCCTTGTGCGAAAGCTTCGACCAAGTGGGTGTGCTGCGCATCGGCGAGTGGGCCCGGAAACTACGACACATGCGGGCGGCCGAGGCGGTGATGGTCGGCGCCGTGAACAAATCCAAACTGATGTACCAGAACTACTGGCGCCGACTGCTGATCATGCGGCCCGACTGGCGCGTGGCGCGCCTCTGGTACCGTACGCTGCGCCACGACCGCCGCAGCCAGACCCTGCTCACCGCCGTGGCCGCCGAGTTGGGCCGGGCCGGAGTCACCCTCATCGACAGTACCCAGCACATCCCCGAACACCTGGCCACCGCCGGGGTGATGACCGCACGCCAGCCCACCGACCACCAGCGGGCCGACCACACCTTCGGCTGGCCGGTGCTCATGCAGATGAACGCCCTGGAAGTGGGCCAAGCCATTGCCGTCCGCGAGCGCGACGTGATTGCCGTGGAAGCGGTTGAGGGCACCGACGCCATGATCGCCCGGGCCGGCGAGCTGTCGCGCGGCGGTGGGTGGACCCTGCTTAAAGGCGCCGGCGACACCAAAGACCTGCGTTTTGACGTACCGACGGTCGGGACCAAGACCATCGCCAACCTGCAAGCCGCGGGCGCGGGGGCCCTGTTTCTCGACGCGGGCCGCGTGATCCTGGTGAACAAACCCGAGGTCATCGCCGCCGCCGACGCCGCGGGTATCGCGTTGGTCGGCGTATAAACACGCCCCAGCACGGACGGCGCTTTTGAACCGCGGCTTCAGCGCGGGCGTGGTCCCCGATTGTCGTTCACGCCCACTCACCTCCTCGCGGTCTTGCCGTTACGGCATGTCACCGCCCTGCCGTTCGCCGTCTTGGTGATCGGGACCACCGTGCCGGACCTCTGCCTGCTTCTTCCTTCCCGGGTTGAGCGGCTCTACGCCCGTGCTCACAGCATCCACGACGTGTTCACCGTTAACCCGATGCTCGGCCTCGCGATCTACTTCGCATGGCGCGCTGTGCTCGGGGCACCGCTGAGAAACCTGCTTCGGGGTTAGCTACGAAGCCGCACGCCACCGCCCGCCCCCTGCATTGGGCTCCACCGGCTTGCGCCGCGGTGGCGATGGCCCTGGTGTCAGGTGCAGCCCTCCATGTTTTATGGAACACCTTCACCCACCGCGACCGTTGGGGTGTCGGCACCTTTCCGCACCTGCTCCACACTCCCATCCCAACGCCCGGAAACGTCACACTCCCGGTTTAGAAACTTCGCCAACACGGCGACAGCGTGGTCGGCTTTCCGGTGTTGGTCTGGTGGGGGACGCGCGTGGTCCGGCAATGCCCACCACGCGTGCACGCGCTTACCCGGGTTTGCCGGGCCGTTCACGCGGGGTGCGGCGTGGGCCGCGCTCCTCATGCTTCCGTTTTCCGCCGCGTGGACGGTTTAACGGGCCGGCGACCAGCCCCTGGCGTGGCGGCTGCACCACCTGGTCACGCGCACCGGCACCGCCGCGGCCATTACGCTCGCTGCCTGGGTCGCGGCGTGGCACCTGGCGAAAAAACGAAACCATCGGTAGCGGATATACAGCGACCACCCGCATCCGCTCCGCCGCGCGGCGGAGCTCCGACTCCCATCCCCAAACCGTGCCGGCCCAGTCTCCTGGGTGCCCGCCCACCAATGGGCTGACGGCGCAGCGGCCCTCCCCACCGCACCTTCCGGTAGGCTAAAAACCATCAAGCAGGCCGGCGCCCGCGGTACCTGGCACCGGACGTGCGCCAACGCTTGCCATACGCCCTCCACCCCAGCCGCCCCCACCCCAAGAACCGTCCCATGCCCACCCCCCACCCCGCCCGCCGCGCTGCCTTCATGTGCCTTCTCGGGGCCTTGCTCACGGCCGTCACCGGCCACGCCGCGCCGCCACCCAACATCCTGCTGATCTCGGTGGACGACATGGGCTACGGCGACGCGGGCTGCTACGGCGACACAAACCTCATTCCCACGCCCAACATCGACCGCCTGGCCACGGAAGGCGTCCGCTTCACCGCCGGCTACGTCACCGCGCCGGTCTGCGGGCCCAGCCGCTACGGGATGCTGACCGGGGCCTACCAGCAGCGCTTCGGCGTGCAGGCCAACTCCGACGCCTACGCCGTGCTGCCCAGCCGCCCCGAAACCCTGGATAACCATCGGATCCCCACGTCGCAGCCGCTAATGTACCAGGCCCTTTCGTCCGCGGGCTACCACACGGCGGTCCTGGGCAAATACAACCTGCCCTGCTACCCCCAGACCCACGCGGACGAAAGCCTCTCGATCATCCACTTCCACTGCGACTACTTCCCCGACGCCACGGGCAACTACCCCGGCGTAGATGAAGAGAAAGCCAAAAGTGATTTCAAAGACATTTACTGGGGGCCGCTCCGCGACGGCGAGGAGTACCTCACCGACCGGCTGGGGCGGCAGGCTTGCGGGTTCATCGAGCGTAACGCCCAGCGGCCCTTCTTCGCCTACCTCGCGTTCAATGCCCCGCACAGCCCCATGCAGGCCAAACGCAGCGACCAGCCGGTGGTCCAGCACCTGAAGACCGAAGCCACTCGGCTCTACGGGGCCATGCTGCACTCGGTGGATGAAAACGTCGGCCGCGTGCTGGACACGCTCGACCGCCTCGGGCTTGCCGAAAACACCCTGGTGGCTTTCGTCAGCGACAACGGACCGACCTTCGCGTACCGCAAGCTCTGGCCCGAAGACTGGCCCCGCGAGCTGCTAGGCAGCGCCGGACCGCTGCGCGGCCACAAAGGCCAGTACTACGAAGGCGGAATCCGCGTGCCGTTTCTGCTGCGGTGGCCCGCGCGGCTGCCCGCGGGCGCCGTCCACGACGCGCCGGTTAGCACGCTGGATTTATACCCCACGTTCGTGGCCGCCGCCGGCAGCCGGCCGGCCGGCGGCGCGGTCGTCGACGGGGTCAACCTCCTTCCGGCGCTCACCGACGCGCCCGCCGGCGACGCGGACCGCACGCCCGAGCGCTCGCTGTACTGGTTCGCCGCGGGCGCGGGCGCGGTGCGGCATGGCGACTGGAAGCTGCACGTCGCGGGGGCCACCCAGAGCCTTTACAACCTGCGCAACGATCCGGCCGAAACCACCGACCTGAAAGACGTCCATCCCGCGATCCACGCCGAGCTGGTCGCACAGCTTCACGACTTCACCGCTCCGCTGCCGCCACGACTAAACCCGCTAAAACCCAAGCCTGCTCCGTGAATCACGTGTCGGCGGTCACGAACCGTGCGGAAGCTGCGACGCGGTGAAACTCGCCCCGGTCGTATCGCAGTCCCAGCGCCACGCCGGACCGCAGCGTGCCTGATAATCTTCCCAAAGCTCAAACCAGTAAGCCAAAAATTGGAACGGGGCGTAGCGGGCGTAGTGCTTTTCGATCCGCGCGTGCAGACGCTTCAGGCCCGCCGCATCGTCGCCTTTGGGGCGCTTGACTTTGTATTGCAAACAAAAGTGCCGGTAGGTCTCGGTGTCGATCGCCAGCCGGTCATAGGCCCCCACCAGGTGGCACAAGTTGCCCGCGGCGTAGGGGCCGATGCCGTAGATCCCCCGGAAGGCGTCGAACAGCTCGTCGCTGGTCCGCCCGGGCTGCTCGAACCAGGCCAGGTCTGCCTCGCCGTCGGATACGGTGCGGGCCAGCCGCACGATGCGGGCGGCACGGTAGCCCACGCGGCAGCGCTCTTTGAGCCGCGCCTCCCCAAAGTCAGCTAGCTGCTCGGGCGTGGGGAAACCGCCGTGGCCTACGTGCTCGACCATCAGCCGGTTCATCTGGATGGTGTTGGTCCACGTCACGTTGCACGAAGTGATCGTCTTCACCACATCTTCGAACAGCGTGGGCGAGCGGAACATGCGGTCAAACCGCCGCTTCTTTGCCAGCGGGTGAACCCCACGCCACGCGGTGAAGTCTTCGCCCAAGCGCAGCATCCGCCGCACCTGCGCTTTGAGCGTGGCGTGATCACCCCGCGGGACCGTGCGG
>CALLPP010000139.1 GCA_938015655.1 uncultured Algisphaera sp.
CGGCGCTGAGCGAACCGGTTGAGGTTGACCTGGACCTGATCGGGCGCGTGGAGCCGAGAAGCCATTAGTGCCGCGTGCACCAGCCCGTGGGCCGAGGTGGTGTCGAAGGCAAACCGCTTGTCCAAGGCGACCCGGGCGGCGGCGGTTAGTTCGGGGGCGACGCCGGGGCCCACCAGCTCCCACCCGGGGTACACCGGGTAGAGGTGCGAGTTGTGGCGGTGCGCGTAGCGGTCTTCGTACCGCTCGGGGATCCATTCGGCCAGGGCACCCTCGTCGTTGATTCGGTACGACGGCAGGTGGTCCAGTATGGCTTGCCACTTGGCGATGTCTTGGGCGGGCAGACCGAACTGCTTGCCCAGATCGACCAGAATCGAAAACGTTTCCTTCGCCACCGCCACGCTAAAGGTGCTGTTTTCGGTCAGCCGCCCCCGCTGCGTGTTGCTGGGGTTGTTCTCGGGCGACTGGCTGGGGATGACGTCGTAGATGCCGTCGTCCCCTTTTTGCAAGTAGTCCTCGTAGAACAGGCCGAGTTCTTGGTAGAGCGGGAGCACCTTGGTCTGCATAAACACGGCGTCGCCGCTGAGCAGGGCGTGGTCGTAAAGCGGGCGGAGGTTCCAGCCGGTCCCGCCCACCCAGTACAGCGTGGGGTGGCCCACGGTGATGTGCGTCTGGTAGCCGGTCTCCGGGTCCATGTTCAAGGACGCGAGGATCCCGCGGCAGCCGGTGTGTTGCTTGGCGTTGGCACGCCACCCCGGTAGCTGCCGCCGGATGTATTGGTAGTAGCCCTCTGCGATTTCCGGGAAGTTGCCCATGCCAAAGGCCGAGACCGCGAGGTTGACGTTGGAGTTGGTGGTAAACGATCCGCCCCACGCCGGCCGCCACCCGGCGCCCCAGATGCCCTGGAGCGGCGCGGGGTACCTCCCGCTGGTGGAGATGAGCAGGTAGCGGCCCATCGCGTGGACTTTTTCGAGAAAGTGGGCCGTGGCGCCGTGGTTGTGGATGTCCGCCAGCAGGTCTTCGATCGCGATGTCTTGCCACTGACGCTCGCAGCCGAAGTCCATTGTCACCCGTCGAAACATGTCGCCGTGCTTGTCGGCGTGCGGCCGCAGAAGCGCGTCGTATTCCTCTGGGAGCACGTCCAGCTCTTTCTGGATCGCTGCTTTTTGTGATTCAGCCCCTTGCGCGAGGGGCTGGATCCTGATCACGAGCAGCACGCGGTCGGCGCCCACGATGCTCAGGCCCGTGCCCTGCGGGGTCATGCGTCCGCCGTCGAGGACCACGCGCGCCACCCCTTCGTAGCCGCTGGCATCAAGCGCGTAATCGGCGTGGTAGAAAAGCCATCCGGGTGCGCTGTCTTGGCGGATCGATTTAAACGCTTCGTTGACCGGCACGTTGCGGTACACCGGTTTTTTTTTACTGACCCGTCCGGGGCGCTCGACCAACCCGATCGATAGGTCCAGCTTTTGCTCGCCCACCGCACGTAGTTCAACCACGTTGACGTTGTGGGCCTGCGAGGAAAAGACACGCTGCTCGACGTGCTGGTGGGCGTCACGCCACCGCGACAGCGCCTCGCCGGTTTCCAGGTTGAGTTGCCGGTGGTAGCCCCCGGCGTCCCCGGTTTCTTTGAACCGAATGTCCAGGTCAAAAGCGGGGTGCGGCAAGACGGGCCAGCCGTTGTTGGTGACTCCTCGGGGCGCTAATTTTTTTTCGACGGTGCGAACGGCGAGTTTCGCGGCATCGCCGGATTTCCCCTCTTTGATTAGGGCGCGGACTTGCGGAAGGAGGTCGGCAACGTCGGCGAGGGCCGGGGCCGTGCGGTCCCACGCGGGGATGAACAGCTCTTCGTGTACGCAGGTGATGGTCTCGTGGCCCGGGTGGCCCATCACCATCGTGCCGTGGCTGCCGTTGCCGGTGACAAAGGCATCACGCCATTGGGCCGCGGGGGACTGCGAATGCATGGTCCAGCGGCTGGGGGCGGCGCTGCCCGCCAGCGCTTGGAGGGTGATGCACAACGCCAGCACGATGGGTGATAACAGTCTCATAGTTCATCCGTTTGGTGAGAGGCAGATTCATAAAGCCCACGGGATACTGAGCCTTAACCGCGAAAGGGTTGCGGGGGACTGTCCAAGGTGTTCGCAGCCCTCCGCTCGTGCGCTGCATACTGAGGCCTGGCCATCATACTGGCTGCCTCTTTTGCCCCACCTGGGGTTGGGTGCCGGGAGTGGCCGGTGGCCGGCGTGTGCCCCGGTCTTGGTGGGTTACGACCGGCCGCGTTCCAAATCCCGAACCACCAGGTTACGAATTTCGGTCATGTCCTCCATGGCGAAGCGGACGCCTTCGCGACCTAGGCCGCTGTCTTTAACTCCGCCGTAGGGCATGTGGTCCACGCGCCAGGAGGGCACGTCGCCGATGACCACCCCGCCTACGTCCAGGCGGTCCCAGGCGCGGTTCATTTTGTAGAGGTCGCGGGTGAAGATGCCGGCTTGCAAGCCGAAAGCCGAATCGTTGATGCGATCGAGTGCCTGGTCGAAGTCGTCGTAGGGGCTGAGCACGGCGACGGGGCCAAAAGCTTCTTCCTGGCAGACGGCGGTGTCGTCGGGCACGTTCTCCAATAGCGTGGCTTGGAGCATGGCGCCGGTGCGCTGTCCCCCGCAGAGCAGGGTGCCGCCGCGGGCGACGGCTTCTTGGATCCAGCCGTCGAGCCGCTGGGCTTCTTTCTCGGAGATCATGGGGCCCACGAAGGTGTTTTCGTCGGCGGGGTCCCCGGCGATCAGGGCGCCGGTGGCTTTGACCAGCCGCTCGCGCAGCTCGGGGTAAATCGAGCGGTGGACGAGGATGCGTTGCACGCCGATGCAGCTTTGGCCCGATTGATAGAATGCGCCGAAGACCAGGCGCTCGGTGGCGTCGTCCAAGTCGGTGTCGGGCTCGACCACGCAGGCGGCGTTGCCGCCCAGTTCCAGCACGACTTTCTTTTTGCCGGCGTTGGCCTTGAGCTTCCAGCCCACGCCCGGCGAGCCGGTGAAGCTCAGCAGCTTGAGGCGCTCGTCGGTGGTGAAAAGATCGGCGCCGTCGCGGCTGCAGGGCAGCACGGAGAAAGCGCCGCGCGGCAGGTCGGTCTCGGCCAGCACCTGGGCGATGATGAGTGCGCCCAGGGGGGTGCGGCTGGCGGGTTTGAGCACGAAGGGGCAGCCGACAGCCAGGGCCGGGGCGACTTTGTGCGCCGCCAGGTTCAGCGGAAAGTTGAAGGGCGAGATGAACGAACAGGGGCCGATGGGCACGCGCTTCCACATGCCGCGGTAGCCACGGGCGCGGGCGGAGATTTCTAGTTCCTGTACCTCGCCGTTCATGCGGACCGATTCTTCGGCGGCGATGCGGAAGGTGTCGATCAACCGGCCGACCTCGCCGCGTGCGTCTTTGATGGGCTTGCCCGCCTCGATGCGCAGGGCCTGGGCGAGTTCTTCGGCCCGCTGGGTGAACCGGGTGACGCAGTGGTTGAGCACGGCTTGGCGCTCGTAGGCCGCGAGCTCGCGCATGGGATCGGCGGCGTCTTGCGCCGCGGCGATGCCCTGATCGATGGCCGCGGCGTCGGCTAGGGCGACGCGGGCGGCCACCTGGCCGCTGTACTTGTCGGTGACCTCCAGGTCGGTGTTGGGCTGCAGAGGCTGGTTGGCGAGATAGTACGGATATGTGGCGTCGAGCATGGCGGCGTGTTCGGGCGGTGGAGCGGAGAGGCCGGGGGGAATGGGGGGCGGAGGAGGGCGACGCTAGATCGCGGCGCTCTTGGCCTGAATCTCTTGGTTGAGAATTTGGTGGTTCTCGCTGTAGTCCACCGGGCAGTCGATGACGTGCACGCCCGGGCTGCTGTGGCATTCTTCTAACAGGGCTTGGAACTGAGCGGTGTCGGTCACGCGGTGGCCGTGGGCGCCGTAGCTCTCGGCGTATTTCACGAAATCGGGATTGCCGTAGTCCAGGCCGTAAGGAGAAAGACCCATGCCCGACTGCTTCCACTTGATCATGCCGTAGGCGTCGTCGCGCAGGATCAGCACCACGAGCTGCATGTTCATACGTACGGCGGTTTCGAGTTCTTGGGAGTTCATCATGAACCCGCCGTCGCCGCAGATGGCCATGACCCGGCGTTCTGGATAAACCAGTCGCGCGGCCATGGCCGAGGGCAGGCCGGCGCCCATGGTGGCCAAGGCGTTGTCCAGTAGTACGGTGTTGGGCTCGTGAGCTTTGTAGTTGCGGGCAAACCAGATTTTGTACACACCGTTGTCCAGCGCGATGATCCCGTCGTCGGGCATGACCGAGCGAACGTCGGCGACCAGCCGCTGGGGGTAGACCGGGAAGCGCGGGTCGTCGGCGCCCTGACCAACGTGCGCTTCACAGGCGTCGCGCACGGCCATGAACCGGCTGAAGTCCCAGTGGGTTTGTTTGGTGAGGGTTTCGCTGAGCTGCCAGATGCTGTTGGCGATGTCGCCTACCACTTCGAGCTGGGGGAAATAGACCGGATCGACCGCGGCGGAGCTGAAGTTGATGTGGATGACCTTCACGCAGCCGTTGACCGGGCACTGCTTCATGAAGAAGGGCGGCTTTTCGACCACGTCGTGGCCGATGTTGATGATCAGGTCCGCCGCCTCGACCGCGCGGTGGACAAAGTCGCCGGAGGACAAGGCGGTGTTTCCCAAAAATAGCGGGTGACGCTCGTCGATCACGCCCTTGCCCATCTGCGTGGTGACAAAGGGGATACCCAGGGTGTTGACCATGTTCCGCAGGGTGCGGGCGGTGAGCTTGCGGTTGGCCCCGGCGCCGATGAGCAGCAGCGGGTGCTTGGCTTCGGTGATCATTTGAGCGGCCCGGTGAATGGCCTTGTCTTCCGCCAGGGGGCGGCGAACGATACTCTCGGGCACCACGGGGGTGTCGGTGTCTTCAGCGGCGATGTCTTCGGGGAGTTCCAGGTGGGCTGCGCCCGGTTTTTCTTCCTGCGCAAGGCGGAAAGCTTCACGCACGCGCGAGGGGATGTTGGAAGCGCTCACCAGCTGGTGGGTGTATTTGGTGAGCGGGCGCATCATGCCCACCACGTCGAGGATCTGAAACTGGCCCTGCTTGCTGCTTTTCACGGGCTTCTGGCCGGTGAGCATGATCATGGGCATGCCGCCCAGCTGTGCGTAGGCCGCGGCGGTGACGAAGTTGGTGGCCCCGGGGCCGAGGGTCGCTAAGCACACCCCCGCGTCGCCGGTGAGACGCCCGTAAGTGGCGGCCATGAATCCCGCGGCCTGTTCGTGGCGGGTGAGTACCAGCTCGATGTCGGACCGTGAAAGCGAGTCGAGGATGTCTAGGTTTTCCTCGCCGGGGATGCCGAAGACGTGGGTGACGCCTTCGTTTTCGAGGGCTTTGACAAAGAGGTCGGATGCTTTCATGGCGGGTCCTTTGGGTGACGCATGCCCGTGGCGTGCGTGTGTGAGCGTGGGCGGTGTCAGAACAGCGAAGGGGATTCTAGCCCGTGGTCACGTCACGAGGGCGTGATGCGTGGCCAGAACCCGGTGGTAGCGGCTTTGCCGATGGTTTTGTGAAAGGCGTGAGGCGAAGGGGGGGCGGCAGGGCTTGGACAACGTGGTGTTTCCGCAACGGATGGAAGTAGACTGGGGGCAGAGCTACGAGGCCGCTGAGTGACGTTGCCGTCGCGATACCACGCGGGCTAGCCCAAGTTGCGCCAAGAGAACAGTAGCCCGGTGAAGGGGCCCAGCAAGAAGCCGGCGCCAAGAACCAGCGCGGGCGAACCCAAGGCAAAGACCACGCCCAGCGCGGTGGCTAGCGGGAGGGTGGCGGTGAGCTTGGGGTTGAGCCGGTCGCCCAGTGCGGTCAAAGCCAGGTAGATGCAGCCGATCAACCACGGGACCGACAGGCCCAGGGCCAAGGCGCCCAGCGCGTGGTTGTTGCCCGTGTCGTAGTCT
>CALLPP010000140.1 GCA_938015655.1 uncultured Algisphaera sp.
GGCCAGATCACAGCCCCCCACAACCCGCAGCGCCACCGCCGGCGCCTCGCCAGTCTGCTCGACGGCCTGGCGAGGTCGCAAGGCCAGGCTCCGGACCTCATCACCACGCCCCTGGGCGGCCCGGGCCACCGCTCCTGGCTAAGCCGCATCGAAAACGCGGCCTGCCGATCCCGTCCGCACGCCCCGGCCCCCTTTGCCCCGGGCGTGGCCGAAGCTTTCAGCGCTGCCGGACTGCTCGCGGTAGCCCACGCGGTGGACCAAGTTGCGACCCGGGGCGTACAAACGGTGTGCACCGGCGACATACACGGCCTGCACACGGCGATGAACATCGCACCGGTATAAAGCCGTGGTGAACGCAAAAAAGCACGCAACATCGGGCCGTAAAACCTGTTACCCCCGCAAGTGCGGTCCGAGGGCCCGTCTGATCCTGAACGAAGGACTTTTTTGAGGGACAACCCCGGTTCGGGGCCCTACGGAATAAACCCTTAAACTCACGCATCGTCGGCTCCAAATACGGTTCGCCGCTTGTCTCCCACCGCCTCCCGCTTCCCTGAAAGCCTCCTTGAGCGTGATCTCCGCCCAGCTCGCGCCCCCGCGTCGCCCCTGCCCCGCCCCACTGCCCCCCGCGTGGTCCGACCACTGGGTGGGGTATGCCGAAGCCCCACAAACCACCGCGGACTTCGCCCACGGCATCGCCGTCACGGCCCGCCACGGGACGGCCTACAGCAGCGTCACGGCCCGCATCGACCACGCCCGCGGGCGCGACAACCTTGACCTGCAACAGGCCGTGATCCGTGCCTACCGCATGGTGCAAACCACGCTGGAGCAGGCCCCGGGCGGACCGCGTGTCCCCCAGCGGTTTTGGAACTTCGTGCCGGGCATCGTGAACACCACCGCCGGCGGGCTGGATCGCTATATGGTGTTTAACGCGGGACGCTTCGCGGCCTTCGCCGACTGGTTTTGCAACCCCGGCCACGCCGCCGTCCCGGTGTTTGACCCAGACACATTCAACCGCAACATCCCCACCGCCACGGGCGTGGGGCACGCGGGCGACGATCTCATCGTCCACGCGCTGGCCGCCACCCTCCCCGGACGGCCGGTCGAAAATCCACGCCAGCGCGCCGCCTACCGATACTCTGCCAAATACGGCCCGTTGCCCCCCTGCTTTGCCCGGGCCACGGTGGTGCCATCGGTAGGCGGCACCCCGCGCCGCCTACTCATCGGCGGCACCGCCAGCGTATGCGGCGAAACCAGTCGGCACCGGGGCAACCTGGTGGCCCAGACCACCGAGACCTTCCGCAACCTCGACGCCCTGATCCGCGCTGCAGGCGGCACCGGCCTGGACGCGATGCAAAGCCTCCGGGTCTATCACACCCACGCCGCGGACCGCGACGCGGCCCGCAATGCCGTGGCCCCGCACACCCGCCAGATGGCCCCAGCAGCCACGCTCGAATGGGTCCACGCCCCGCTGTGCCGCGCCGACCTGGACATCGAAATCGAGGGCGTGGCCAGTTTGGACTGACGCGTGGCCGGATGTTCCGGCCACCACGCACCAACCTCAGCCCCCTGCCCCGCACCGTGCCGCAACCCACCGCCATGTCGTACGACGTGCTCATCTTGGGCGGAGGACCCGCCGGCGCCGCCGCCGCGCTGCAACTCGCCCGAGCCGGACACCGCGTGGCGGTGCTCGAAAAAACCGCCTTCCCCCGCTTCCACGTCGGCGAATCGCTGATCCCCGCCGACACCGACGTGTTCCAGCGCTTGGGCCTGGCCGACGCGCTCGCCCCGGACGCGCTGCCACAGGTGCGCAAAGACGGCGTGGAGTTTCTCTCCGGGGACGGCGCCCACGGCAACCGCATCAAGTTCGCCGACGGTCTAAACCCCCACGGCGCTGCGACCGTGTCGTTCAACGCCGAGCGTGCCCCGCTGGACGCCGCGCTGCTCACCGCCGCCACCGGCGCGGGCGCCAAGCTATTCGCCAACGCACGGGTTGAATCGATCCTGCGTCTGACCGACGGCGACGTCGCCGTGCAAACCGCTGCGGGCCTCTTCGAAGGGCGCTACCTGATCGACGCCACGGGCCAGGGCGCCGTGATCGGCCGGCACCTCAAACAGCGGCGCCACTTTGAACACGCCGCGCTCAGAAAAATCGCCTACTTCGGCCACTTCGAAAACGTCGATCGCGACAACGCCCTGGGCGACGACGAGATCAGCATGGTCCTGTGCGACGAGGGCTGGTTCTGGATGATTCCCATCGACGACCGCCGGGTGAGCATCGGCATGGTGCTGGACTCCGACGTAGCCAAAGACGTGCAGCGCCGCGCGCAACCCAAAGGCAGCCTGCCCAACCACCAGATGCTCGCCTGGGGCATCGCCCGCTGCCCGCTCATCGCCCAACGCACCCAAAACGCAACCTGCCCCGAAAAGAACCACGTCGCCAGCGACTTCAGCTACACCTGCGCCCCCTACAGCGGGCCGGGCCACTTCCTGGTCGGCGACGCCGCCACCTTCCTCGACCCGGTGTTTAGCACCGGCATCTTCCTGGGTCTGGAGAGCGCCCTCGACGCCGCCGACCGGCTCGACCGCGTGTTGAAGGGCACCCTGTCGCCCGCCCGCGCCCGCGCTGGCTACAACGCCTTCGTCAAGCGAGCCACCCAACACTTCTTCAAACTCATCCAGGCCTTCTACGCCCCCGCCTTCCGCGACCTGTTCCTCGACGGCACCGGACCCCTGAGCATGCACCGCGCCGCCATCACCCTGCTGGCCGGCCACGTGCTGCCCCGCCCCCGCCTAGCCGTCCGTTGGCGCATGGCCGCGTTCTACGCCTGCGTGCGGGTTCAAGGGTGCTTCCCGTTGGTAAAACGCAAACCCTCGTACGCCCTACAAACCGCCACGCCCACACCGCCGAAGCCCCGTCCCGCACGCCCCGCACCACGTCGTCAGCCCCTGGCGGATCTAAGACGCCCCCTGCCTACCGGCAAGTAAACTCGCACCCCGTGCCACCCCGCGTTTTCACCCACCTCGTCGGTCATGCGGCCCAGCGCCCCGATGTGGCGGCGGTGATCAGCGTCGGCGGCGGGTCCCCCGGGCTCACCTGGCAGCAACTTTTAGAGCAGACCCGCGCCGCCTCAGCCTGGGTCCGTACCCACACCCCGCGCGACGCGGTACTCGCGCTAGTGAGCCGCAACCAGCCCGTCATGGCCCCAGTGTTTTTGGGGGTGCTGCACGCGGGCCGCACCCTCTTTCCCATCGACGCCGCATCGACCGACGCCGAAATCCACCGGCTGGTGAAACAGGCCCGGATCCACCGCGTAATCGCCGACGCGTTCGCCGCCGACCGGCTGACCGGCCCGCTCACCGGGCTCACCGACGTACTGGTACCTCCCGCTGGCGCGGCGCAAGCCCAAGACCCACTTGGCGGCGCCCGGCTGCTGCTGCAGAGCTCAGGTACCACCGGCGGCCCTAAAATTGTGTGCCGCTCGGGGGCCAGCCTTGATGCGGTGGCCCAGAACGTGGCCCATGCCGTGGGCCTCACCCCCGACGACCACGTGGTCGCCGCGGTGCCGCTGACCCACAGCTACGGACTGGAAAACGCGCTGCTCGCCCCGGTGTTCGCGGGCGCCAGCACGTTGCACCACGTGCCCGAACACGGGGCCGGCGGGCCGGCGGGCTTTGACCCCCAGGCCATCCTGGGCGCCGGCGCCACGGTGCTGCCCGGGGTGCCGTCCATGTTCGAGATGATCCTGCAGGGCCCCGCGGGCTGCGGGGCCCTGCGCTGCGCCTACTCCGCCGGGGCGCCGCTGCCCGCCACCATCGCCCAGGCGCTGCACGCCCGCGACGGCCTGGCCCTGGGCACGCTCTACGGCGCTACCGAAATCGGCTCGGTGACCTTCGCCGCCCGCGGATCAACGGGCGCAAGCGGAGGCGTGGGCCGGCCCATGAACGGCGTGGACGTGCGGGTGGTCGATCCCGACCACCCCGAAACCGACGTGCCACCTGGCGCGACGGGCCACCTCGCAGTCCGCGCCCCCAGCATGTTCGACGGGTACCTCAACCCAGCCGACGAGGCCCCATCATCGGGCGCGGACCTTCTGCCCACCGGCCACTTGCTCACCGGCGACCTGGGCCGCGTCGATCCCGCCACCGGCGAGGTCAGCGTCACCGGCCGCCTCAAGCTGCTAATCGACGTGGGCGGGCGCAAAGTCAACCCCCTGGAAGTGGAAGCCGCCATCGCCGATCACCCCGACGTGGCCGAATGCGTCGTGCTGGCGGACCCCGCTAGCCACACCATCAATCGCGTCAAGGCCGTGGTCACCGCCGCCGCGGGTCGGACCGCCCCCGACGCCCGGGCGCTACGCGCATTTCTCAAACCCCTGCTAGCGCCCCACAAGCTGCCCCGTTCGGTCGATATGGTGGCCGCCATGCCCAAAAGCCCCACGGGGAAAATCCTGCGGCAACAACTGGCCGCCGCCGCGGCGGGATCGCCGACATGAAGCGTGCCTGCCGCCCACACCCGGACCGACCGATCGTCCCCCGCTGGGCGTCGGCCCTCGGCCTAGTACTACCGGCCCTGTTCGTCCTGACCGCCTGCCACACCCCCGCCCCGCGGCTCGCCTTGCCCCCCGCGGCCTATGCGAACCACGCCCAAGCCGTCGCGCTGCTCAACGTGCGCCGCGACGCCATATCCAGCCTCCAGGCCCGGGCCACCGTCCGCTTCACCCCCGCGACCGGCGCGTCCCAAACCCTCGACGCCCAGCTGGTCCATCACGCCCCGGACCAGGCCCGGCTCCGTGCCGACAAGCTCAACCACAACCTGCTGGACCTCACCGTCACCCCCGAAGGCGTCTGGACCGCGGTCAGCCCGCGCGTGCTCCGCGAAGCACCCAACGCCGAAGCCGAGCTGGTGCGGCTCGCCCGCGTGCTGCCCCTGCTGCTACGCGGGCCCGACTACGCCGCCGCCACACCGGCCCCGGCCTCGCGGCACAAGCCACAAACCCTCACCCTCCGCTGGGACCAGGGACTCAGCACCGACCTGCACGCCCCCACCCTGACCCCGCGGCGCTTCACCCTCCCCCACCCCGAGGGGGAACACGGCCACGCCGTGGCCATCGAGCCCGACTACACCCTGTACCCCGCCGACGCGGACCGCCTGCCGTGGCTGCGTAGCGCCGTGATCACCGGGGCCTTTGGCCGGATCGAGCTGACCTTCCACGACGTGCTGTTGAACCAGCCCCTGAACCCCCGCGCGTTCCGCCCCCCGCGGCGGGCCATCACCCACCCCCGGTAGCCCGCCGCCCGTACGCTCGCTCCCTACCCGGCCCACCCCGCGCCGTTTGCCCAGATCTACGGTTGTTGTTCGCCAAAAAATATCGAACACACCAAATTCAAGCGGTTTGCACCTGGGAAACGCGTCGCGATGCGGTGGTTCCTGCGGTAGAAATGGGCAGAACGAACGCTCCTGCTCTT
>CALLPP010000141.1 GCA_938015655.1 uncultured Algisphaera sp.
CGGGTTCACCGTGAACACTGGGGGCAAGGGCACGACCGAGATCACCCGGGCGGTGGCCGACGCGGTGGAGGCCTCGGGCGTGGAGACGGGCCTGGCCCACGTGTTCGTGAAGCACACCAGTTGCTCGCTGGTCATCATGGAAAACGCCGACCCGTCGGCCCGCCGCGACCTGGAAGCGTTCATGGAGCGCCTGGTGCCAGCAAACGAGCCGTACTACCGGCACACGCACGAGGGCCCTGACGACAGCCCCAGCCACATCCGCATGGCGCTCACCCGCACCAGCGAAACGGTGCCGGTGGTCCGCGGCCGCCTGGGGCTGGGCACCTGGCAGGGGATTTTTTTGTGGGAGCACCGCGCGGCGCCCCACCGACGCGAGCTGGTGGTGACGGTGCGGGGCGAAGGTGGCTAGGGCAACAAAGTTGAACGCGGTTTAGGTTTTTCTCCTCACGAAAGGATGGCACGTCGATGTTGATGAAATCAGTGGTTGCGTTGGGTTGTCTGGCGTTGGCGTCGGTGGTGGCCAGCCCGGGGACCGACCGGCAGATCGATGAGCTCTTTGAACTCACCCTGGTGCAAGACCTTTTCCAGGTGGGCCAGACCGAAGGGTTTAAAGCGGGGTTGGAGATGTCGCCGGTGGCGTTGCCTGCGGAGAAAAGACAGAAAATCTTGGAGCAGGGCAAGAAGATCCTCGAAGAGGTGATGCCGTGGTCGGTGGTCCGCGCGGACTTTATTGAGATGTACAAGGCGCACTTTACCGAGGAGGAGATCGAGCAGGTCTTGGAATTGTGCCGAGACCCGCGGTATGCCGTGCTTGTCCGCAAGCAGCTTGAGATGGTCGGGCCGTCGATGGCCATCGGTCAGAAGTACAGCCAGAAAATGATGCCGCGGATGATGGAGGAGACCATGCGGATCATGCAAGAGCCCTGAGCACGTGGGTGGTGGTTGCAAAAAAAAGGGCCCGCGGCCACGGCCGCGGGCCCTTTTTGATGATCCGTGGTTCACAGCGCGTCGATTACCAGCTGCCCGATCGCGTCGCAGCCCAGGCCCGAGCGGTCCAGGCTCTTACCCGCGAACTGCGGGGTGACCTTCTGCACCGCGGCGCCGATGGCCTCGCCGGCCTTCACCGCCGCGGGGTCGTTCTTGATCCGCCCCACCTCGCGGCACAAGAGGCCCATGGAGTCGATCGCGGCGACGGGGTTGGCCTTGTTCTGGCCGGCGATGTCGGGCGCGCTGCCGTGGACCGGCTCGAACATGCTGGGCCCGGTGCCGTCGGGGTTCAGGTTGCCGCTGCTGGCGATGCCCATGCCCCCGGCGATGGCGGCGCCCAGGTCGGTGATGATGTCGCCGAACATGTTGGGCACCACGATCACGTCGTAGACCTCGGGCTTGGCGACCATGAACATGCAGCAGGCATCCACGTGGTGGTATCCCGTTTCGATGTCCGCGTATTCGGTCTTTAGCTCGTCAAAGCAGCGCAGCCAGGTCTCGCCCGCGAAGTTCAGCACGTTGGTTTTGTGCACCAGCGTGAGGTGACCGCGGTACCCCGCGGCCTTGCGGGCCCGGGCGGTCTCGAAGGCGTAGCGCACGCAGCGCTCCACGCCGTGGCGGGTGGCGACCATGGTCTGGTTGGCCACCTCCTGCGGGGTGCCCTTGCGCATGATGCCGCCCAGGCCGCAGTAGAGGTCTTCGGTGTTTTCACGCACGCAGACGAAGTCGATCTCTTTGTCGGTTTTGTTTTTCAGCGGCGTGTCGATGCCCGGGTACAGCTTCACCGGCCGCAGGTTCACGTACTGGTCCAGGTCGAAGCGCAGCTTCAGCAGGATGCCTTTTTCGATGACCCCGCCCGCCAGGCGCGGGTCGTTGGGCTGTCCGCCCACGGCGCCCAGCATGATCGCGTCGAAGCCGCGCAGGGTCGCGATGTCGTCGTCGCTAAGCACCGCGCCGGTGTCGAGGTAGTGCGCGGCCGAGAAGGGGAAGTGGGTTTTTTCGTAGGTCAGACCCGCGGCCTGGGCCGCGGCGTCGAGGACCAAGAAGGATTGATCGACCACTTCGGGGCCGATGCCGTCACCGGGGATGGAGGCGAGGTTTAGGGGCATGAATAAGTTCCGCTTCGCGGGTTAAAAGGTGGGCACGGGGCCCTGGAGGTTTTTGGGCGTTCGCTGGAGCAAGCCGAGAAGTCTAGCAAAAAGGCCTTTACGCCCCGGGAGGGGCGTAAAGGCCTTGAAAAAGACGTGAGCGTGCCGTTTAGAAGCGGTGGCGTGGGCCCGGCGCACGCGGGGCGATGCCCGGCGGCTGCCGGTGTATTTGGGCGCGGTGCTGAGGGGGGCGCTGCGCGGGGCCAAGCTGGGGTTTTTGGTGGCCGAGGGTTGGCTTTACGTTGACTACCCGCGCCGCTGGGCGTTGTGGTTGTGGGGCAAGAGGGTGTTGGGGGCTCTTTTGGGCCGTCATGCAAGCGTGGAGCTGGGCAAGCAGGTTGCCGGAGTGCGCGAGGCCACGGGCGATTGGTTCGCGCTGATGGTTTCGGCGGGACTGGTGGCGGACCGGGTGGGGTGTTTGTTTCACGGCTGTTGCGGGGGTGGGGCGTGCGCGTGGGTGCCCGGTGGCGTGTGGCCCGCGGCGTGGGTGGAGCTGGCCTTTAATGCGGCCGCACTGGGTGTGTTGGCCATGCTGAAACCCCGCGGCGTGCAGCGGGGTCAGCGGTCTCACTTGTACTGGCTGGCGTACGGGGCGCTCCGCTTGGTGCACGCACCGCTGCGGGCCACGCCCAAGCTGGGTGATGCGGGGCCCGCGGCGTGGGTGTCGTTGTATCAGGGGTTGGCGCGGGGGTTGCTGGCGCTGGGATCCTGGGGCTACGCCCGCCGCCGGTCCGCGCGGGCCTATGCCTCGGCGATGGACCTGGCTACCGCGCGGTAGTCCTTGGCGCCGTTGGAGTCCGGGGCGTAGGCGATGACGCTTTGCCCGAAGCTGGGGGCCTCGGCGAGTTTGATGTTGCGGCGCACCGGCGGGTGGTAGACCTGGGCGTGGGCCCAGGGCTGTTCGGTGCCGCGGGCGGCTTCGAAGAAGCCTTCGACCTCGCTGATGACGTCGTTGGCGAGGATGGTGTTGGCCTCGTGCATGCACAGCACCACGCCCGACACGGTGAGCGCGGGGTTGATGCCGCCGCGGACCATGCCGATGGTCTCGAACAGCTTGGTCATGCCCTGCAGCGCGAGGAAGTGCGCCTGCATGGGCACGATGATCTCGCTGGCCATGGTCAGCGCGTTGATGGTGAGCAGGCCCAGGCTGGGCGGGCAGTCGAGCAAGACGTAGTCAAACTGTTTGCACAGGTCGGCGGTCTTGTTACGCAAGAGCGTCTGGGCCAGGCCGGTGGCGACCATTTCGCTCAGCTCGCTCTCGATGCCCGCGAGGTTGGTCTCGGCCGGGAGCACCGCGAGGTTGCGCGAGTCTGGCGGCACCTGGCGCACCACCTCCATGGCGGTGGTCTGGGGGTCGGTGAACAGGTCGTAGAGGCTCTTGTCCAGCTCGGCAGGCTCGATGCCCAGCGACAGGGTGAGGTGGGCCTGGGGGTCCAGGTCCACGGCCAACACGCTGTGGCCCAGGCTGGCCAGGGCGGCGCCCACGTTCACGGTGGTGGTGGTCTTGCCCACGCCGCCCTTCTGGTTCATGAGCGCGATGACCCGGGGGGCTTTGGTGGCGGGTGCGGTGGCGGCATCGGGCGCCTCCGCCACCGCGGCCTGCGCCTCAACGGGAGGGCGAACTTTCTGGTGAGCCGGAGTCTCACGCGACGCTGGCTCACCAGAAGGTTCGCCCTCCGCGGTGGCCGCCACGTTGGCGGGTTTTTGCAGACCGATCAGCGCCGCGGCGGCCCGCTCGCCGACCTTCAGCAGCCCCGGGCCGCCCACGTGCCAGGCGTCGATCAGCTCCAGGTCGTCCACGTCGAGCCAGGCGGCCTTGGGGTCGGCGTCGGCCGCGGCCTCGATCTGCTGGCGGATGAAGCCCAGGTGCTTGGCGTCGGGGTCGGCGGGGTTCACCCGCACGTAGACCTTGCGGAAGCCCCGCCCGTCGTTGAGTTCTTCCTGGATGCGCTCGACCAGCGTGCGCAGCAGCGGGCCGAAGCGCTCGGGCTCGTGGTTGGCGTCCACCGCGTCGCTCTCGCCCTGGTACCACACCAGTCCGGCGATGCGCGGGTCGTGGCCTTCTTCCAGCAGCTGCTCGATGGCCTGGGCCGCGTCGTCCAGCGCGCGGTTGGCCAAGGTGTCCGGGTCGCCGTGGTCGTCGGGGCGCCAGCGGTCAAACAGGCCCGTGCCCGGTTCTTCGCACTTGATCAGCGCCACGGGCGCGGCGGACGCCGCGGCCAGGGCCGGGCCCAGCGACAGCTCGGCGCCGAAGCCCCCCGGCTCGCGGCCAAAGCCCGGGGCCAGCGGGGCCCAGGTGCGTGCGGCGGGGCGCAGGCTGCGTTCGCTCCCGGGCCCGTCTAGCGGCCCGTCCAGCGGCGCATGGAAGATCCGAACCGCCGGGTGCGGGGCCGTGAGGGCCGGGGGCACGTCGTCCGCGCCGCCGTAACCGGTGGTGTTGGACTGGCCCCAGAGCAGATAAACGTCGATCGGGTCGGGCATGGGGCGGCATTGTAAAGCGGGTGGTCTATAAAGGGACCGGCGTTGCCGGGCCCGGTTGGGCCCGACCGGCAGCCCGACCGGAACTTCTCCAATGGCACTGCGCGCGATGTGGCGGCACTGGGTCCGCCCGGTGGACCCTCAGACCCGAGACGACCTGCGCGCCGCCTGGGAGCGGCTGGACCCGGCCTTCCGCGTGCCCCAGCAGACCATCGGGCAGCTGGAAGAGGGCTGCGGGGCCACGGTGGGCGCGATGCCCACGTGCGACTTCGGCTGCAAGGGCTGCTACCTGGGCGGCAACGCCAACGCCACGCCCCCCCTACCGGTCGACGCGATCAAGGCGCAGATGCGCCGGCTGCGCGAGCGCTTGGGGGCCTGGGGCAACCTGCAGCTAACCGACGGCGAGGTGACGCTGCGCGACGAGGCGGAGCTGATCGAGCTCTTGCGCTACGCCCGTGAGATCGAGCTGGTGCCCATGCTGATGACCCACGGCGAGACCTTCCGCCGCCGGCCGGGATTGCTGGAGCGCTTGATGGTGGAAGGCGGGCTGGTCGAGGTGTCCATCCACGTGGACGTGCTGCAGCGCGGCCGCGAGAAGGACTACGCCAAGGCCCGCAGCGAGGCCGAGCTGATGCCTCTGCGGGCCGAGTTTGCCCAGATGATCCGCGCCGCGCGGCGCGCCACCGGCCGGCCGCTGCGCGTGGCCTCGACCTGCACCGTCACGCCCGACAACCTGGGCGAGGTGCCCGCGCTGGTGCGCTGGTTCCGCAACCACGCCGACGCGTTTCGCATCGTGGCCTTTCAGCCCGCGGCCCAGGTGGGCCGCAGCCGGCCGGGCCTGGGCGGCCACGTGACGCAAGAAGACGTGTGGGAGCAGGCCGCGCGGGGCATGCTGGGCGACGCGGCGGGGGCCAAAGAGCGCGCGGCGTGGACCGACCAGCGGTGGTGGTTTGGCCACCCGGATTGCAGCCGCATGATGGCCGGGGTGGTGTGCATGCAGCCTCAGCCCCAGCCCCAGACCCAGACCGGGCCGCGCTACCAGCCGCTGAGCCCGCAGGTGGACGACACCCAGGCGCGGCTGTTCGCCCGCTTCGCCCGGCGCTGGGGCGGCATCTCGTTCCGCCACGGTGGCCGCGCGGTGGTCGCCGCCCAGATCGCGGGCATGGTGCGGCAAGACCCGGGGTTTTTCTTGAACTTGGCGCCCCGGGCCGCGTGGGGGCTGATCAAAAAACTCAGCCCCCAGCGCCCGGGCCGCCTGGCCCGGCATCTACTCACCCGCCGAGCCCGGCTGCACCCGTTCATCATCAGCACCCACGCCTTCATGAGCCGCGAGCAGCTGGAGACGCCGCTGGGCCAGGAGCGGGTACGCAACTGCATCTTCACCGTGCCGATCGACGGCGAGCTGATTTCGATGTGCGAGGTTAACGCCCTGGGCATCCGCGACCGGCTCT
>CALLPP010000142.1 GCA_938015655.1 uncultured Algisphaera sp.
AGCACAAGGGCGGCGACCTGCCCATCGACGCGGTACTACCGACCCTGGGCGGGCAGACGGCGCTCAATTGTGCCTGCGCGCTGGATGAGCAGGGCGTCTTCGAGAAGCACGGCGTGGAGATGATCGGCGCCACGCGCGAGGTGATCTTCCGCGCCGAAGACCGCCAGCAGTTCAAAGAAATCATGGAAGAGATTGGGCTCAAGAGCCCGGTATCCGACGTGGCCTCGACCATGGAAGAAGCCTGGGCGGTTTTGGAAAAAACGAACCTGCCCGCGATCATCCGCCCGGCCTTCACGCTGGGCGGCACCGGCGGGGGGGTGGCCTACAACCGCGAAGAGTTCGAAGACATCGTGCGCCGCGGGCTCGACGCTTCCATGAACAGCCAGGTGCTCATCGACCAGTCGCTGCTGGGCTGGAAGGAGTACGAGATGGAGGTGATGCGCGACAAGGACGACAACGCGGTCATCATCTGCGCGATCGAGAACTTCGACGCCATGGGCGTGCACACCGGCGACTCGATCACCGTGGCTCCGGCCCAGACGCTGACCGACAAGGAATACCAGTACATGCGCGACGCGTCGCTGGCCATCCTGCGGGCCGTCGGCGTCGAGACCGGCGGTAGCAACTGTCAGTTCGCCATCAACCCGGCCAACGGCGACATGGTGGTCGTGGAGATGAACCCCCGCGTGTCGCGCAGCAGCGCGCTGGCCTCCAAGGCCACGGGCTTCCCGATCGCCAAGATCGCCGCCAAGCTGGCGGTGGGCTACACGCTGTGGGAGCTGCCCAACGACATCACCGGGCAGACGGTTGCGTGCTTCGAGCCCAGCATCGACTACGTGGTGACCAAGATCCCGCGGTGGACCTTCGAGAAGTTCCCCGAGGCCGACGAAACCCTGACCACGCAGATGAAGAGCGTGGGCGAGGGCATGAGCATCGGGCGCACCTTCAAAGAGAGCATGCAGAAGGGCATCCGCTCCATGGAGGTCAAACGCTTCGGCTACGGGCTAGACGCCAACGACAAGTGGCTGCAGGCCCGCCGCGGCGAAACGCTGCCGGGCGGCAAAAGCCCCGAGTGGCCCATCGACGAGGGCAAGCTGGTGCGCAAGCTCACCGTGCCCAGCCAGGGCCGCTGGTTCTACGTGCGCTACGCCTTCAAGATGGGCTGGAGCATCGAGCAGGTCCACGACGCCACCAAGATCGACCCGTGGTTCCTGGACCAGCTCAAACAGCTGGTGGATTTTGAAGACACGCTGTGCGGCTTTAACGAGCTCGAGGACGTGCCGCGGGACGTGCTTTTTGAAGCCAAGCAGCTGGGCTACAGCGATCCGCAGCTGGCCAACCTGTATCTGGGCGCGATCAACACCGACACCATCATGGCCGTGCGGGCCCGGCGGCAGGAACTCGACGTCGCGCCGGTCTACAAGCTGGTGGACACCTGCGCCGCGGAGTTCGAGGCGGTCACGCCGTATTACTACAGCACTTATGAGACGCCTTTCGTGCAAGGTGGCGACACCCCGGGCTGCGGGACCGAAAGCGAGATCCGCGTCAACGACAAGAAGAAGGTGGTGATCCTCGGCGGCGGGCCCAACCGCATCGGCCAGGGCATCGAGTTCGACTACTGCTGCGTGCAGGCCGCCTTCGCCGCCCAGGAGCTGGGCTACGAGGCGGTGCTGATCAACAGCAACCCCGAGACGGTCAGCACCGACTACGACACCAGCGACCTGCTGTTCTTCGAGCCGCTGACCTTGGAAGACACGCTGAACATCTGCGAGCGGCTCAACGGCAGGCCCTTTGGCGAAGCGGGCGGCGCGCTGCACGGCGTGGTGGTGCAGTACGGCGGGCAGACCCCGCTGAACCTCGCCGCGGGCCTGGAAGCCGCGGGCGTGCCGATCATCGGCACCAGCGTGGCCAGCATCGACCTGGCCGAAGACCGCGAGCACTTCGCGAAGCTGTGCGACGAATTAGACGTCAGGCAGCCGGCCAACGGCATCGCCCACGACGTGGAGCAGGCGGTCGACATCGCCAACCGCATCGGCTACCCGGTGCTGGTGCGGCCCAGCTTCGTGCTGGGCGGCCGGGCGATGGAAACGGTCTTCGACGACGAGCAGCTGCGCCACTACATGGCCATCGCCATCGGCGCCAGCGACCTGGCGGGCCAGGCCATTTTGGTCGACAAGTTCTTGGCCGACGCCACCGAGTGCGATATCGACGTGATCGCGGACTTTGCGAGCGGCGGCGACGACGAGCGGGCCCTGGTCTGCGGCGTACTCGAACACATCGAAGAGGCCGGTATCCACTCGGGCGACTCGGCGTGCACCATCCCCGCGCACTCGCTCAAGCCCGCGATTGTCGACGAGTTAAAAGCCCTGTCGCGGAAGCTGGCCCGGGCCCTGAAGGTGCGCGGGCTCATGAACGTGCAGTGGGCCATCAAAGACGACCAGATCTACGTCATCGAAGTCAACCCCCGGGCCTCGCGCACCGTGCCGTTTGTCGGCAAGGCCACCGGGGTCAGCTGGGCCCGCGTCGCGGCCAAGGTGATGATCGGCAAGCAGCTTTCCGAGCTGGGCGTCACCCAAGAAGTGACCCCGCAGCACACGTCGGTGAAAGAATCGGTTTTCCCCTTCGGCAAGTTCCCCGGCGTGGACGTGATCTTGGGGCCAGAGATGCGCAGCACCGGCGAGTGCATGGGCGCCGACCCGGACTTCGCCGTGGCCTTCGCCAAAGCCCAGATGAGCGCCAACGCGCCGCTGCCCACCGAAGGCAAGGTGTTCCTGAGCGTGCGTGAAAGCGACAAGCCCCACGTGGTCGCGATCGCCCGCGGGCTGGTGGAGCAGGGCTTTGAGGTGGTGACCACCCGCGGCACGCACGACACGCTTGCCGCCGAAGGCATCGCGACCACCGTGATCCGCAAGATTCAAGAGGGCGGTCGGCCCAACGCCCTGGACCTGATCAAAAACGGCGAGCTGGCGATGATCATCAACACGCCCACCCGCAAGGGCGCCGGCACCGACGAGGGCAAGATCCGCGCCGCGGCGATCCGCAACGGCGTGACCATGATCACCACGATGACCGCCGCGAAAGTCGCGGTGCAGGCCATCGCCGCGGTGAAGGCCGGCGGCTGGGGCGTGACAAGCCTGCAGGACTACGCGGCCGCGACCGCCGGCTCCGCGTAAACCCGCACCCGCCCGGGCCGCCTACAAAAACACCCCGAGAAATCGCGGGGCGTTTTGACATTCGAGTCGGTGTACCGGGTTTCTGGAAACCATCATCAGGGGGCCGGGAACCGGTGCAGCCGCGAGGTGCGGTTGACCAAGAAGACCTGCTCCAGGTCGTCCCAGATCAGCCGGCTGTTGTTGTTGACCACCCGGGCGTGGCGGTGGCGGTACTGCTCTTCGGACTCGGAGTAGCTGTGCAGCTCGGGGGTCAGGCCGTTGCTGCAGCCAAGCAGCGCTGTGCAGCCAGACACGACCACGGCCGAAACGATAAAGCGGGTGCGGACCATGGACGGCGTCCTCGGGGCGGGGTGGGAAGAAGATAACGCCCGGGCCGACCCGGGCCCCCGATTGTCGGGGCACAACCCGGGCATGTCAACGCTGTGGGGCCGTTTGGCCCGGATTATCGGCAAGCTCGGGCGCCCGGCCCCCGGGATCCGGCGGGGGCAAACGCCCCAGGCGCACCGTCAGCGGCGTTCCGGCGTCCGGGAGGACCGGCCACCCCTCCGGAACGCGGTTCAACGTCCACAGCCCGTTGCCGCCGTCGGCCGCCTGCCGGGTGTCGCGGGCGATCAGGTCGTCGCCGAAGTTCACCAGCGAGATCAGCGTGCCGTTTTCTTCAGCCAGGAAATAGGTGCGCTGCGGGCCCTCCACCAGGCGTGAACCGGTGAACCGCCAGCCCCCGGCAGCATCCACCGCGGCGTCGGCCCCAGCGTCTGATCCGGCGTGCAGCGTCGCGCCGCGGGCCTGTTCCACCACGTACACCGCCGCGGGAACCGGGTCTTGGGGGGCGCTGTCAAACACAAACCACACCCCCAACTCCGGGCCCCGGGGCGGGGTCTGCACCAGGGTCTCGCCTTCCCACCGTGCGTCCGCCGGGGCCCCAGGCTCCAGGCCCAGCAGCAGCAGGGCGGCGTGCAGGTGCTCGGCCCGGGCGTCCAGGGTCACCACGCTTTCGTGTTCACGGGTGCCCGGGCGGCAGGCCAGAAGCTCCAGCCATTCCACCGGCCCGCCGATCACCCGGCCGCGGACCTCGATGCAAGCCGCCGCGCGGTCCAGGGCAATCCCCGGGAAGAGCGCCGCGGCTTCAGGCATCGCGGCCGCGTGGGGTAAGGCAGACGGGGCGATCCCCTGCGCCGCGGCCCGGAGCGTCATCAACCCCAACATCATCAGAAGGCAGCACCGCATCACCCGATGCTACGCTCCGGGCGTGAACGACCCCACCCTCCCGGACCGGGATTACAACCCCCAGGCCCTGACCTGGGCCGCGATGCTGGGGCACTGGGTGGACTTCGCGCGGTCGTCGGTCGCCCTGCCCGACGACGCGGCGGGACGGAAACTCAAGGCCTCGGTGCCCGACCTGATTCAGCTGCAGGCGGTGTGGTTTGCCCTTCAGCACCTGGGCGACCTGCCGCCCGACGAGCGGGCCCTGGGCCGGGACCGGGCGGGGGTGCTGATCGAGCGCCACGCCGGGGCGCTGACCGGACGGTTCGGAGACGCAGGGGTTCCGCCGGGCGTGGCCGAGCTGATTGACGACGCGCGGGCGGCGCTGCCGCAAGCATGATCCCGCGGATCGACCCAAGCGGCTATTCCGCCGCGGCCCCCAGTACCTCGTCTAGCTCAAGCCCGGTGCTGGCCCGGTACTGCGCCGCCAGTTCGTCCAACGAGGCGACCGTCCCCACGTGCCCGTCGGCATAGAGCACCGGCAGCGGATAACCTTGCTCGATCGGCAAAATCGCGGGGTTGCGGATCGCCACCGGGGTCTGAGCGGGCTTCTCGACACGGTGTAATGCGGGGCCCGGGAGCAAAATAAAATCACTTTCACGATCGACGTTGCCGGCATCAAGATCGCTCAGCTGCTCAGAAAAAGCCGAGCGAAAGAAGGAGGCGTCCGGGATATAGCCGTCTTTTAAGTAGTCCGAAGGCAAGGACGGCCGGGAAGCCTGGTCCTCGTAATCGATGTCGTAAACGGACATCCCCCTTCCGATCTGTTGCAGCGCTCGTGCGTCGGGATCGTCCCAGGCGCCCACCTCGGTCGCTTCCCAGTGGTCGTAATACGCATCCTGGGTGTTCTCCATGTACCCCGCAACCCCGCCCCAGATCAGCGGCAGCACCTGCATCGCCCCGCCGCCGCCCTGGCCGGCCAGCAACGACGCGCCGGGGAACGGGCTCTGGCCTTGTGAGTGGTGGCCCGCCTCGTCCGCCCAGCTCACCGCCGCGACCGGGGCCAGCAACGGCTCCAGCCGGCCGAAGGGCGGCAGCACCGCCGGGAAGGGGTCGCGCAGGGCCATGGACCCCAGGCCCGTGGCCACGTGTTCCAACAGCAGCAGGTTGCCGTAGCTGCCGGGCGCGGTCTGGGGCACGTCGATAAACGACAACCCGGTCACTTGGTGCCCGCCCGCGGCCTCGCGCACCGCGGCAAAGCCCGGGTGGTCCAGGATCGACCTCGCTTGGCCGCGGCGGTCCGCCGCAGCCAGCACCGACTGGGGGTAGAGCCCCAGGTGCAGCCGCCCGTCGAAGACCGCCCACGTGGGCGCGAAGCCGGGCAGGGCCAGGGTGTGCAGGTCCACGCCGTCGCGCTGGGTGGTGTGAAACTGCACGCCGACCGGTGCGTCGGCGGTGTACGCCGCCACCATCCCGTTGGCCAGGTTCTGCACGCCGGCCAGCACCTGCACGACGCCGTCCGGGTCGCGCAGCCGGTTCACCAGCACCGCGCCCAGACCCGACGACCCGGCGATCGACGGGTCCTGGAAAAACACGTGCGCGCTGCCCAGCCCGCCGAGCAGCTGCGCGTCCACGTCGGCGCCGATCATCTCGCCCGCCTGGGCGATCGCGTCGTCCACCTGCTGCGCCGCCTGCGGGTCTGCGGCCCGCACGGCATCCCGGACCAGCATCAGCAAGCGCTGCAGGTCAAAGGCCCACACCCCCAGGATCGGCGCGTCCGCGGGCACGGCCGCCAGGTCCGCGTCGGTCACCGGCGGGGCGTCTAGCAGCCCCGCCAGGCCGCGCCGCGGAGCGGGCGCGTCCACAAACAACCGGATGCTCCAGCCCGGGCCGTGAAAGCCCGCGGCCACCGCAACCTGGCGCAGCCCCTGGGGGTGAAGCACCTCCAGTACACGGAAAAGCTGCGCGGGCGCCGTGCCGTCTTCTTGGGCCAGGCCGATCAGCCGGGTGCTCACCGATTCCAGGTCCAGCCACACGCTAAGCGCCCCGGGACCCACGGCTTCCTGGGCCCGGGCAAAGCCCCGGTGGGCCGCGATGCCCGGCCCCGCGGACGCAGGCGCGGCCGCCGCCGCTCGGTTCGCCGGCGAACCCAACAGCAGCCGCACCGGCCCGGCCTCACCCGCCTCCAGCACCGCGGGGGCCTGGGGGATCTCGCT
>CALLPP010000143.1 GCA_938015655.1 uncultured Algisphaera sp.
CCCCAAACCCCGGCGGCCCCCACCGAACCGCCGCTCGGTCGGGTGCGGGCCGCCCGGGCCCCGCCGTCACTCCACCAGCGGCTCGGCCAGCTCGATGTCCAGGAAGCGGAACAGCCCGCAGGGCACCGGCACCACCACCGATCCGCCGGCCTCCACCACGAACGACTCGCCGCTCAGCACGTCGGTCATCGCCACGGGCTTGCTGGCGTGGAAGCTCACCACCGCCTCGCGGTCTCCCGGGTTCAGATAACCCCCGTCCACCATCGTCAGCCGCAATCGCGTGGGGCTCAGCTCGGCCACCACCCAACCCACACCGCCGGTCACCGTCAGCGGCAGGAGCGTCTCGCCGTCACGGATCGCCTCGGCGACCTCGTCAAAATACCGGTCGGCCCGCCGCTTCTTCTTGCCGTCGGCCGACAAATAGCTTCGGCCGTCGGTGTAAAACTCCTTCAGCTTCCCGTGGTAAAGCGGATGCAGATGGTCTTCCATCCGTCCCCGCGGCGCGGCGGGGTCGGCCAGTGGTCCGTCTTGCGGCGGAGTGATTAACACCAATCCGTGCTCGTACTTGGGGATGAAGTTCAGCCGGCGATCGTCCGCCTGCGCCGCGTAGCGCGAGAAATCAAACGCCGTGTTGGGCGCGCCCATCCAGGTGCCGTTCAGCCGGCCGAACACCATCGGGTTTTTCTTCTCCCAGCCGTCTTCGTAGAACACGTTCCACTTCACGTTGGTCGCCCGGTCCATGTACTCCGGGTCCGGGTCGTGCATGCTCAGGTGCACCGGCGAGAAGCTCACGATCTGGTCGCGAGCAGGCACGAACAGCGCCCCGGCGTCGATCAGCTCCCACAAGAAGCTCATGTATTTTTGATCCACCGAGAAGTTATTGAGATACTGCGCCCCGCTGGCCACGTTGTAGACCATCTGCCGCAAAAAGTGGTTCGGCAAGTTCTGGTGCGAAATTTCACGCGAGCGGTCGAAGCTGGGGTTGTCGCGAGCTGACCGCGCGCCCCAACTATCCACCGCCCCGCTGGCCCAGATCCCCATGCGCCCCGCCACGCTCAGTTCCATCGACTTGCCACTGGTCTCCTCCATCGACGGCACAAACACATCGGCGAACTCGCCAGAGAGCAGCCGCGCCCAGGACTTTTGGTACACCGAGCCCTGCCAGAACACGTGCTTGGTGCGGATGTAGAGCTTCGCGTTGCGGGCGCGGGCGTGCTCCGCCAGCGGATAGATCAGGTGATTCATCACGTCGATGAAACCCGGCGAGTGGTCTTCCAGCTCCGGATAAATCAGCACGGTTTTCTTGCCCTGCGCCGCGTCAAGCACCTGCTTGGTGGTCTCGGGGGCGAACATGTACGGGTCGTTGCCGTGCCCACCCCAATAGGCGATGCCCTCGTACCCGTCGTACCACGGCACGATGTGGTCCAACACGTCCTGCCGACTCATGGTGTACTTCCGCCGCCGGTCGCGCTTCTTCCGGTACACCCGGCTAGGGATCTCGCTGCGGTCGTACTTTTCGGCCCGGGGCATGTGCCGGCCGCCCAGAAACACCGGGTTGCCCGAACCGCGACGGACTGCCTCGACGTAGGGCCGTGTGACGTCAGTGATCCGGTCGCTCAGCAAGTACACCGTCTGCGAGGCGGGCTGGTCCGCGGGCCGACGAAAGCCCGCCAGTTGTCCGCGGGCACGGGCCGTGTGGTCCAAAATCACGTTGATTTTTCCGGGCGGAGTAATTGTTTCGAAGGCCCGCTTCCACCCGCGGTCGGTCAGGTCGATCACGTGGACGCAGCTGCCCCCGCTCTGGGCGCTGCCCAGTATTAGCTTCTCTCCGGACGGGTCTTTCCACAGGTCGTTGTAGGAGTAGTGGCCTTCAAACACCTCGGCGCTCTGGGCGTCAAGCGTCTCGTCCAGCAGCACCAGCTGCTCGCCAAACAGCATGAGGATCCGCCAGCGGTCACCGTCACGGATCAGCTCGGGCTGCAGCACGCGGTAACCAAAGCTGGCGAAGCCGCGCGGCATGTCGGCCACCGGCATCTCGACCTGCCTGCCCGACTCAGGGTCCATCGCCGTCAGGCTCGACCGACGGTACGAACCGGACGTGCCCAGCAGCAGGCGCGACCCCGTACCGCCGCTTTGAGACACAACCCGCACGTCGCCGATCACGCCCCGGGCCTCAACCTGCTCGCTCAACCGCGGCTGGCGGGCGTCCCACGCGTCGAACACGTACACCTCGCCCACGTCCTGCATGCCGTTGTTAACCCCGTGGACCACCAGCGCATCGGGCCGCCCTCGGCGAAGCAGCGGGCGCAAAAAATTGGCATTATGCATCCCCGAAGGCGCCCGCTTCTTGCCGATGACTGCGCCCCACGACTTGGCCCCAGAGTACGACGACGAAGGCAGCACATGCACCCGGCGGCCGCGGGCATCCAACAGGTACACCGTCATATCGAACCCGCCGCAGGCCACGTAGGTCTGCGGGCCGTCGCGCAATGCGCACACCGCGTACATCGGCGCCTCGTTGGCCTTGAACGTCCACCGCACGGCGCCCGAGGCGTCTAGGCAGTACACCGACCCGTCGGCGTTAGCCGCCAGCACCTCATCAATCCCATCGCCGTCCAGATCCTGGCACCACAGATCGTGGTTCATGGCCCCCGACAGCGGGTTCTCCCAGCGCACCGTGCCGTCGTAGCCCAGCCCAAATACCGTGCCCTCGTAGCTGCTGGCCACCACGTAGGTGCCCGCGGCATCCTGGGCGGTGCGCACGCGCGTCACGGTATGGCCGGTCTCCAAGCTCTGAACTGGGCCCGCCCGCAACGGACACCCCAGCACGGCCCCGACCGCCAACCACAAAAAAAGACGGATCCGATGAGCAAGCAGATGCATAACGGGGTTTTCACGACAGAACAGGAAGGATCAAAGGGCCAGACAAAAACGCAGCCGGCGCTAATTTAAAACAAAAAACCTCCCTCCCGGGGAAAAGAAACGCGCCGCGGGTTGACATCCGTCCACCTTAGTGTTATTTTAACACTATTAATCCCCCTTCGAAAGGCCCCCCGTGATCGGCTTCACCACCCTGCGGCCCAACCAACGCATCGCCATCTGGAACCGCGCCGGCCAGGCCCGCGTGGTCGACGGCCCCCGCCGGGTCTTTCTTTTCCGCGAGAGCTTCGAGCCGCTGCCGCGCCACACCGCCAACGCCCACCACTACCTCGCGGTGCAGACCACCGGCGGCGACATCCGGCACCTGCCCGGCCCCGACGCACTGTTCTTCGACCCGGTCCAGCACGCCGCCGTCACCGTGCACCCGCTGATCGAGATTCCCGCCGACGGCGCGGTCGTCGTCGAGCGGCCCGCGGCCGACAACGACGACGCGCCCCTGGAACGCCGGGTCATCCGGGGCCCGGCCCGCTTCATGCCCCAACCCCGCGAGCAATGGCAGCGCATCAAACCCCAAGCGCGCTACCGTGCCGGGGACCACGAATACCTGATCATCCGTCGGCTGGACGGCACCGCCCAGCACCTGCCGGGTCCGGTGGAGGTGTGGTTCGACCCCACCGACCACGACCGCATTGAGGCCCACCCGCTGGTTCCCATCGACGCCAACGAGGCCGCGGTGGTCTACACCGGCGACCGGGACGCCGCCGGCCAGGACGACGACGCCCCCCGCGGCGCCGTCACCCGCCGGGTCGTTCGTGGCCCCGCCCAGTATCTGCCTCAGCCCAACACCTGGCTGCACCAGTTCCGCTGGCACGGGGCCGACCCCAAGAACCCGCGGCGCAAGGTGCCCCGCGCCCTGCGCTTCACCAAGCTGCGCGTCATCCCCGACCAGATGTACGTGGACATCGAAGACGTGCGCACCGCCGACGACGCGCTGCTCACCGTGCAGGTGATGATCTTCTTCGAACTGACCGACATCGAACGCATGCTCGACCAGACCCACGACCCCGTGGCGGATTTCATCAACGCCGCCACCGCCGACGTGATCGACTTCGCCGCCACCCGCGCCTTCGACGCCTTCAAACGCGACACCGAGACGCTCAACGACCTCGCGGGCTACCCCCAGCTCACCGCCCGCGCCCAACGCATCGGCTACACCGTCAACAAAGTGGTGTACCGCGGCTACGAAGCCAACCCCAAGCTTCAAGCCATGCACGACCACGCCATCGAGGCCCGCACCGGGCTGCAGCTCGAAGCCGAGACCGAGCGCCAGGCCCAAGAGCTCGCCGACCTCAAGCTGCAACGCGAGGCCCAGCGCGACCGCCAACAACAAGCCATCGAGCGCGAACGCAACGCCCACGAGCGCGGGCTCAAGGAAGCCGCTCACGATCAGCAGATCCAAGAAGCCCAAGCCGAACACGACCAGGCCCTGAGCTTCAAGCAGCAGCTCAACGCCCTGGAACAGGAACACATCCGCCAACAAAACACCGAGAAAACCACCTACCTCACCCAACTGCAAACGCTCGACATCGACCTCACCCGCTACCTCGTCGCCCAGCACCAGCACCCCGACCGCCTGATCCGCATCGACGGCGGCGACCGGAACGCGGACGACCACCCCCCGCGGCCCCAGGTCCACCTGCACGAGAACTGAGCCATGCCTCCCACTCCCCTCTACCAGTCCAAGCACCTCGCGGTCCACCAACGTGACCGCTGGCAGTACGTCACCCGCCCCAACGCCACCGGAGTCATCGCGATCGTTGCCCAGTACGACGACGGGCGCACCGTGTTGATCGAGCAGCACCGACCGCCGGTGAACGCCCGGGTGATCGAGCTGCCCGCGGGGCTGGTGGGCGACGGCGGCGACCCCGACGAACCGCGGGTCGAGGCCGCCAAGCGCGAGCTTCTCGAAGAGACGGGGTACACGGCCCGCGACTGGCGCGAGCTCATCACCACGACCAGCTCCGCGGGGCTGACCGACGAACGGGTGACTTTCTTCCTGGCCACGGGCCTGACCAAGACCGGCGCCGGCGGCGGGATCGGCGGCGAAGACATCGCGCTGCACAAGGTGCCCTGCGACGAACTGCCCGCGTGGCTGGCCGCGCAGCAGGCCGCCGGGAAGCACATCGCCGCTAGCCTGCTGGCCGGGCTGTGGGCGACGGCCCCGCCGTCACCGGGCGCTCACGGATAGCATCCGGGCATGCAAA
>CALLPP010000144.1 GCA_938015655.1 uncultured Algisphaera sp.
TGGGGTTCATGCGGTCGGCGTAGGCCACCGCGACGTCCAGCCCCAGCTGATCTTGGCAGCGCTGGGTCACGGCTTCGGTCTTAACCTCCAACTCGCGCTGGGTCATCTGCGATTGATGCAGCTGCTTGTCCAGGCCCTCGACCGCAGCCCGGCGCTGGTCTGATTCGCTCTTGAGGCCCGCGAGGGTTTCGGCGGCCCCGGACACCTTGCCGGCGATCAGCTCGCACTGGGTGATCAGTTCGTCGAGCTTGCGGCCTGCCTGCTCGGCCTGGTCCTGGGCCTGCTCGGCAGCGACTTTCAGCTCGTCGATGCGGCACTGGTGCCCCGACAGCTCGTCTTGCAGCAGGGTGTGCTGGCGGGCGACATCCGCGGCGGCCACCTCGAACTGGCGGCTCTGCCGCTGTGCGGCCCCCAGTTGCTCAGACCGTTGGCCGGCGATCACCCGCAGGCCCGTCACCGTTTCGCGGGCGGCTTCGGCGGCGGTCTGCGCCGCGTCGATCAGGCCCTTCAATTCGGCCTGCCGCGATTCACGCTCGGCGGCCTGGGCGGTCAAGGTCTCAGCCTCGCGGCGGTTGGCCGTGCGTTTGGCGTCGGCATCCTTCAGCTGCTGATGAACCGACTCGGCCTCAGCGGTGAGCTTGGGCCGTTCTTTTTCGAGCGATCTGATCTGGCCCGCGAGGGCGTCCAGCCGGCTGGTAAGCTCGACCTTGACGCCGTTGGCGTCGAAAATCGACTTTTGTAGCTGCCCGGTGACCTCTTCGAGGTGGGCCGCCTGCTGGCTGAGGGTGGCGAGGGTGGCGGCGTCGGAGCCGATGATGGCGTCCAGCTCGGTGAGCTGGTCTTGCAGCGCCGACAGCTCGCTGCGGCGGCTGATCAAGCCCCCACCGCTGGCCGAAGACACGGGGCCCGCCAGCACGCGGCACTGCTCGTCCAGCAGTTCGCCGACCTCGGTGACAAAGCGGTAGCCCGCGGGCAGACCGGCCCGCAGCATCATGGCGGTGTCTAGGTCGCGGACCACGAGCGTGCGCCCCAGCAGACGCCAGGCCACGGGGCCGAGCCACGCGGGATACCGCACCAGATCGATGACGCAGGGCACCTGCGCGGCGAGCGCCGGGGGCGTTCCGACATCCGGCAGCGGCGGCTGATCGAGGCTGAGAAAGCCCACCCGCCCGCCCAGCGCGGCGCGGGCCGCTTCGCCCGCGGGACCACTGCACAGGTCCGCCAACCGGTCGACAACCAGCGCTTGCTGGTGCTCACCCAACGCGGCCTCGACCACCACGGCCCGGTCCACGTCGCAGTCGATCAGCTCCGCCATGAGGCCGCGGACCAGCTCGAACTCGCCGTCGTCGCTCGCGCGGGCCAGCACAGCCTTGACCGGGTCGGACACGCCTTCGAGGCGGTCTTCCATTTCCTGAAGCACGTTGCGGCGGCTGTCCAACTCGGCCCGGCGCTCGCGGTTCTCCGCCAGGCGGTCGCTGAGCTGGCGCTGCTGCTCACCGAAGCGCCCGGCCAGGGCTTTCTGCTCAACGAGTTTGGCCGATTCGGCATCGATCAGGGCAACGGCTTCGGCAAGCTGGGTGGTGGCGACGCCGCGCTGGGTCAGCATTGCTTCGAGCTGGTCGGCCAGCTCGGCGCTGCGGGTGTCCAGCCGCTCGCGGGTGCCCAGCAACGATTTTTCGAAGGTGTCGATCGACGCGATCTCACTCTGCAGCTTCTGGGTCCGCCGCAGCATCTCGGCCAGCCCGCTCTTTTCGTCTTCCAGCCGGGCCCGCGTTTCGTTGAGGTCGTGCTGCAGGCGGCGGTGCTCTTCCTGGGCCTCTTCCAGCCGCTGGCGCCCCGCGGCCTGCTCGGCTTCCAGGGCGGCGAGCGATTCGGCGTGTTCGGCCGACTCGGTGGCCAGCTCGTCGCGGCGGGCGGCCAGTCCGTCGAGACGGGCCTGGTCGCGCTCGATCTGACCGGTGACGTCGGCCAGCGTGGTCTGGGCGAAGGTCTGGGCCTGGCGAGCCTGGCTGCGGGCGTTGTCCTGCTCGCCCCTGGCGCGGTCCAGCTGCGCGGCCCGCTGGGCCAGGGCCTGGTGCTCGGTCTCGGCCTCGGCCACGGCGGTGTGGTGTTGGTCGAACGCGCGCTGCGCCGCCACACGGTCGGCCTCGGCCTGCTCCAGCGTCTGGGTGACCTCGGCCAGCCGGGTGCTCAGCCGGTGATACTCGGCCAGGCTGTAGGTCAGCTGCAGGTCTTTGAGCTTGGCGCTGTGCTCCTGGAACGAGCGGGCCCGCGCGGCCTGCATCTTGACGCTGCGCAGGCGTTTTTCGGTGTCTTCGAGGCGCTGGCGGACCAGGGCCAGGTTCTGCTCGGTGCGGTCGAGCTTGCGGAGCGCTTCTTTCTTGCGCGCTTTGAAACGCGAGACGCCGGCGGCTTCTTCGAAGATCTGCCGGCGCTCGGCGGCGTTGGCTTCGAGCATGCGGGCGACCTTGCCCTGCTCGATGATGGAGTAGGCGTCGGTGCCCACGCCGGTGTCCATGAACAGTTCTTTGATGTCGCGCAGCCGGGCCCGCTGATTGTTGATGAGGTATTCGCTGGTGCCGTCGCGGTAGAGCTGGCGGGTCACCGCAACCTGGTCGGTGTCGATCGGCAGGGCCCGTTGGGCCCGGGGTTGGGAGTTCGGGGTTGGGGGCTCGGGATCCCGCGGCGTATCGTTCTCGGAAGCTTGGGCTTCACTGCCTTGCCCCGCGCCATCCAACTTCGAAGCCCCGTTTTCGTCGGCCACTTCTTCGCCAGAAGCGCTCTCCCCCAACCCCGCCCGCGGCTTCCCAGGGATCTCAACGCCACCCGCAACGACCGGGTTATCAAACGTCAACGTCACCGAAGCCATCCCCGCCGGCTTCCGCTTCGCGCTGCCGTTGAAGATCACGTCGAGCATGGCCCCGCCGCGGAGGCTCTTGGGGCTCTGGTCCCCCAGCACCCACTTGATGGCGTCCACGACGTTCGATTTGCCGCAGCCGTTGGGCCCGACGATGCCGACGATGGGTTCGTTGAAAGGGATCTCAGTCTTGTCGGCGAAAGACTTAAAGCCGGCGAGGGTGAGCTTGGCTAGACGCATGCGGGTCGACCTTCCTTGTCGTGGCGGACGCGAGGCGGCGCAGGGAAGGCGGCGTCTCCACGCCGGCCGGGATTGGGGCCGGGCCCCGGATCCTGAATCCTTGCGGTCTTTCTCCTCATTATCGGGCATGGTACCGACCCGCGATCATCGGCGTGGCGATGACCTGCGATCATTCGGAACCGAACACGCCTCCCAAGCACTTTGTTTGGCTTGCGTTAGATTCCCCGCCCCACGGTTCACGAACCAATCTGGGACGCCCCACGCCCCGGATTTGGCCGCCCCTGGGCCGCCGGTCCGGTTTCGGGCCGCTGCTGTGGGCCGTCGGACTGCACCCCTTCCAGAAGGCGGGTAAACAGGCCGCGGTCGACGTGTACCGGAGTGGGCGTGTCCGCGTTCTTCGCCAGTTGATAAACGGCATCCACGGTCTCGCCGTAGGTCAGGTCGAAGCCCAGCTGCGGGTCGTTGTCGCCGTTCCATTTGTGAGCCAACACGTAGGCCAGCGTGGCCAGACTAGGATAAAAATCGTGGGCGCTGCTCTTCATCACCCGGCGCCCGCCTTCAGTTTCGGACCGCTGGAAGAGCATGCGGGCCGGCTGGGAGGAGTCGTCGGCGCGGCTGATGCGCAGCCGTCCGTCCCAGATGGCCGCCGAGGTGGCGGGCGGGAAGCCGGTTTCGGGCCCAAAAATAACCAGCCGCGGGTAACGGTCTTGGGTGATGTAAACCAGGGGATCGCGGACCGGCAGCAGGTCGATGACCATCTTCAGGTTGCCGTCCACGTCGACCAATTCTTGGCGGTCGACCAGCGGGCTGCCGCTGGCCACGAGGGTTTCGTACGCAGCAATACGCACCTCGACCACCGCGTCGTCCAGCAGGGTCCGCAGCGCGTGGTCGTCGCGGTCGCTTCCGGAAAGGCCTTTGAACGAGCGGGCCACGTTGATTCGCACGTCGGGGTCTTCGTGCGATGCCAGTTCCCGCAGACGCCCGCCCGCGGCCTCGTCGCCCAGCGCGGCCCCCGCGTGCAACGCGGCGAGCGAGACGTCGATCCGCGCGTGACGGTAGTAACGCCGTAGCACCACGCCCGCGGCGGGGCCCAACGCCTCCCACGCCAGACACACCGATTCGGCTCGCTCAGGGTCTTCAATCAGCTTCTCGGCGAGGTACTGTGCGTAGCGCGGCACCGCGTCGGGCGAGCGATCGGCCGAAAGGTGCCGGACCAATTGCACGAAGTAGGCCGGGCGATCGTGGTACTGCGCGGGCACGGCCAGCTGCACCACCAGAGGCGAGATGGCGTTGGCCGTGGGACGCCGCGCGCCGGGCACCGCGGGGAACCGCTCGTTGATCCGGTCGGCGATCGCGCTGGCCCGACTGCGGCTGGATTGGTTGAGCACCAGCTCCAAGGGGCGGGATTTTTTAAGCACCCCTCCGGTGACCACGACCGCGCGGCGCTGGTAGTTCTGGATTTCAAAGCGCGTGGCCGCGGCCGGGTCGGTCGGGCTCACGAACATGGGCCCGCCGGCCGCGGCGATGGGGTCCACAAAAACCCCGGGCCGGTTGCTGCCGGGCGCCAGGTCGCAGCTCCACAGGCGGCCGCCCGCCAGGCTGGTCGTGCGGCTGTCGGCGGCCTCCACCAGCACATCAAACCGCGTACCCGCAACCGCCCCGGGGGGAATGAACCCCACCACCCGCACCACCGCGGTGCGGTCGCTGGCCAGCATCTGCTCGGGGGTCAGCGGCAAGATGTCGCTGTAACTAGCCAGGCCCACCCCACGCTTGGTCATGTCGTTAATCATCCACTGCCGCAGTTCCTGCGGCACCTCGCTGGAACCGGTGCCCGCCAGATCCACCACCAGGCCGTAACCGGTCACGATCAGCGGCCGGTTGTGACGGGTCTGGGTGAGCGAGCCGACCGTGCCGTTGAGGTAAGACGGCCCGCGGTAGGTCGCCCCCGACGAGGCGGCGGGCGCGGGCCCGGCCTGCTTCGCACGGCACCCCGCAAGCCCGAGCGCCAGGGCGGCCAGCAGAACAAGACCGGCCGTCACGGCCCGGGGGATGCGCAAGGTCATGGACGAGTCTCCGGCGGGGGCGGGGCAAGGCGATGTGGGATAAGGAACAGACGCGGCGTTCGCCCGCCGCCGATCGATTGTGGGCGCCCCCGCGCCCGGGGTCAAGGGTTGGTTTTGGCTCCCGCGTGTCGACGGCGAGCACGGATACACTCGGCCACCATGCACGCTGACTTGGACCGGGTACTGATTGATCGCGAAACCTTGGCTCGCCGGGTGGCCGAGCTAGCCCACGACATCAGCGAACGGCTGGGAAGCCTGGGGCCGGTCCGCGAGGTCACCCTCGTGCCCGTCCTCACCGGCAGCATCATCTTCGTGGCCGACCTGATGCGGCAGCTACCGATGCAAATGCAAATCCACCTCATGTCCGCCTCGTCGTACCCGGGCACGGCCACGCATTCCCAAGGGGTCACGGTGAACCCCACGCTTTCGGGTGTTCCGGACGACCTGGCGGGGCGCCACGTGCTGCTGATCGACGACATCCTGGATTCGGGCCGCACCCTCACCGCCGTGCGGGCCGAGCTGGAGGCCCGCGGCCCGGACACCCTGCACACCGCGGTGCTGCTGCGTAAAGAGCGCGACGACGTGGTCCAGCCCCCGGCAGACTTTGTGGCTTTCGATATCCCCGACGCATTCGTGGTCGGTTACGGGCTGGACTTCGACGACTACTACCGCAACCTGCCGGACATCGGCGTGCTGCACCCGGACGTGATCTCCCGGGCCCAGGCCAATGCCGCCGCCCAGGCGCCAACCCCGTGAACCCCGCCGCCCCGCCGAGCCCAACGCCGCCCGAACCGTCGGCGGCCACCCAGGCCGACCCCCTGAGCGGCGACGCGGTCCGGGCGCGAGCGAGCGCACTGCTCCCCAACGAACTACTGCAGCCCGGGGAAGTCATCGTGCTGCTGCTCAAGCCCTCGCCGCTGTACGTCGTGCTGTCGTGTCTTAAATCGCTGACGTTGATCATCCTGGCCACCGCCACGGGGGTGTACCTCGCCCGGGAGACCGGCAGCAGCGACCTCGCCCAACAGATCGCGCTCGCCGGCGTGATCGGCACGCTGGGCCGGATCGGCTGGCAGTTTCTCGAATGGCTGTCGCGGGTCTACGTGCTGACCGATCAGCGTGTCGTCGCGGTGGGCGGGGTGCTGCGGGTCCGCGTATTTGAAGCGCCCTTCAAACAAGTCGCGCAGACCGAATTGTACTTTTCACTGCGCGAACGGCTGTTCGCCCTGGGCACCGTGGTGTTCAGCACCCCGGGCACCGGCGGACGCGACGCGGCCTGGGAGATGGTCACCCAGCCGCTAGAGGTTCACGCCCAGGTAGTCGCAACGCTGCGACGCTACGGTCGGTAGACACCGAGCCAAACCAGCCACCACACACGCCGCCCCGACTCACCCCCGCACCGCCGCCGACGCCGCGTGCCCGTCCAGACCTTCGGCCGTGGCCATCCGGGCGATGTCGGCCACCGTCTGCTTTTTCATGCCCTTTTTCGGATACGCCACCGTGCCGGTGCGCTTCAGGAAGGTGTAAACACTCACCCCACTGGAATATCGCGCCGTGGTGCCCGTGGGCAGGCAGTGCGAGGGCCCCGCGTGGTAATCCCCCGCGGCCACGGGCGTCTGGTGGCCCAGGAACACCTCGCCGCCGTAACGGATCTCGTCGAGCATGGCCGCGGGGTTGGCCACCGCGAGGCTGACGTGTTCGCAGGCGATCTGATTGGCAATCGCCACCGCCTCGTCTCGGTCGCGGGTCAACACCGCGCAACTCTCGTTTTTTAGCGCCTTGGTGATCGCCTCGACGCGGCCGCGGCCCGCCAGCTGCTCGGCCACCTGCACCAACACCGCCTCGATCACTTCCGGCTGCCAAGCCACCACAAAACACTTGCCCGGGTCGTGCTCGGCTTGGGCGATCAGATCCGCCGCGATCCACGCGGGGTTGGCCGAGTCGTCGGCGACCGTCACGATCTCGCTGGGCCCGTAAAACCCGCCGTCGGTCCCGCAAACCCCGCCCAGCCGCCCCTTGGCCAGCTGCACGTACACGTTGCCCGGCCCCGCGATCAGGTCCACCTTCTCCACTCGGTCGGTGCCGTAGGCCAAAGCCGCGATGCCCTGGGCCCCGCCCACGCGGTAGACCTTCTCAATCCCCAGTAGCGCCGCGGTGGCCAGCACCACCGGGCTCAGCTCCCCCGGGCCCTGGTCGTCTTCCGGGTCGTCGCCGGTGCGGGTGGGCGGCGGGCAGGCCACGCCGATGTTCGCGGGCTTGACCCCCGCCACAATCGCGGGCACCGCCAGCATCACCAGCGTCGAAAACAACACCGCGGTACCTCCCGGCACGTAGAGCCCGACCTTCTCGATAGGATCCCAGCGCATACCCAGCTCCGCGCCGTCCACTTTCACCGTGCCCGGGTCCGCCGGCATCACGTGCTGCTGGTACGCGGTTGCGTTGGCGATCGCCCGCTCGATCGAGCCCCGCAGCGCTGGGTCCAGCCCCGCCAGGGCCGCCGCCAGCTCGTCGGCGCCCACCCGCACCCGCGAGGCTCCGAAGCCCGGGTCGGTGTACTCACGCATCATGTTGACCAGCCCCGCGTCGCGCCGGGTTTGCACCTGCGACATGATCTTTTCTACCGTCGCCGCCGCATCGCCGCGGGGCGAGGCCGTATCGCCTAGGCGCTTGAGTACGCGACCAAAGTCGATCTGTCCGGTTTCTGAGCGTAAATCGTGAACGGGAAGCATTCCCCGAGTCTACACCCCGGCGGCCCACCCGGGAGAACGCCTCCGGGTCACTCCACCGGTCACCCTGGCCTCGCTCGCCCTCAAGTCCATCACCGCGCCAGCAAAAAACCCGCGGCGGTCTTGCGCACCACCCCGCGGAGTTCCAGCACCGTCAAATCACCCTGCAGCGTCCCGATCGGCGCCGACGTCAACGCCCCCAACCGGTCCAGGGGCAGGGCCCGGGCGTCGTTCAACACCGCCACGATCTTGGCCTGCGAACCTGACAACCCTGCGCCCGCCGGACCGCCCGTTGCGGCCACGCCCGACTCCAACCCTCCCGCAGGTTCTCCCGCCGCGGCCTTCAGCGTCTGGCCCGCCTCGCCCAGCTGATCCAGCACGTCGGCGATCGACGTCACCAGGGTGGCCTGGCCCTCGCGGATCAGCTGGTGGCCCCCCGCAGACCCCGGGGTATCGACCCGGCCCGGCAGCGCCATGCACTCGCGAGCGTGCTCTTCCACGGCCAGCCGCGCGGTGATCAATGCTCCGGAGCGCTTCGCGGCCTCCACCACCAGCACGCCCAGGCTCAGGCCCGAGATGATCCGGTTGCGACGCGGGAAGTTCTCCGGCCGCGGCGCCGTGGCCAGCGGAAGCTCGCTGATCACCGCGCCCCGCCCCTCACGGGCGATGGCCCGAAACACCTCCAGGTGATCCGCCGGATACGGCTTACCCAATCCCGAGCCGATCACCGCCAGGGTGCGCCCCTTCACCCGCAGCGCCGCCCGGTGGGCCGCCACGTCAATGCCGTACGCCCCGCCAGATATCACACAAAGCCCCGCCGCGCAAGCCTGCGCGGCGAAACGGTCCGCCTGCTCACGCCCGTAGGCGCTGCACCGACGGCTGCCCACCAGGCCCAACGCCAGCGCGTCGTCGCCCCGCAAGCCTCCGTGTATCCAAAGCAACGGCGGCGGATCCGGAATCAGTTTCAGCAGCGCCGGATACGCCGGCTCGTGCAACCCCACAATCAACGCCCCGGCCCGGGCCACCGCGTCGCGTTCGCGGTCCACCGCCCCGCTTTCCACGACCTGGTCGGCTGCACGTTTCAGCTCGGCCGAGCGCCGCGGCGAAATTCCCCGCACCTGCCCCCACCGCGCAGCGGTCTGGCCCATGGCATCCTGCGCCGACCCGAAAGCCTCCCGGCACCGCCCCACCAGCGTGGGGCCCAATCCGGGTGTCAGCAGCAGCGCTAACAGCGCTTCTGACTCGGGATCGCAAACCGGATCACTGGGGGGCATAGCAAGAACCGGCAAGAGCACGATGAATCAAGACACAAACAAAAACCTATCTAAAACTCCCGCCGGTTTCAAGCGCGCCACGGGCACAAAAAAACTCCGCCCCGCTAGAGCGGGCCGGAGCCATAGGGTCGTCGAGGCTGCGCTGACGGTAGTCTCCGTCGAGCGTTACCTACGCAGCACTCAGTTCTGCTGCCCGCGATGGACTTGTTTGCAACGCGTCACAAAGTCGAAACCACCGGGGCAGTTGGTACAGTCACTCACTGGATCACTCCTTTCGGGTGTCAACGCCCGTCTTGGGCGTCCGACACGGTCGATTCCAGCCGTCGCCCGTACCCGCAGACCTTCGACCAAGAGGGACTGCGGCCGAGCCGCCGGAGGTTTGACGCCTTCCCAACGTCTAGGAAGACACGCTTAACCAACGATAGGCCCAGAGGCCCGCCAACGGCAAGGACCACGTTGCGAATTTATTGAAATTCACCGAGCCTCCGCCTCGCGCCACGTCGAGCCCATCCGCCCCGCACCCGCCGGCGCGTCGCGGGCTCATTTGGTCATCAGCTTGTGCTTGCGCTTAATCAAGTCCACCAGGTGCTCCACCTCGGTCATCGCCGTGGGCGTCCACTTCACCCAGTGGATGTCTACCGCGCACTTGCCCCCGCGGATACCGTCGCGGATGTAGCGGTTCAGCCGCTTGGTGGGCAGCGCCGCGATCATCTCCTCACGCAGCGGCACGCAGAACACCGGCTGCTCGGGATTGGGCACAAAGTACGCCAGCGGCTCGGTGGCCCCCACCGACGGGTCGAAGGCGTACTGAATCGTCCACTTCCACGAATCGCCGTACCACACCAACGACCGGGTGATGCCCCCAAACGCTTCTGTACGTTCCAGCAAATTGTGCAGCAAGTTTAGGTGCTGCTCCTTCTGCGGGGCCATCAGCGCCTCAAAGGTCGGTTGGTTCCAGCGATCTTCCCAGGTAGGAAGCAGGGGCTCTTGGGATTTGGTGGCCATGGGTGCAGCCGCCCAGCAGGGCGCTTTCTCGTTAAGGAACACAACGCAACGACGCGATCACCGGTCCACAGAAACCGGACCGCGAACTCCGATCGGGCCGCACAAAGTAGCCCGGCCACGCAACGCCCACAACCCCGCAGACCGCCGTATCGTAGCGCCGATGCCCCGCCACACCCCCACCGACGCACGCCCTACCCACTCGGCCCCCGCCCCGCCGGACCTCACCACCGTGGTGCTGGGCAAAGCCCCGGTGCCCGGCCGGGTTAAAACCCGCCTGACCCACGGCCCTGGGGCCTTCAGCCCCGAAGCCGCCGCGCAGATCGCCGCCGCCATGATGCGGGCCACCCTGGAACGCGTGTCCGCCCACACCGGCGTCGCCGCGGACCGCCGCATCCTGGCCATCGACCAGCCCCCCCTCACCCCCGCCTGGGCTCGCGACACCGGCTGGAAAATCATCGAACAAGGCGTGGGCAGCCTGGGCGACCGCATCGCCCGCGCCTGGCAGATCGCTGGCGACGGCCCGGTGGCCTTCTTCGGCGTGGACTGCCCCGACGTCCCCATCCCCACCCTGGCCGCCATCGCCCCGGCTCTAGACCGGGCCGACGCCGCCGTGGGCCCGGTGGACGACGGCGGCTACTGGACCCTGGCCGCCCCGAGCCCGCGGCCCGAGCTACTGCAAAGCATCGACTGGGGTACCGACGCGGTGTACGATCAGACCCACCAAGCGGCCGCCGCCGCCGGCCTCAACCTCGTCGATTTGCCCACGTGGCACGACGTGGATCACCCCGACGACCTGTCCGCACTGCGGAGCCGAATCCAGAGCGCCCAGGACGACTTCGCCCTGCAACGCCTGGGCGACACCCTGGCCCAGTTCGCGCCCGCCACCGCCGGCTAACGCCCCGAAACCACCGCCCCTCCCGCCGAGACCCCATGGCCTCTGACCCCCCTTCTTCGCCCCCCCCGTCCCCCGCTCCCACCGCGGCCGACTTTTCCGACGACATCGGTGAAGACTCGGTCATCCTCCTGGTGGACGACAACGAGCAGAACATCGAGCTTTTGCAGGCTTATCTCGAAGCCTTGCCCTGCACCACCCTCACGGCCCTAGACGGCGAGCAAGCCATGGCCATCATCGAAGACCCCCAGCAGCCCACCCCCGACCTGGTGCTGCTGGACGTCATGATGCCGCGGATGTCCGGCTTCGAGGTGTGCCGCAAAATCAAAGAAGACCCCCGCTTCCGCGCCATCGCCATCATGATGGTCACCGCGCTCAACGAGCTCGCCGACATCGAACGCGGCGTCGAATCCGGCACCGACGACTTCCTCACAAAACCAGTCAACAAGCTTGAACTACTCACCCGCACCCGCAGCCTGCTGCGGGTGCGCCACCTCAAGCGCGAACTCGAGCGCGTCGAAGCCTACAACCGCGAACTGGGCGGAACGCCCGGATAACGCGGGGTTTCCCGCAACCGCGCCGAGCCCATCCATCCCGAACACCCCGCGCGCCACACACACTTCACTCACGCCCGGCCCGGAACGCGCCCCGCCCTCCTGGAGCGCGGCCGGTGCGCGTCACCCGCGTCGACCACCGCCTCTTTCCCGCAGGGTCCGGGAACCCCATCTGCCGATTTCGCCCCCCGCGGGGCCCCCATAAAAACACCGTTCAAACCGCGCCGAGGCGATCGGGAAAAACGCCCCATCAAAGCCACGAAAGACGTTCAGGTCGCCCTCAATGAAGGCCGATCACTCTCGCGTTGACTTGCCCGGTGAACCGGGCGGCACGAGGAAGCGTGGCCTGGATTTCGTCCACCACACGCCGTGTCCAGAAGACAACCGCCGCAACGGCCGTGTCCGTTTCGACGCGTTCTATTTCAACCGCCAGTGGCCAGGAGGGCCACTCTCCGAGCGGAAAGACGGATCTTTGATCCAGGAGACCTTCAGATGAGTCGTATCAACACCAACGTCAGCTCCTTGCTCAGCCAGCGTGTTCTGGGGCAGCAAAACCAAAACCTCAACACCTCGCTCGAACGCCTCTCCACCGGCGTGCGGATCAACCGCGGGGCCGACGACCCCGCGGGCCTGATCGCCAGCGAAAGCCTCCGCAGCCAGACCACCGCGATCACCGCCGCCATCGGCAACGCCGAACGCGCCGAGCAGGTCATCAACGTGGCCGAAGGCGGCCTGCAAGAAGTCAACAACCTGCTGCTGGAAGTCCAAAGCCTCGTCGGCCAGTCCGCCAACGAAGCGGGCCTGAGCCGTGAAGAACGCGAAGCCAACCAACTGCAGATCGACAGCATCCTCCAGACCATCGACCGGATTTCCGAAACCACCACCTTCCAGGGCACCCAGCTACTCAACGGCAACTTCGACTTCAACGTCGAAAACCAGTCCACCGCCGTCGACGGCATCACCGTCAACGCCGCCACCCTCGGCAACGGCGACACGCGCGACCTGGACGTCACCATCACCCAATCCGCACAGTCCGCGGGCCTGTTCCTGTCCGCCGGCGGCACCGACATCGGCGCCACGACCTCGGGCGAAACCCTGACCTTCGAAGTCGCCGGCACCAACGGCAGCCGCGAATTCAGCTTCGCCTCGTCCACCTCGTTCGCCGACATCGCCGACACCATCAACACCTTCTCCGACGTCACCGGCGTCTCCGCCACCGCCTCGGGCAACGGCGTCGCCCTACTCTCGCAAGAGCTGGGCAGCGACCAGTTTGTCTCGGTCAACATCACCAACGACGCCGGCGTCGCCGGGCAGATCAACCAACTCGATCCGGCCGATGCCACCACCGCCACCGCCGCCGGCGCCATCGGTTTCGCCGCCGCCAGCACCCCCGTCCGCGATGAGGGCCAAGACGTGGGCGCCACCATCAACGGCGTCCGCGCCGCCGCCCAGGGCGGCACCGCCTCGATCTCCAGCGCCTTCCTCGACGTCGCCATCGACCTCACCGACGCCGGGGCCCAGACCCTGGGCACCCTCAACGCCGGCACCATCACCGGCGGCGGCGCCAACTTCAACCTGGGCGCCAATGTCGATATCGGCAACCAGGTCTCGGTCGGCATTCAGTCGGTCGCCAGCCGCAACCTGGGCAGCGAAACCCTCGGCTTCCTCAGCGGCCTGGCCTCGGGGTCCGACCAGAACGTCGTCGACGGCGACCTGACCGAAGCCCAGTCGATCGTCAACGCGGCGATCAGCCAGGTCAGCGAGCAACGCGGCCGCCTCGGAGCCTTCACCCGCAACACCGTGGGCTCCACCATCCGCTCGCTGGGCGTGGCCCTGGAAAACACCAGCGCCGCCGAAAGCGCGATCCGCGACACCGACTTCGCCCAGGAAACCGCCGAGCTCACCCGCTCGCAGATCCTCGTGCAGGCCGCCACCAACTCCTTGTCCATCGCCAATAGCAACCCGCAGAACGCCCTGAGCCTGCTGGGCTAAGCGAACGTCAAGCCAGAGCCCCATCCCGACGCCCCCGCCGACCCACTCGGCGGGGGTCTTTTCGTGCGCCCCCCACCCACCCGCGCCATCACCCCGCACCGCCACGCCTCGCCTCGCCGGGCAAACCACGCCCCCGACGCCACGCCCGGAATACCCATTCGCCACCCCCGGTTACCGCCCCCATGCCCTCCCTCCGCCTCCCCTTCGCCCTCACCGCCCTGCTCACCGGCGTCCTGACCCTCGCGGGCTGCACCGCCGAACCACCCATCGCCGCGGTGCCCGGCGCCGTAGCCGTCGTTGAACTCTTCACCTCCGAAGGCTGCTCCAGCTGCCCGTCGGCCGAAAAAGTTCTCAACCAGCTGCACACCTCCGCCCTAGCCCCCGGCGGCCCCCCGATCATCGCCCTGGCCTTCCACGTCGACTACTGGGACCGCCTGGGATGGACCGACCGCTTCGCCTCACCGGATTACAGCGCCCGCCAAGGGGTCTACACCCAAACCCTCCCCGGCGGCCGCTTCACCCGCGGCCGCGCCTACACCCCGCAAATGATCGTCAACGGCACCACCGGCTTCGTCGGCTCCGCCCGCGGCAAAGCCCGCGAAGCCCTCACCCACAGCCTCGCCACCCCCGCGCCCGCCGCCATCGAACTCACCGCCGTACACCGCGGCGACCACCTCCAAATCACCTGGTCCGTAGACCACGACACCCCGCGCACCGCCACCACCAAGCTCAACCTCGCCCTCACCGAAGACCACCTCACCAGCGAAATCGCCGACGGCGAAAACAGCGGACGCACCCTCCTCCACCACGCCGTCGTCCGCGGCTGGCACACACAACCCCTCCACGGCCCAAGCGGCACCCACCGCATGCCCCTGCCGCCCGACGCCAACCCCCAGCACATCGCCGCCGTCGCCTACCTCCAAGCCTCCCCCGGCGGCTCCATTCTCGGCGCCAGCCGCGCCGAACCAACCGGCAAGCGCTAAGCCCACCCACACCAGCGATCCCAAACGCTTGCTGCGGTCGGTAACGTCCTAAATCTTTCGCACATTTGAAAAAGCGGTCTCCCGCCCACAAGGTGTTGTCACCGACTGACACCCTTCACAACAGGAGACCACCGTGACCGATCCTACCGCCTTCCCCCCGTGACCC
>CALLPP010000145.1 GCA_938015655.1 uncultured Algisphaera sp.
GGAGGTGCGGACGGTGCGGCCGCGTTTCTCGGTGACCGCCCGCACGTTGTCGGTGCCGCGGAATCCGGAGGTGGTGCTGACGTTTGGGGCCGACGGCAAGGTTCGTCTGGCCGAGCTGCGGACGTCCACGGGTTTTGACAATATCGACGGCCCGCTGCTGTCTAGCCTTTACGCGTGGACGGCAAAGGGCCCGCGGTTAGCCGAGGAATCAGAGGTGCGGGTGTCGTTGACGGTGCTGTTTCGCGAGCCTGCGACGCCGGCGGAGAAATCCGGTGACGACGCGGCGCGGTGAACCGTGACGCCGCGTCGGCTCAGACTCCGTAGGGGTCGGCGAGGAAGGCGGTCTCGTCGGTGTGGATCAGCCCCAGACGCTGGGCCATGGCCGACGCGGCGTCGTAGTGGGGGTTGATGGTCAGCGCCGTTTTGACCTGGTCTGCGGCTTCGGCCGCTTCGCCGCGGGCGGCTTCGCACACTGCGCGGTGGTAAAATGCGTCGGCCCGGTCGGGGTGGGCTTCGGTGTTTTTTTGTAGGGCCACGGCGGCTTCGTTGAGAATAGCCTCCAGCGGCGACCCGCCGTTGGCCGGCAGCGGGGCGGCCTGGGTCGGCGGGGTCACGCTGTGGGGGTAGAGCCCGGCGATGAGCCGCCGCCGCTCGGTGCGGCTGGTGTGTTTGGCGAGCTCGGCGTCGGCCCGGCGGGCCAGCCGTTCGCGCCCTTCAAGCTGGGCGCAGAGCGCCAGCCCGGCCCACGCCCGGGTTGCCCCGGAGGTGAGGTCAAGGCGGGCCGCGCGAAAGAACGCGCGGCCGGCTTTTCTCTTCCGCCCTGCTTCAAGAAACGCGATGGCTTGTTCGTGGTGACCCATGGCAGACGGCTCCGAAAAGGGCGGGGAGAGAGAGGGTTTGGTCGGGAAACAGTGGGCGATGGGCGGTTAGGCGGTCTTGCGGCGATCGTAAGCCTGTCGGTCAGCAAACGCACGTTGCACGTCGGGATATTCGGGGAATTTGAGCGACACCCGCTTGAGCACCTGGGAAGCGGGCGGCCCGACCGCTTCGTTGTCTTCGATACGGCTGAGCAGCATGGCTAGGCTGGCGTTGTACGGATCGACTTGCAGGCCGCGGTGGGCCCAGCGCAGGGCGTCTTGTTCGTCGCCCACTAGTTCGGCCATGTCTGCCAGCGCCTGAAGCAGCGAGGCGAAGTGTTCGGTGGCTTCGAATTGGTAGACAATGTGCCGAACCGCGCCGCGGAGGGCCGAGAGCGTGCGAGTGTTGGGGGCCTGCTTCTGGGCGAATATCAGCGAAGGCACCAACCCGGGGTTGGCGACCAGTTCGTTGGCCAGGCGAGTGGCGTGGCGGTAAGCCGTGTCGGGGAGGCTGCGCAGCCCCGGCATGTCCAGCAGCTGCACGAACCGTGAGACCACAGGGTTGTGGCCGTGCAGGTGGTGGAGCCAGGCGGCCAGCCGGTAGGCCTCTTGTTCTTGTTCGGCGGCCAGCAGCAGGCCGATGGCCAACACCGCTTCGTCCGCATCCATGGCGTGGGTGTCGCGGCGGTGCGGCTCGCCCAGCACCACCCGGGCTCGCAGCAGCTCGCCGCGACGGGCCAGCAGCGCGGCCAGGGCCACGCGGGCTTGGACCGGGGCTTGCTCGTCGTTGTCGCACCAGGCCTGCAGTTCAAATTCGGCCCGGTCCGGTTCGCCGGAGGTCGCCAGGGTTTGGGCGCGGTTCAGGCGGTCGTGTTCGTGGGGGGCAAGCTGGGGCACGGCGGGGCTCCGGGGGGTGGGTTCCCAGACCTATCGACTGTGCGGGCTGTGCGGTTTAGGGGTTTGGGAGCGCTGGGCGGCAGGGTGCCGCGAGTCCGATAGTCGTGCACGGGCGTGCGCGCGCGGTGAGTATTAGAGCAGGACCAGGTTGTTGCGGTGGACCACGGTGCGGTAGGCCGGACGCCCCAGCACCGCGGCGAGCTGCTGGTTTTTTTTGCCCTGAATCAGCCGCAGCTCATCGGCGGTGTAGTTGCACAGGCCCCGCGCGACTTCGCGGCCGCTGGGGTCGCAGACCATAACCACGTCGCCGCGGTCAAAGCGGCCGGTCAGGCCCGTGACGCCGGTGGCCAGCAGGCTGGTGGCCTTCTTGGTGAGCGCCTCGGCCGCCCCCGCGTCGATGGCGACGGTGCCGGCCGGGCGTGCGGTCAGCCCGATCCAGCGCTGGCGGCTGCCCAGGCGGCGCTCGGCGGGGGCGAAGACGGTGCCCAGGCGCTCGCCCGCGAGCAGGCGGGTGAGCACGTCGGGGGCGCGCCCGTCGGCGATGACCGCCAGCTCGCCCGACTCGACCGCCACCCGCGCGGCTTCGAGCTTGGTCTGCATGCCGCCGCTGCCCCAGCTGCTCTTCGCGCGGCGCACGTGCTGGAGCTGGTCCAGCACGTCGTCGACCCGGTCGATGACCTCGCCTCGGGCGTTCAGCAGGCCCGGCACGCTCGTGAGCAGGATCAGCGCGTCGGCCTTGAGCGCGCTGCAGGTCAGCGCGGCCAGCAGGTCGTTGTCGCCAAAGCGGATCTCTTCGACCGCGACCGTGTCGTTTTCGTTAAGCACCGGCACGGCCTTGAGCTCGTGCAGCTTGGCGATGCAGTTGCGGATGTTCAGGTAGCGCAGCCGGTCATCAAAATCGGCGCGGGTGAGCAGCAGCTGCGAGGCGTGGAGCCCGTGCGGATCGAACGCCTCGTGCCAGCGGGTGACCAGGGCCCGCTGGCCGATCGCCGCCACCGCCTGCTGCTCGGCCACGTCGGTGGGGCGGGTTTTGCGGCCCAGCTGCACGCAGCCGGCGCCCACGGCGCCGCTGCTGACCAGGGTGACCCGGATCTTTTTTTGATGCAGCGCCGCGATCTGCGCCGCGATGGCCGCGATGAAGCCCGTGTCGATGGCCGGTTTGACCTTGCCGCCCGCGCCGCCGGTGATCAGCTGCGTGCCGATCTTCACCACCACGTGCCGCGCGGCGGCGAGTCGGGTTTCTCGGAGGGCGGTGGAAGGCATGGACGTCGCAGTTAGCTTTTAGGTGCTCGCAATGAGCAAGAAGTTTTCTGGCGGGTGGTCATGTTAACGGGAGGCGGCAGCGGGCCGGGTGGGTCAAGTTTTGGCAACAAACTCAGCAGCAGCTCGGCGTAGCGTGCGGTGGCGCCGCGGCGGGCCTCAACCACGGCCCGGCCCGCCGCGGCGACCTCGGCGGCGAGGGTGGGGTTTTCCAAAAACTCGCGGATCGCGGCGCCGGGGTCCGCCGTGACCACGATGCCGCCTGCGTCGAGCAGGGCGGCCATGGTGTCGGTGAAGTCGCCGTAGTCCGGGCCGATGACCGCGGGTTTGCCCAGCGCCACGGGCTCCATCATGTCGCTGCCGTGCAGGCCGACGTGGAAGCTGCGGCCCACCACCGCGACGGTGGCCAGGTGGTAGGCCAGGCGCAGCTCGCCGACGGTGTCGAGGAGGAAGACGGGGGTTTGGGGATTGGGGTTTGGGGGCTGGGGGTTGGAACGCCGCACCGCGTGCGGGGCGTGGGCCATCACCTGGTCGAACCACTCGGGCTTGCGGGGGGCGATCAGCAGCTGCACGCCGTCCGGGGCAGCGTCGATCAGCAGCCTGTCTTCGCCGGGCGCGGTGCTGCCGGCGACGATCAGGGGCTTGGTGGGATCGATCCCCAGGTCTGCGGCAAGCCGGTCCGCGGCCGCCACCTCGTCGTGGTTCAGCGGCTGGGCGTTGTCCCACTTCAGCGTGTCGAGCGTCTGCACGCGCCCGGCGGGCGTGCCCATGGCCACGAAACGCGTGGCGTAGGCGTCGGTCTGGGCGCCGACGGCAGAAAGGCTCGCGAAGGACGAACGCAGCAGCGGGCGGGCCTTGCGGTACCGCTTGAAGCTGCGCTGCGACAGCCGGCCGTTGATGACCGCGACCGGGATGTTGCGCTGCGCACAGGCTTCCAGGAAGTTGGGCCACAGCTCCAGCTCCACCAGGCCCACGGCATCGGGCTTCACCGCGTTTAAGAAGCGGCGCACCGCGGGGCCCAGGTCGTAGGGGAAGCGCACCACCGGGTGGTCGTCGCCGTAAAGCGCCGTGGCGCGGGCAAAGCCGGTGTCGGTCATCGCGGCGATCACGACCTGCAAGGTTGGATCGGTGGCCAGGGTTTGCACCAGCCCGCG
>CALLPP010000146.1 GCA_938015655.1 uncultured Algisphaera sp.
CCAATGCTGAAGTGAAGCGCCTTCGAGAAAGGACCAGGGCAGAGTGGGGTGTTTCTGGCGAGAGAGCGCCGGCCCGGTGCTCGCAGGCATGGGCCGGTGGTAGGACTCACTCTTTCAGCGTTGGGCCCAAGCTGCCCAACGCAAAGGGGGCCACCCACTACCGGGTGGCCCCTCTCGAAACCCCGTGGGATCACGCAAAATTTACTTGTCCATGTGTTCTTTGATGAAGTCCACAGCCTGGCCAACGGTCTGGATTTTTTCGGCTTCTTCGTCAGGGATGGAGGTTTCGAATTCGTCTTCAAACTCCATGACTAGTTCAACGGTGTCGAGGCTGTCAGCGTTCAGATCGTTGACGAAATTAGTCTCGCTTGACAGTTCGCTCTTATCGACGCCCATTTGTTCGGCGACAATGGCGACGACCTTTTCTTTGATTTGGGTTTCGTCCATGGGAGGGTCTTTCCTGAATAAGGGGGCGTTGAGGCTCGCCACCGAAGGGTGGCAAGTGGAGGAGAGGCAGCCGGGAGGGACACCCGCTGCCCGCCGGTGTGGCCGTATCCGGCGGTGGTCCGCGTCTGCAGACGCGCCGTGGGGCGTTCCGGGGGTTCTCCGCGGTTCTACGCGGAGAACAAGAAGGCGAGGCGTGGGAACCGGAGACGTCTCCGGGGTCCGGTCAATGCAGCGGGAATATAGCCTCCGGGCTGTTTTAACGCCAGCAGGCGGTGGGGTTGCCACAAAAAGCTGAGGGGGTTTATGCCTAAGAGATTAAATCTAATGAGTTTACGACATTGTCATTCCGCCGTCGACAGCCAGCACTTGTCCGGTGACGTAGCTGGCGCCGTCAGATGCGAGGAAGGCCGTGGCCGCTGCGATTTCGTCGGGCTGGCCCATGCGTCCCGCGGCAGTCATGACTTTCACACCGTCTTTGATTTTGTCCGGGAGGCCGTCGGTCATGTCCGTGGCGATGAAGCCCGGGGCGATGACGTTGGCGGTGATGTTCTTCTTGCCCAGCTCTTTGGCCAGGCTTTTGGTGAAACCCGCGAGCCCAGCTTTGGCCGCGGCGTAGTTGGCCTGCCCGGCATTGCCCACCACGCCCGACACCGAGCCGATGTTGATGACCCGACCGAATTTTCCGCGGACCATGGTGCGGCTGGCCGCACGGCAGGCAATAAACACCGAACGCAGGTTGGTGAGAATGACATCGTCGAACTCTTCGTCGGTCATCCGCATGAGCAGGTTGTCGCGGGTGATGCCTGCGTTGTTCACCAGGACGTCCAGCCGGCCGTGCTCCTCGGCGACCGCGTCGATCATGGCCGCGATTGCGGCCCCGTCGCTGATGTCGCAGGTCAACACACTGGCTTTGCCGCCGGCGGCTTCGATTTCGGCTTTGACCTCGTTGAGTTTGTCGAGGTTGCGGGCCACACAGACCACATGCTTGCCGTCGGCGGCCAGGTGCTTGGCGATGGCGGCGCCGATACCACGTGAGGCGCCGGTGACAATAGCGACGCGGGGGGGGGAGGGGGCGTTCATGAGAGGCTCACGGAAAAGGAGGAGAGAAGGGGGCGGCCGCGAGTGCGGGGCGTTGTTGGGGAGGGGCGTCCGGAGGCCGATCAGCCGGGCTGGGCGAAGTTTTTCACCTTGGTGCCGCGGTCGATACGCCGCATCAGCCCGCTGAGCACCTTGCCCGGGGCCAGTTCGGCGTAGCGCCCGGGCAGGTTTTGGGTGGCCCACTGCATCGATTGAGTCCACCGCACCGGGTGAGTGAGTTGTTCGACCAGGCGCTGGCGGATTGAGACGGGCTCGTCGTCGTGGGGGCGTGCGGTGACGTTGGCGATCACCGGGACCACAGGGCGCTTCCAGTCCACGGCTTCCAGAGCTTGGGCCAAACGATCGGCGGCGGGCTGCATCAGGGGGCTGTGGAATGCGCCAGCAACGGTCAGGGGGATCGCCTTGAACCCCACGTCGCCCGCGGCGTCGGCCGCACGCGCACATGCGTTCGCCGAGCCGCTGACTACGACCTGCATGGGATTGTTGAAATTTGCGGGCACCAGCACGCCGTCGCCGCGGGAACGGTCGCACAACGCCACAACCGCGTCTTCGGTCACCTCTCCGGTCAGGGCGACCATGGTGCCCGGGTTGGCTTCGGCGGCGTCCTGCATGGCCTGGCCGCGCAGCCGCACCAGCTTCAGGCCGTCGGCGAACCCAAAGGCCCCGGCCAGGTGCAAGGCGGTGAACTCGCCCAGGCTTAAGCCCGCGGTCGCGGCGGGTAAGGCGGGCAGTTTGCCGTCGGCAACCAGCGCGCGGTGGCACGCCACCGACACGGTGTAAATCGCGGCTTGGGCCACGTCGGTTCGGTTGAGTTTGTCCGCCGGGCCGTTGAAGCACAAAGCCGCGAGGTCCAGGCCGAGCGCGTCGTTGGCTTCGTTGAAGACTTCGCGGGCGGCATCTGAGGCTTCGTGCCAGGCCTGGCCCATGCCGATAGCCTGGGCACCCTGGCCGGGGCAGAGGACGATTTGTTTTGTGGATTCGTGGGGCATGCGGTGGTGGGGTTGCGGGGTAATCGCGGGGAGGTGGGGTTAAATCAAACCTTCGTTACGCTCATCCACAGAGAGTACGGAGGCACCGAGGAAGGCATTGTTATTCGAGCCGCGCCGTCTTGCTCCGTGTCTCGATGCCTCTTTTTTCTCTGTGGGCGAGCGCAGCGAGGGCTTCGGTTGCACAGCTCACATCCGCCACAATGAAGTGGTCCAGGCCATGCCGCCGCCGATCGCGCAGTAGAGCACCAGGTCGCCTTCTTTGATCCGGCCCTGTTCGCGGGCTTCGTGCAGGCAGATCGCGGCGCTGGCGGCGCTGGTGTTGCCGAATCGGTCGATGTTGATGAACAATTTTTCCTCGGGCAGGCCGAAGCGGTCGCGGGCGGATTCGAGGATGCGTTTGTTGCTCTGGTGGCTGATGACCAGGGCCAGGTCTTCGGCTTTGACCCCCGCGGCATCGAGCGCTTCTTGCATCATGCGCTGGGTGGTGGTCACCGCGAACTTGTAGACCTCGCGGCCGTTCATTTGCAGGGTGTTGAAGTTGCCGGTGAAGCTATCGGCGTTGGGCGGCAGCTGCGAGGCGTCGCGGGGCACATACAGCTCGCTCCACAGGCGGCCGTCGCTGTGCATCGCCTGGTGCAGGCAGCCGCGTTGGGGGTCGTCCACCGCCTGCAGCACCGCGGCCCCCGCGCCGTCGCCAAAGAGGATGCAGGTGCGCCGGTCTGAGTAATCCACCAGCTGGGAGAGGGTCTCGGCCCCGATGATGCCCACCGTGCGGTACGCGCCGCTCTCGATCAGCGACGAGGCGACGTTCAGCGCGTACACGAAGCCCGAGCAGGCGGCGGAGAGGTCCATCGCGCCGGCGGGGGTTGCCCCAAGTTCGGCGACGACACGTGCGGCGGTGCTGGGGCAGGCCATTTCTGGGGTCATGGTGGCGAGCAGCACCATGTCCAAGGCGCCGGGTTCTAGCCCGGCGTCGTCCAGGGCCGCGGCCAGGGCGTCGCGGGCCAGGTCGCGCACGGTCTGCCCGTTTTCCGCTATGCGCCGGGTCTTAATGCCGGTGCGCTGGGTGATCCACGCGTCGTTGGTGTCCACACGCTGGGCGAGGTCGTCGTTGGTCAGCACGCGTGGGGGCAGTGCCACCCCGGTGCCAAGGATCGCGACGCCGCCCTGATGGGCGAGGCAGCGGGCGGTCACGCCTCGCCGCCTTCGTGCATCGCTGCTTCGGCGGCGGCACGCTTGATCTGCTTTTCGTCATGCTCCATCAAGGCCTTCGAGATGGCCTGGTTCACGCCTTTCTGGGCATATTCACGGGCCTTGGCCACCGCGTTGGTGATAGTGCGGGCTTCGCTGCTGCCGTGGCAGATCATGCAGATACCGTTGGCCCCCAGCAGGGGGGCGCCCCCGAATTCGTGGTAGTCGTGTTTTTTGTAGATGCTCTTGACCACCGGCTCAAATTTCATAGCCAGATCGGGATCGATCTCGAAAATTTCGTGGGCGATGGTGCGGAAGATGCCCACACTCAGGCCTTCGGCAAGTTTGAGTACCACGTTACCGGTGAAGCCTTCGGTCACCACCACGTTGGCCTTGCCTTCGAACAGGTCGCGTCCTTCGACGTAGCCCACGTAGTTCAGGCCGTCGTCGGCCCGGCACAGCGCGTTGGTCTCCTTAACTAGTGGCGTTCCTTTGGCTTCTTCGCCGCCAATGTTCATGACCCCCACGACCGGGTTGTCAATCTCAAGCAACTTCTCGGCGTACACGCCGGCCATCACTGCGTACTGGTGCAGGTGGATACCTCGGGGCTCGGGGTTGGCTCCCACGTCGCACACCACCACCGGTCCGTGAAAGGTCGGTAAAACAATGGCGATGCCCGGGCGGTGCACACCTGGTAGTCGGCGCATGTTCATCTGCGCGGCGGCCACGCACGCGCCGGTGTTGCCAGCGCTGATGATGATGTCGCAGTACTGGTCTTTGGCTTTTTTCTTGCTGCCCAGCCACGCCATGCGTGCGATGGAGCTGTGGGGCTTGGTCCGCAGCGCGGTGACCGGGGGATCGGCCATACCGATGACCTGAGTGGTGGCTTCGATCACCAGGCGTTTGTCGTCGGTCAGGCCCGCTTCCGCAATGCCTTCGCGGATCATCGGTTCGTCACCGATCAGTACCAGCTCGTCTCCGGAATCCAGCAGTTCGACGGCGTTCAGACCCCCGTCCAGGATCGCATCGGGGGCGTGGTCGCCGCCCATGACGTCTAGCGCGATTCGCACAGGCGGTGCCCTTTCTGTGGTTGTGTTGGTCGGGGGGAGGTCAGGCCGTCTTGGACTTGGTGCCCAAGACCTTGAGTTCGAGGAAGAATCCCGGCCGGTTGCCGTTAGGCGCTACGTATCCGGTTTCCCGGCAGGCGGTGTGCGGAGCCCGAATTTCGCCCGAGTGTGGGCAGGTCACCGGGGCTGCACTTTTGAGGGCGTGGTGCGAGCGGCCCTTACGGGTTTGGGTGCGAGTTTTGCGTTGGACGGGGAGCATGGCCTTAAATCCTGTTTGTGTCGCGTTTAACCGCGGCGTTTCGCAATGGGCGAAGGTGGCAGTGCGGGGCGGCCGGTCGGCCGAGCCACACACGTTAAACCCGGTGTCGGGTGACGTCAAACCGGACGGTTGGGCGCGCGTGTCCCACCGGTTTTCGCTTGCGGCGACCGCGCGGTAGAGCCCGGTCCGACGATCCTCGGGCCGAGCGGACGTCTTGCGTGTATTTCCCCGTCCCACCGCGGGGTCGGGGCGATATACACGGTGAAGTGGAATAAGTGATGGCCGCGCGGAAACGCTTACCGGGCCGAGATGCGGTCTAGCAACGCGTTCTGGCGTGGGCTCAGCCAGGTGCGAGCGATTTCGCGGCTGCTGGGGGCCATCGCGTTGATCTTGGTTAGCTGGGCAGCGTTGAGCCCGGGAACCTGGTGGATTTCGGGCCAGCGCGAGAGCTGTCGTTTTTGATCGGATTCCGAGGCCAGGCGATAGCCCCGTCCCAGGGTGCCGCTGGGCATGCCCTGCACCCGGGTGCCTTCGGGGGTGTAGAGCTTGTCGCCACACTTTGCCGCGGCGGCTTTTTGGGCCAAGGTGTCCAGCGGCAGGCGCGACGGGTCGTACCGCACACGGGTGACTTCGTGGCCGTCGAACCAGCCGGCTTCGGTGGACACGACGCCGTCCAATCCGCCCAGTTCATACTCGCCGGTCCAGTAGCAGTACATGGCGAAGGCCGCGGTTTTCTGTTGGCCTTGGTTATGCACCATGGCGACTGATTCGAGGTAACGGGGGACCGGGCGTTGGGCCTTGGTCAGAGCCTGGGTCATGCGCTGGGCCACGCCGCCCAGGGTCCAGACCCGGTCTTGGCGGGGCAGGATGTCGTGTCCTTCGGCGTTCAAAAACCGGATGACCTGGTAGTTCCAGGCGGGTTCTTGGAAGCGTTTCATCAACGCGGGGTCGGGGCCCGAGGACCGGTTGTTGTAGACCACCACCGGCAGAAACTCGGTCTCGATCGCCTCGACCAGCAATGGGTCGGAAAGGACCTCGCGGCCGAAGTCTTGGCAGCCAGCGCAGCCGGGCACCTCTTGGAACAAGACCAGCACCGGTTTGCCCGAGGCGTCGCTCTGGGCCAGGGCGGCGTCTAGGTCGCGGCCCCACCGAACTTGCCCGATCTCGGTGGCCGAGGCGGCAATGGCGTTGGGGGGGGTGTAGGAAGGCAGCGGGGGCAGCGAGGTATTGGCAGCCGCTCCACGGGTACTTTCGGACCAGGCCCGTGCCACCCCGAGGGCAAGCAAACCGGCGGTTAACAGCGCGACGAGGGGCAGTGTCTTCATTTTTTACGTGTGGTTTGGGGCCTGGGCAGGCGGGTGAAGTGTCCCGAAACGGCTTAACTCCGTCCAACCAGGCCTTTATTCCGTGGTGGCGCAGCGCCAGAGGCCGCCAGGGCGTTGGCGGTGAGGCGGGCAAGGGTGTGTTAAAGGGGGGGCGGTCCCGCGCGGCTCACAAGCCCGAGGTGAGGGCGTCTAGGTGGCGGCCGAAGTGGTCGTCCAGGATGTCGCGATAGGTGTCGGGGTGGGCGTCGATGCAAGCCTTAACTTCGGGGCCCAAGCTCGGGTCGGTGAGTACGCTACCGAAGGTGCAGTGCAGGATTTGACGGCCGGACTTGGTGAAGCCTTGCCCTTGGGGAACGTCGGCCCAGTGTTCCAGGTACAGCCCTTCGAGCTGGTGGTCGTCCGGGATGTCGGCGGGGGCCGGAACCAGATCGTTGGTGGCGTGGACGTGGTAGGTGGCGCGGTCGGTGTCGTAGCGGCCGCGGCTGAAGTCGATCACCCGGCGGAACAAGGCGGTGTCGTGGCGGGCGACCACGCGGATGGCTTCGAGGTAGCTGGTGCCCGCGGTTTTGACGTGGAAGCGGCCCTTGGTGGCTTTGGCGAACAGGCCGTACATGCTGATTTTGTCTGATCCCGAGTGGAGACTGAGCTTGTAGGGCCCCAGCGCTTCGGCAACGGCGTTATGGTCGTGCAGGCTGGCTTCCAAGGCGGTCAGATCGCCTTTGTAATCCACGCCTTTTTCAAGCTCGCCGATGAAGCGGGGCGCTAGGCTCACGAGTTTCATGCCGCTCTTGATCAGTTGCTCGGCGATGATGTAGTGCTCGGCCAGCGTTGTGGGCTGATCGGTCTCATCGACACTGATTTCGATCTCGTGTTCCTGATTGCGTTTTTCGGCCGCGTCTTTGATGTAAGCCGCCAGGCCGACGGCGTGTTCGATTGCCGATCCGTATTTCACCGCGGCCCGCTTCACGGTCAGGGCGTCGAAGACGATCTCGCTGCCGTTGGGCAGCTTGACAGTTTTTCCGGTGTAGCTTTCGGCCCAGGCCACAAGGGTGTATTTTGCTTCTACTTCTTGGCTGCTGTAGTTGTCGGCTTTTTGATCGACGTGATCCGAGGGGTCGATGGTGAAGAATGTGAACCCTGCGTCGGCGGTGTAGTCCACGTCGGCGGGGGTTTTTAGGTGGTCGGCGTCCGAGCCGGTAGGCAGCGCGTAGCCCGCGGAGTCTAGGGCGTCCACGGCACAGCCCATGACCTGGTCGGGGGTGCGCTGGGTGCGGGCCATCTCGCGGATCGACTGTTGGGCGAACATGCCGCGGATGTCCCCACCGCAGCGTTGTAACGAGGCAAGGTGTCCGGGGGTGGCGTTGCCCAGCCGGTCGCCGAAGCCGAACGACGGGGTGAGCCCCAGAGCGACGGGACGGTTAGTACGGGGGGGCGTCGCGGCCATGGAGAGGTTCGCTTTGGGGTAAAAAGTGACTGGAGGAATTTGACTTAGGCGGCCACGAGAAGAACTCGGGCCGGGGGGTGGCCGCCCCATTTCACTGCGTTTGGACGCCCTGACATCTTGATCTCGCGGGATTGGTCTCGCGGAAAAGACGAGATGCGCCTGGCGGGCGGCCAGATATGGAGTGGAGCCGAGGGGGATCGAACCCCTAACCTCTGCATTGCGAACACAGCGCTCTCCCAATTGAGCTACGGCCCCGGAGGGCCCGCCATTGTGGCGGGCGGCGGCTTGCCGGTCAACCCGGTATCGCTGACGTTGGCGGAGTAAGGAAAGACCGCCCGCGGTACAGTCTTCGGGAACGCTCAGCCCGCGCGTGCGGGCCGGGGGTAATCGAAAAGAAATGCGGGGCCGGCCCACAGGCAGTTCCTTCGATAAACCCTATTCGTTTATTGGACTTGTCCGTTTTTTGGGAACCGATTTGATGACCGTTGATCCCGCCTCGACGCTTTTTCCCGACGCAATGCTTCAACGGATCATCCGGGCACGGGTGGTTGCAGGCTTTGCGATTGAAGATGTTTCCAAGGCCGTGCCGCTGGCCAAGGCGTTGCTGGCCGGGGGAATTGGTGTCATTGAACTGATGCTGCGGACCGACGCGGGGATCGAGGCGGTCCGCGAGATCGCGGCGAGTGTCCCGGAGATGTTGGTGGGGGTGGGCACAGTGCTCCGCCCGGACCAGGTTGCGGCGGTCAAGGCTGCGGGTGGTCATTTTGCGGTGTCGCCGGGGCTTAACCCTTCGGTGGTGAACGCAGCCCGGGATGCGGGGTTGCCGTTTGCTCCGGGGATCGCGACGCCGACAGACTTGGAGGCAGCCATCGCGCTGGGGTGCCGCTTTGTGAAGCTGTTCCCCGCGGCGGGGCTGGGCGGTGTGGACTATCTCAAAAGTATGGCCGCGCCTTACGCGCCGTTGGGGATCAAATATTTTCCGCTGGGCGGGGTTAACCCGGACAACCTCAAGAGCTACTTGAATTTTGATGCGGTGGCGGCGGTCGGAGGCTCCTGGATCGTTCGTGCGCCGCTGGTCGAGGCCGGTGATTGGGCCGGGCTGACCGCCCGCGCGGTTGAAGCGGTACGGATGGCGACGACGCGGTGAATGAAATAGCGCTGAGGTCCCCGTCGTAGACCCCACACCAGTATCGGGGCTGTGGGACTTATGTAGTTGGGGGTGTGGAGGTGTGATGGCGGGGGGGGGCACCAAACCAGTGTTTATCTTGAATCTGTTTAGTGGGCGCAGCAAGCGAACGCTGTTCGGCGGTCGATTGATGGTAAACCGAGGCGGAGCGATCTTCTGGCGAAAGTTGTAAATCATGGGCGATGATCGATGAGGTGTTCTGAATTTTGAACGATGTGCACGCGATGCGTCGGCGAACCCGTCCCGTCCAAACGCGGGGCAGCGCGGCCAATAACGATGGGCTGGCCCCGTTGCGAATCGAAAACCTTGACCCGGCCGGTACGCCAGCCTTTAATGAAAGATCGGTGGCTGGCGTGACCGGCGGAGCGCAGCATTCTGCGTCGGCGTTGTTTGCCCCACCAAGTACCGCAATGTGGTGTAATGGCTGGGCCCCTGGGCGTCGCAGCTGTCGCGACGAGCGGGAACGCCGAGATGGTCACCAGACCGCCGGGCTGCCGACCCCACCGTTTAACCATCACTGATTGAAGGAAGCCGCATGGCCAAGAAGAACGAAGCCTGGGGACTGGATGTTGGCTCCAACGCGATCAAGGCGATCAAGCTGGTGCGCAGCGGTGACGACATCCGCGTCGCGGAGTTCGAAGTCATGCCATACAAGCACGTGCTGGCGACACCGGACTTCGATGCGGATGCCGCGGTGCGGGACCGGCTGGATGCTTTTGTGGCCAAGCACCCGATCGAAAAAACGCCGGTGGTAACCGCGGTACCGGGCAACATGGCCTTTGCCCGGTTTGCGAAGCTCCCGCCGGTTGAAGCCAAGAAAATCCCCAGCATCGTGCGCTTCGAGGCTCAGCAGCAGATCCCGTTCCCGATCGATGAGGTGGAGTGGGACTACCAGGTGTTCCAGCAAGACGATGACCCCGACATCCAGGTGGGGATCTTTGCGATCACCAAAGAGCGGGTAGTGAAGCATCTGAGCCACTACCGCGCGTCGGACATCCGTCTGGACGCGTTGACACTCTCGCCGGTGGCGGTCTACAACGCCTTTTACCACGACACCAAGGGCGAGGCGGGCGGGGTGGTCTACATGGACATCGGCACTGTCTCGACGGACGTGATCATTGTGGAAGAGGGAGGGATCTGGCTGCGTACGCTGCCGATTGGTGGTAACAACTTCACCGAAGCGCTGGTCAAGCAATTCAAAATCAGCTTTACCAAAGCCGAGAAGCTCAAGTGCGAGGCGGCGACCAGCAAGTACGCCAAGCAGATTTTTCAGGCCATGCGGGCCGTGTTTGCGGACCTGGTTCAGGAGGTTCAGCGTTCGTTGGGTTTCTATCAGTCGATAAACCGCGACAGCAAGCTGACCGAGCTGGTGGGCCTGGGCTCAACATTTAAGCTGCCGGGGCTTCAAAAATTCCTCAAACAGCAGCTGCAGATCACCGTGACCCGTCCCCAATCGTTTGACCGGCTATCGCTGGACGGCAAACGCGACTCGGAATTTTCGGGCCACGCGATGAACATGGCCACGGCCTACGGCCTCGCGCTGCAGGGTTTGGGGATGGAGCGGGTGTCGGCCAACGTGATGCCTGGCCACGAGATCGCGGCGCGGATATGGAAGGCCAAGCAGCCTTGGATCGCCGCCAGCGCTGCTTGTTTTGTGGCGGCGGCCGGGTTGGTGGGGACCAAGTACTTCGTCGACTCTCAGACCCTCGCCGATAGCCTGGAAGAAAGCAGCAAACTTGTACGTCCGGTGTTGTCCAAGGCCGACGGCTTCGTGTCCGAACTGGATGAGATCCGATCCAAGTCGGACCCGCGGCAGTACATCGAAAACCTCCGGCGGACGCTTGATCACCGCGATATCTGGTCGCGGTTAATTGAAGACCTGGGCCAGGCGGCGCTAGCGGTCCAGCCCCAGCCGGAGCTTTTAGGCAACGATTTTGTGGCGCAGGCGGCCATCCCGCGGTCTGAACGTCGGCGTATCTACATCGATTCGGTCACCACCGAGTATGTCGTGGACCCCGAAGCGGCGCCGCCCGTCGGCTCATCGGGCCCGGCGCCGCGGGCGCCCCTGGGCGCCGTCGCGTCGGAGAACTTCTCGGTCGAGCAGTTCTTCACTACGCCGGCCGAGGGTGACGCGCCCGCGGATGGCCAGGCGGCTGCGCTGGGCAAGGGGCCGCAGTTTGTGATCACGGTCCGGGGACGCACGCCGCTGGCCCAGGCCAACCAGGCGCTCAACAACCAGTTCTTAGGCTGGCTGAAAAGCAATGCGGTGCGCGAAGACCGGCCGTACGTGTTCAAGTTCCCGGACGACAACCCGATCCGCAGCCTGTCGCAGATCACCGGTTCGGTATTGCCCGGGTCCGGGGGACGCGGCCGGCCGGGCAACTTTGGCGGCAGCCCCTACGGGGGCGGCGGCGCTTATGGCGCAGACCCCTACGGGGGGAGCGATCCTTTTGGCGGCGGCGGATTCGGAGGCGGGCGGGCGGCCCCCAGTGCCGACATCGCGGACATCCTGCCCGTCTCACCGCTGGCCGAAGAATCGACCAACGGCGACTGGGAGTTTGTGATGCAGTTCATGGTCGAGTTGAAGTCGCCGCAAGCGGCCCGGCCCCGGCTGGATCAGACGCCGACCCGTGAAAAGACGGTGGTGCCGGTCGATCCGGATCTGGTCCCGGTGGCTCCAGAAACCCCGGAAACCGACGGCGAAAGCCCGGGCACGGACGCCGAATCGGCCGACGGCCGTCGCCCACGCCTTGATGCCGGCCCCGCCCTCGCGTCAACCGAAAACCGTACGCTGGAGACCCTCCGATGAAAAACGTGATCACCTGGATTAAAGCCAACCCCATCACTGTGCTTTCGGCGCTGCTGATTGTTGTGTCGGTGGGTTTCATGGGGTGGATCAAGCTGGTCAAAGCGCCCGCCATGCTGCGCGCTGCCACCCAGCCCCAGCAGGACATCTCGCGCATCAAGGCGTTGCAAGGCCAGACGCTGGAGGTTCCGCCGGCCAACGCCGACGATCCAGCGGAGGAGATTTCGGGCATCACCGTGAGCCCGCCGGTGGTCGAGGTGATGGGGCAGATCTTCGGGGGACTGAACCGCGAAGCCGACGAGATCGAGAAGACCATTCGGGAGATCAACGTATCCGGGCGTGAGTTGCTGGTCGACGGGCTATTCCCCGACACGCCCGCGGACATCCGGTTCACCGCAAAGATCAACTACGGCAAGGCGTTGCAGGCGCTCTTGGGCGGCGTGGCCCAGGCCGAGGCGCTGGCCTCCGAGACGGGGATTCAACTGCCGTATCTCAACGCCGGGATCCCGATCGATTCGGAGGAGATCGGCATCTTCATGGGGCAGCAGCAGGCTGAAGCGCTACAGTCCCGTGATGTGGAGACGATGACCGATGCGGACCGCAAGCAGTTGCAAGGCGAGCTACGCCGCGAGTTGATGAATCGGCTTCTAGAGCACGCGCAGCGTTTTAATATTTACGCGGATCCCCGGCTCGGTGATCCGCGCAGCCCTAACCAAAACTTCCCACTGGAAGTTGCACCTCTGGCGACCGAGACGCGTTCACCCGAGCCGGCTGAGTTATGGGAAGGCCAGTTGCAGCTCTGGATTTTTGAGGACCTGGTGCAGGCCATTGCCCTAGCCAACGACGTGGCCAACACCCAAGACCACGGCACGGACAAAGACGGCAACCAGATTGAATCCAGCGTGCTGACCGCGCCCGTGAAACGCTTGGTTGAGGCGTCGGTGGTGCCGGGATACGTGGGTTTGCACAGTCTTGGAGGAGTAGGCACATTGAAAGCGGCGGGGCAACAACGTCGCGGCGGAAGCAGAAGCGCCTCGGTGACGTCTTATGGCCCGCCGGCGGGCGGGCTGACCAATCAGTCACGCGAGACCAAACTTTCGGACAATTTTCACTACGGCCCGACGGGCCGGGGGTCCAACCAGCTTTTTGACGTCCGGCACGCGCGGCTGCGGGTTCACGCCGATTACCAGCGTCTTCCCGAACTGTTTAACGCCATCAGCCAAACCAATTTGATGACGGTGTTGGACGTACAGGTGAACGCCTTAGACGTTTATGGACCTGAGGTTATGGGCCAGTTTTATGTCTACGGCGCTGGAGACATCGTTGATGTCTCACTGATCGTGGAGACTATCTGGCTGCGCGACTGGACTAAGGATTTGATGCCCGACACGGTCCAGCAGTATGTGGGATTGATCGAGCCTGCGGATGGTTCGGCTACGCCCGGAGGAGATCCGTTTGGTGATGGGGGGTACGGTGATGGTGGTTACGGCGGCTATGGTGATTACGGTGGCTACGGCGGGTATTGATCGTGGCCGAGAGGCTGGGGTGATGAACCAAGGCAGACCGCAGAGATCGGTTTAAAGCATTCTTTTTAACGTAGGTGATAGCAATGCCAGCAAATGAACTGGGGTTTTTTCAGAAGCACACCGAGAAGATCGCCTTGGCCTTGGGGGTGACCGTTCTGGCCGGAGCGGGAGCAACCCAGTTTTTGTTGGGTGAACCCAATGCGGTGACCATCGACGGAAAGCAGGTCGGGCCCGGTGAAATTGCCGACCAAGTCCGCCAGCAGGTCGATCGGTTGGAGACCAAGTTGAACGTGGGTGAGTCGCCGATTGAGACTTTCGAGTCTCCGGCTTACACCGAAAATTTTGTGAAGTTGTACAAGCGCCAAGTGGCGGGCGGGAAACTGCCGGGGTTGATTGGTAGCGGTGGGCTTGACGGCAGCCTGGCGGTGGTGGACAGCCCGGACTATCCCACGAAGGTGCTGCCGACCCCACCGGTGGCAACCGACATGGTGATCAAGGTGGGTAACGGGGTGTTGGCCGAGGCCGCGGGTGGCCGCGAGCGCGGGCAGATCGAATCGTTACGCCAGATCATCGGGGATCAGCGGCCTGCCGACTTTCCCTACGTGTCGGTGCGGGGCACATTCCCGATTGCCACTTACCGTGAGCGTTATGAAACCGCGGGGGGGACCGACGCCGAGCGGATCAACGAGGGCCTTTGGGGCCGGCGTATGATGTTGGCCGGCGTTTATTTGGTGCGTTCGCGTTGGGACCGCACCGCCGAAAGCTGGGGGCCGCTGAAGGTTATCCGTCCGCTACCCGGACATTTCAGTGCGCTGCCCGAAGACCGGCCGCAGCTTAGTCGCGAGGAAGCAGATGGTTTAGAAAAGGAGTTGGTGACGCGGCAGGAAGATATCCGACGGGCCGCATTTCCCCGGCTGACGAACGGTCCTTGGACCCCGCCGGATGCCAACAACCGAGTGTTCAGTGCCGAAGAACTTGAGCTGAAAGACACCCTTGAGGGACGGCTGGCGAACTTTAAGCGACAGCTCGAGCGTCTTGTGGCTCCGGAACCTTCGCGTAATGGACGAAGGACGGGGCGCGATCGCAACACGCGTGGTCGGGGCGGCGCCGGTTTTGAAGATCAATACGGAGGGGATTTCGGGGATGGCGGCTACGGCGAAGGTGGTTTCGATGATGGCGGCGGCGCGGCGCGGCGTGGTGGTCGGAGTCGTAGTGGCAGTAGCAGCCGTGCCCAGCGGGAGCAGGAACAGGCCCAGCGCAGAATTGAAACTTTGCGGACAAAAATTCAGGAAACCCAGACGGAGCTGAATAATTTGCTCGGCGTCGATGAGCAGGGGTTGGCGGATTTTGGCGGGGCGGGGGCGTACGGTGACAATCCGTTTGGTGCCGGAGGCTTTGACGAAGATCCGTACGGAGCTGGCGGTTATGGAGCAGACCCTTACGGGGCGGGGAGCTACGGTGCAGACCCGTACGCGGCATCCGGGGCAACACCGGTGGCCGATGGTCTCGAAGAGCTCCGCGTGTGGGCTCACGACTTGACCTGTAAGCCCGGGGAGACCTACCGCTACAAGCTGGTGGTCTCGATGTTCAACCCGCTGTACCGGCAGACCCGTTTGACACGCCAGCAACTCAAGGAAAACTACGACCGGATCGCGATCGGTCCGGACGAATCGGAACTCAACGCCGCGCCGTGGTCAACTCCAGTGAACCTGGCCCCCAAGTTTTTCTACTTTGCGACCAGCGGCAACAAGGATGAAAAACGCGCCGAGTTCGAGGTTTGGACGATTCACAACGGCGTGTGGGAAACCGCTGAGTTTCCTGAAGTTCCGGGCAACGAAATTGGTGGCCTGGCGACGACTGCTGCCCCGGGCGGGGTGCCGATGGCGGTGGGTAAGATCCTGCTCGACGTGGACGCGGTGACCAGCTCGGTGGCGGGCGGCTCGACGCAGATCCGCACCCTGGTGCTGGACCAGGCGTCGGGCGAGATCGAGGGCCGTTTGGTCAGTGATGACCGGCGCAGCGCCCAGCGGGATCAGCTCGTCGCCGAGCGCGAAGCGCAGATCCGCCGGCGCGACGGGGTAGGCGGGCCGACCGCTTCGATCGACGGACGGTGATCTACGTGTTGGGGCTCGTGACGGGCGATCGTTCCTGCAGGGGGTGGCCGCCCGTTTGTTGTATTAGAGCACCGCATCAGGTTATCTAACCGGCCGCTGCGAGCGGGATGTGGGTTTTGCGAAAAGTTTGAAGCCGGCAACCCAAAGGGTTGCCGATGAAGACCAGCGTCGCGGGGGTGACATCGCGCCCGGCAGGGCGGTTAGATAATGTGATGCAGTGTTCTAATTTGGGGAGCTTTACCAAGTGGCCAGCTCACCGGTGATTGGTTCGACCAGGTCTTTGACCGTGACCAGGCCCACGGGCGGGCCGTTGCTGGATTCTTCGACCACCGCGATGGAGATGCCGTCGGCTTGAAAACGTCGCAAGGCTTCACGCAGCGGGCTGCCGGCGGCCACCCGCGCGGCGGGGGTCATGAGTTGCGATAGGGGCGGGCAGTTGGACCGCCCGCAGATCAAGGCATCGAAAACATCGACTACGCCCAGCACGGCGCCGTCGGTGTCGCAGACCGGAAACCGCGATCGGCCGCTGCGCTCGGCCAGGGCCCAGAGGCGGTCCGGGCCGTCGAGTGGGCCCAGGGTGACGGCCTGGGCCCAGGGGACCATCTCTTGGCGGACCCGGCGGCCCGCGAGCTTCAGCACGCGGTCGGCGATGGCCGATTGTTCGTCGCTGAGCAGCCCGTGCCCGACTCCTTCGCGGACCAGGGCTTCGACGCGGCGCCGGGGCCCAAAAATAGTCGGGGCGTCGGCGATGCGTAGGGTCCGGGTGGCCAACTGACTAAAGGCGGAAACCAGCAGCACTAGGCCCAGGGCGGTGAACAACCGGTGGGCGAACCAGAGCACCGGGGCGAGCGGGTACATGAGGCGGTCGCCGTGGCGGGCCATGGTGTCTTTGGGCAGGGTCTCGCCGAACACAAACAGCAGGGGGGCGACGATCAGGGTGTTGAGCAGCACCGATTGGCTTTGGCTAAACGCGGCGGCTTCTAGCAGCACTGCCAGCCCGAAGGTACCCAGGTAGTTGGCGAGGTTGTTGCCGATCAGAAGGGTGGACAGCAGGGCGGTGGGGCGGTCCAGGAGCTGGCGTAACCGGACCGCTGCGCGGCGTCCGCGGTCGGCGTAGACCTGCAGCCGCACCCGATTCAAAGTGTAGGCTCCAGTTTCCAGGCCACTGAACAGTGCGGATCCGCCCAGGCCGATCAGGGTGAGGCCTACCCAGAAGGCGGTTTCGAAGGGGGTCATTGGCTCGCCCCTTTGTGATTCGGTGTGACGTGGGCGGAGGCCCCGGCCTGCGGTCCGGACGGTGGTGCGGTACGGGACCGCAGCTCCACGCCCACGGTCTGGATGCGGTGGCCGTCCACGGCCTCGACGGTCAGCCGCACGGCTCCAAGGGTGACCGCGTCGCCCCGGATCGCGACCCGCCCCAGCTGGGCCATGACCAGCCCCCCCACGGTGCTGGCGCCGCCTGCGGCGGATCGATCGTCGGCCGCGGCAACGCCGAGGGGTTGCAGCCAGTCGGCGGCGGGTAGGTCGGCATCGACCGAAAACCGCCCAGCGCCGTGGGCCCGCACCCGCGGTGCGCCCACCGGCTCGTAGGCCCCGGGGATCTCGCCCACCAGATGCTCGACGAGGTCTTCGAGGGTGATCAGGCCCGCGGTGCCGCCGTACTCGTCGACGACCAGGGCAAAGGTGGTGCCGCTACGCCGCAAGTCGAGCAGGGCGCGGTCGGCCCGCTGCAAGTCGGGGATGAATTTGACCGGGCGCACCAGCGCGGCGACGTCCGCGGGGGTCTGAGGATCGCGCAGCAGCACTTCTTTGCTGTACAGCAGGCCCTGGGGGTGGTCCAGGTCACCGCGAAACGCGGGGATGTGCCGCAGCCGGGTTTCGGCGACGAGGCGGCGCAGCGCCGCGGGGTCGTCGTCGAGGTTGAAGGCTCGCACATCGACTCGGGGCACGGTCAGGTGGCGGACCCGCAGGCGGCCCAATGCGAGGACCTGGTCTAAAACCCGCTGCTCGTCGTGGTCGATCACGCCACGGCGGCGCGAGAGGTCCAACATGGCGGCGAGGTCTTCGGGTCCCAGGTGAGGCGTGGCCAGCCCGGGGGCCAGCAGCCGGGCTAGCGGGCCGATGACCACAGCCGAGGCAAAACGCCGGACGGGGCTGACCGCGCGGTGAACCGCGAGCAGGGGTATGGCCACGGTCCGGGCGTAGCCTTCGGGAAGGCGCGCGGCGGTCAGCTTGGGCAGCACTTCTCCGAACAAAATAATGGCCAGCAGTGGGACCAGGGCCAGCGGGGCCAGGGCCCAGCCCGGCAGGCCGGCGTGGCGGCCGATCTGCAGCATTAGCGCCGAGCTGACGGCAAAGTACAGCACGTTCACCAGCATGTTGCCCAGCAGGAGGGTGATCAGCAGGGCGCGGGTTTCTTCGAGCAGGGTGTGAAGGGTGCGGGCCACCACGGCGGGGTCGCGCTGCAGCCGGGCCCGCTGGTGCCGCGTGAGGCTGAACAGGGCGGTTTCGCTGCCGCTGAAAAACGCACTGGCCCCCAGCAGGAGCAAGAGCAGCAGCAGCATGGAGACGGTGGCGAGGGTCATGAGATAGGCTTGGGGAGCCACGATGGTACTCGGCGCGGCGCGACGCGCCGGGCATGCACGGGGTGGGCGGGGGCTGGGCGGCGCTTACACTTTGACGATGCCGCGCCCCTCGCTTGACCTTCCTGCCCCCCTGGACCGCAAGCCGGTGATCGGGATCACCTTGGGTGAGCCGGGGGGGATCGGCGCGGAGGTGATCGTGAAGGCGCTGGCCGATCCGGCGGTGCGGGGGCTGGCGCGGTTTGTGGTCTACGGGCTGAACGAGCTGATGGCGTACGCCGCGGACCTGGCCGAGATCGACGTGTTCTGGCACCGGCTGCAGCACGACTCGCCCCGCGCGGGCTACGACTTGACCCACGGGGTGGTGGTGCTGGACCACGACGATTTTTCGCCGCTGAGCACGCGCGACCACGGCCCGAGCAAGCGCGGGGGGCAGGCGTCGATGCGGTTTCTGGACGACGCGATCGCGGCGACGCGGCGGCCGGTGGAAGAGGGCGGGATCGACGCCTTGGTGACCGCGCCGATCTGCAAAGAGTCGTGGAAGCTGGCGGGTTTCCGTTTCCCGGGGCACACCGAGCTGCTGCAAAACCGCAGCAAGGCCAAGCGGGTGGCGATGCTGTTCAGGGCCCAGACCCACGACGTGGATTTGAATGTGGTGTTGGCGACGATTCATGTGCCGCTGATGGAGCTGCGCCACCTGCTGACCATCGGCTGTGTGTTCGACCCGATCGACCTTGGGCACGCGGCGTTGCGGCGGCTGGGAGTGGCGGCGCCGCGGATCGCGGTGTGCGGGCTGAATCCGCACGCTGGGGAGAACGGGCAGTTCGGCGACGAGGAGCAGCGCGTGATCGCCCCGGCTATCGAGATGGCCAAGGCCCAGGGGATCGACGTGAGCGGGCCGTTCCCGGCCGACACGCTGTTTACCCCGGCGGTACGGAAGAAGTACGACTTGATCGTGGCGATGTACCACGACCAAGGGCTGATCCCGGTCAAGATGCTGGCGTTTGACGACGCGGTGAACGTAACCCTGGGCCTTCCGCTGATCCGCACCAGTGTGGATCACGGCACGGCGTTCAACATTGCCGGGCAGAACAAGGCGAAGCCGGGGTCGATGAAGGCGGCGGTCCGCGAGGCGGTGGAGATGGCGCGGGGCGGCCGGGCGATGCGGTGAGGGGGCGGGCGCGGCGTGATTTGCAATCAGCGCACCCGGTGACCGCAAAATCAAATGTCAGCGGTCGGTTTTCGGCCACACCCGCCGGCCTTCGGGGTCGATGTAGCCTGCGACCCCGCGCTCGACCACCGCGGCCCGGCCCTGGCTGAAGCCGAAGGCGTTGTCGAAGCGCGGCGCGAGCACCATAGTGCCCTCGGGGTTGAGGTAGCCCCAGGCGTTGCCGTCGTGGACCGGGGCCAGCCCCTCGCGGAAGCCCCTTGCTTCGGTGAAGACCGCGGCGATGACCCAGTCGCCGCTGCGGTCGATGAAGCCCCAGCGGTCGCCGTCTAGGGCCGGGCAGAGGCTCTGGGCGAAGACGCCGGCGCCGTCGAAATCCGGCCGTATCCGCATGCGGCCCTCGGTGTCGACAAAGCCCCATTCGTCATCAACCAGAACCGCGGCCAGCCCCTGGCCAAAGTCGTTGGCCGCCTGGTACTGCGGTTCGATCACGACCCGGCCTTCGGGGTCGATGAATCCGTAACGGTGGGCGGTGGCGCCGGTGTTGTCGGGGGCCGGGCCGCGAAACCACGCGCGGTTTTCGTGAAAATCTCCGATCACCTGAAATCCATCGAGCCCTTTGAAACGCGGACGGATCAGCCAGCTGCCTTGCGGATCGATGAAGCCCCAGGCCCCGCCCATGCGGGCGGCGGCCCGGCCTTCCCAGAAAGGCCGGGCCGCGACGTCGCTGCCAAATGCGGGGTCGAGTTCGAAGCGTGGCGCGATGACCCAGCCGCCGGTGCGGTCGATGTAGCCGGCGCGGCCGCCTGCTTCCACCAGCCCCAGCCCGGCGCGGAACAGATCGGTGTGGTCGAACCGGGCGGGGACGACAACTTTGCCCCCGTCGTCGATGTAGCCGCCGTGCCCGGTGGCCGGGTCGCGGAAGGGAAACAAGCGGTCGCGGGCTTCGGGCACCGGCGCCGGCGGTGGGCCGGACCGGATCCACCACGCGGTGGCGGCGGTGAAGACCATCGAGATGCCGATGAGCAGGGCGGCGGTGGGGTGGCGGAACGCGGCGGGCGAAGAGGGCATGCGGGAGGGTTCCGGGGGCAGGGCCCTGGCGAGCGTTTCAGTCCGAGGCGGCCTGCTGCAAGGCGGTGAGGGCGTAGGCCGTGACCAAGGCGGCGTCGTTTTCCATCCACCGCGTCTCGGCGTTCAGAAACGACCCGTCTTCGTTTTGCAGTCTGACCAGGCGGTCGGTCAGGGCGGCGGCCCAGTCGATGTTTTGGCCGTCGGCCAGTTCGAGGCTGGGGTTTCCCCAGGCGCGCAGGGCGCGGGCGTGGGTAAGGAAGTAGTAGTAGAGCCCTTGCTGCCCGATGGCGGCGGGCATGCCCGGGTTCTGGTCCAGGGTGTAGTTCGCGGCGATCCACGCGCGGGCACCGACCACACGCGGGTCGTCCACGGTCAGTTGGGCGTACGCAAAGGATTTGAAGGCGGCGTAGGTCATGCTGCCGTAGCCGCGCAGGCCCGATACTGGGCGTCCAGCGCGGGCCCGGTCCACCGCGTCGGGGTTGGCGTAGCTGACCGGGATTTCGGGATGCTCGCGATTGATTGAGGTGGCGTAGATCACTCCGCCGTTGTTGATCAGCGTGCCGGGGGGAAAGTAGGTGTTCTCGGCGATGCCCTGACAGCGGGCGATGAAGACCAAAGCCCGGGCCACGGCGGGGTCTTCAGGGGCCAACCCCGAGTCGTGGAGGCCCTGGAGCATGATTTGGGTGTTGCTCATGTCCGGCCGGCCGTGGTGCCCGTAGCCGGCCCCGCCGACGAATGGGTGTTGGTCGGTGAGGGTGTCACCTTCGGGCGTGGTCATGCCCGGTTTCCACTGGAGCCCGATCAGGAAAGCCTGGGCCCCTTTTACGGCGCGGGCGGCGATGGGGTGGTCGGGCAGCCGGGACAGGGCTGACAGGCAAATTGCGGTGTTGTAGTTGGCTAAGATGCCGTCGGCCCCGTCGCGGATCGAGCCGTCGGCCTGGACACGGTCCAGCAGATAGCCGATGCCGCGCGAGACCGTGGGGTCGTTTGGGCCGATGCCCGGTTGGTCCAGCAGCATCGCGATTACCAGCCCGGTGACCGCGGGGCCGGGGCCGGGGGTCCAGCTTCCGTCGGGCCGCTGGGCCTGGCGGAGGAAGCCCACGCCGCGCTGAATCGC
>CALLPP010000147.1 GCA_938015655.1 uncultured Algisphaera sp.
CGCGGAAGGCGTGGTAACGCTGGGAGGCCGGGCGCGACCAGACGTCTTCGCGGTAGTTGTGGAGGTAGCCGATTCGGCGGTGCCCGCGTTCGATCAGGTGCTCGACTTGCAAGCGGATGATGTCGCGGTCGTCAAGGGTGACGGCGTTGTCAATGGGTTCGACAAAGTTGGGGAGCACGTGAATAAAGCCGGGCGGGTCTGTGGTCTGGGCGTCGATGGTTTCGACGTCGGTCCACTTGAGGGCGAAGGTGACCGCGCGTTCGTGCATTCGGCTGAGGTGCCGCACCAGCGTCGCGAAGGCCCGGTTCTCCGACACGGTGTGGAAGCGGACCAGGTGGCCGGTCTTCGCCAGCTCCGCGATGAGGTTCATGACGAAGTCGCCGTAGTAGGTGCCTTCGTCCAGGCCCGCTTCACTGCGGTAGATCACGGCGACCGAGCCCGCGGGCGGTTTGCTGCGGTAGATGCCCGACTTAGGGCGGACTTCGATAAGACCTTGCTGCCCCAGGCGGGCGATCGCCCGTTCCACTGCGGCCTGCCCGGCCCCATAGCGAGATCGGAGCTGGCGGATAGATGGCAGCCGCTCGCCGATTTTCACCGCGTGGACTTCTCGACGCAGGGACTGTTCAAGGCCATCGGATGCGGCGGGAGAGTTGCGGGCAGGCATGGGTGGCTTCGAATTCGGCGTGGTCGGCGTCATGGTGAGCGTAAAGCCCGTCCGAGCATAACTGTAGCGTACAGTGGATTGGTGGGGCCACCGCGGCGGGGAGGCGGAGCGGCGATCCGGCGGGGGGCGGAGGTGTGGGGGCGTCAGCGGCTTTCCACATTTTTGTTGTCGTGAGGCCGGCGGATGCTTTCTGCGTTCTTGGGGCCGAAACGGGCTTCACCGTATTCATCGTTCATCCGGAAACCCATGTGATGTCGACGTATTGCAACCCGCTTTCGCTGCCCAACTACCCCCGTGGTCGCTACACTTTTGCCCCCGATGAGCACATCGGATGGATCGGCGAAGGGCGCCGCGACTTCCGCGAGACGGCGGACCCGACGGTGCTGTACGAAGGCGGCCGCTATATCCTGTACAGCTCGGCGGGCATGGCGTGGACCAGCGACGACGGGGGCGCGACCTGGCAGCACCGGCAGGTGGAGCCCAACGACGTGGGTTATGCGCCCACGGTGGTCCGTTTCGGAGGTCGCTACCTGCTGACTGCCTGTCACGCGCCGCTCTACGTCGCGGACAACCCGCTGGGCCCCTTCCGCGAGGTGGGCCGGTTCCGGGCGGTGGGGGGCGGCGAGCTGGAACCGCCCAAGTATTTCGGTGACCCGATGCTGTTTGCCGACGAGGAGCGGCTGTTTCTGTATTGGGGCCTGGCCCACGACGGGATCAAGGGCGTGGAGCTGAGCCCCGGCGACCCGGCCCAGGCGATCACCGAGCGGGCGGTGCTGTTTGCCTACAACCCCGACCACGCCTGGGAGCGCTTTGGCGAGCACCACGAGGACCCCACACGCAGCTACATCGAGGGGCCGTGGATGCTCAAGGCCGGCGGCCGCTACCACCTGACCTACACCGGCCCGGGCACCCGTTTCGCGAACTACGCCATGGGCACCTACGTGGCGGATCAGCCGCTGGGGCCGTTCACTTACCCGGATCACAACCCGATCTGCGCCAGCCCCCACGGCCTGATCCGCGGGGCGGGTCACGGCTGCGTCATCCGCGGCCACGGCGATCGGTTGTGGGCGTTTTTTACCTGCGGGGCCCAGGTGGCCCACGGCTTTGAACGGCGTATTGGTATGGCCCCGGCGCACCTGGACGAGCGGGGAGCGCTGCGGGTGGGGCCGGTGGGCGAGCTGCCCATGCCCGTGGCTGGGGGCGAGGCCGACGCGGGGCTGCGGCCGGTGAACCGCACGTTCCCGATGCGGGCCTCGTCGCAGGCGCCCGGGCGCGACCCGGCGTACATGATGGACGGCGACCTGCGGACCTGGTGGCAGCCCGCGGCCGACGACCCGCGGCCGACGACCCGCGGCCGACGGTGACGGCCCGGTTCAGCGGGGTGCACGGGGTGTCCGCGGCGCGGGTGGCGTGGACCGAGCCGGGGCTAGACTACGCCGCGGGCCGCGGGCCCGAAGTGATCGCGTACACCCTGGAGCTGCGCGACACGTCGGGAGATGCCGGCGACGACGCGCCGTGGCGGGTCGTGATCGACAACCGCGGCGGCCAGGACCTGCTCATCGACTACCGCAGCTTCGCGGCGGTGGTGGCCACCGAGGCGCGGCTGGTGATTCACGTCCCGCCGGCCTACGCCCTGGGGCTTGCGGACATCGCCGTGTTTGGCCGCAGCACCGCGTTGCCGGTGCCGTGATCAGTCGATCTCGGACAAAAAGCTTTCGAACTCTTCGTCCTTGATCGTGAGGGTGTGCTGGGGTTGCGGGTAGGCGCCCGACTTCACCTCGTCGTCCAGCTGCTTGAAGGCGGCGACGCGCATCTGGTGAAGGCGTTCTTCTTCTTTGGCCAGGTTGGCGAACACCTTGGCGTGGCGGGGCACGTGGCCGGTGTTGGTGCCCAGCACGTCGGTGGCGAACAGGTACTGGCAGCAGCCCGCGGTGCCGGCGCCCATGCTCATGATCAGGATGTTGGTGCGCTTGGCGATCTCTTGCACCACGCGGTCGGGCACGATCTCGATCTCCACGCCCACGGCGCCCGCGTCTTCGTAGCGTTTGACGCGGCGGTAGACCTCGGCGGCTTCGGCGCCCTTGCGGCCGACGGCCCGCGCTTTGCCCAGCCAGGTCATGCGGTAGGGGATGTAGCCGCAGTGGCCGATGACGGGGATGGACTGGT
>CALLPP010000148.1 GCA_938015655.1 uncultured Algisphaera sp.
GTAGACCATCTTGCTGTCGTAGAGCAGGCGGCCGATCAGGGTGCTCTTGCCATCGTCCACCGATCCGCAGGTGATAAACCGCAGCAGCTCTTTGTTCTCGTGCTGCTTGAGGTAGGCGTGGATGTCGGTTTCGATGAGTTCGCTTTGGTGCGACATGGCGGTTGGTTTTCTAGGGGTCGGAGGCGTTAGGCGTTAGGGCCTAGGGCTTAGTTTTTATAGGAGTCGCTGACGCTTTTGATGAGGCCGGTCAGCATGCGGCCGACTTCTTGGCACAGATCCCACGTGTCGGTGGCGTGTTCGCGGCTGAGCCGTTTGACGCGGACAGAGACGGTGACTTGGGTTTCGAGTTCGGAGAGCGAGCCGCGGGCGTGGGACAAGTGGAGGAGGTAGTCGCCCGTGTGGCTGCGGCTGTAGCCTTCGGCGATGTTGGAGGGGACGGACACAGCCGCCCGCTGCATCTGCGAAATCAGCCCAAATCGTTCGGACTCTGGCATCAGGTCCGTCATCAGGTACACGGCGGCAACGAGCTCCATGGCTCGCTCCCAGACCGCAAGCTTTCGATAACCCTGTGCGCCTGTCATGGTTTACCGTCTTTCCTAAGCCCTAGGCCCTAACGCCTAAACCCTCGCGTCTCCTTAGAAATAGCCTTCCTTCTTTTTCTGTTCCATCGATCCGTCTTGGTCGGTGTCGATGACCCGGCCTTCGCGTTCGCTGCGGGTGGCGACGAGCATTTCTTGGATGACGTCGGTGAGCTGGGTTGCGTCGCTCTCGACGGCGCCGGTGAGGGGGTAGCAGCCCAGGGTGCGGAAACGCACGCTTTTCATCATGGGCTTCTCGCCGGGCTTGAGCGGCAGGCGGTCGTCGTCGACCATGATGAGCACGCCGTCACGCTCGACCACGGGGCGGACGGCGCTGAGGTACAGCGGCACGATGGGGATGTTTTCGAGGTGTATGTACTGCCAGACGTCGAGCTCGGTCCAGTTGCTGATGGGGAAGACGCGGATGGATTCGCCTTTGTTGACCTCGGCGTTGTAGAGGTTCCATAGCTCGGGACGCTGGTTTTTGGGGTCCCACTGGTGGTTCTGGTCGCGGAAGCTGTAGACGCGCTCTTTGGCGCGGCTCTTTTCTTCGTCGCGGCGGGCGCCGCCGAACATGGCGTCGAACTTGTATTTGTTGAGCGCTTGCAGCAGGCCCTGGGTCTTCATGACGTCGGTGTGGACTTTGCTACCCGAGTCGAAGGGGTTGATGCCGGCTTTGACTCCCTCTTCGTTGATGTGGACGATGAGCTCGACGCCCAGTTCTTTGGCGAGTTGGTCGCGGAAGGCGATCATCTCTTTGAACTTGAACGTGGTGTCCACGTGCATGAGGGGGAAGGGCGGCTTGCCGGGGGCGAAGGCCTTCATGGCCAGGTGCAGCATGACGGCGCTGTCTTTGCCGACGCTGTACATCATCACGGGGTTGTCGAACTCGGCGGCGACCTCGCGGATGATGTGGATCGATTCGGCCTCAAGCTGCTTGAGGTGGGTCAGCGACGGCGGGGGGGCGGCGGGGCTGGTGGTCGTCATGCGGGGGGGCTCGGGGGGGCGGTTTTGGGGGGCTGCAGCGTAACGGAGAACCCTGGGTTCTGACGTCGCCCGGATCTCTAGGGCGGGGGCCGGTTTGGGCGGCTGGACCGGGGCTGGGATCCGCCCGCGGGGCCGAGCCGGAAAGGCGGGGGCCGGAGACATTAAGAATGCCCCAAAACCAGGCCGGTGCCACCCGGAGGAGCGTGTGTCGCGGTTGCCCGCGGGGCGGCATGGGGGTACACTTTTCGGTCCCGCCGGGCGAGAGCCCGAGCCGATTTCGGACCTTTTGCGTCGCCCCCTTTCATCCATCGCGTGGAACCGCCATGAAGCCTGACATCCACCCCCAGTACCGCAACGTGGTTTTCCGCGATGTGTCGGCCGACTTCAACTTCATCACGCGGTCGACGGCCCAGACCAAAGAAGTGATCACCTGGGAAGACGGGAAAGAGTATCCGCTGGTCAAGGTGGATATTTCTGCGGCCAGCCACCCCTTCTTCACCGGCAAGCAGAAGTTTGTGGACACCGCGGGCCGCGTCGAGAAGTTTCAGAAGAAGTTTGCGGGCAACTACTTCGGCAAGAAGTAAAGCGAGGTGTCCTTCGCGTACCCTGCGGCGGCCGCAGGGTACGCGGCGAACGCGTCGGCGTTGCCGACCCTCACGGTGCCTATTTGATGGGCGGCCACGCTTTTGGGCGTGGCTGTTGTCGTTTCGGTTGCGCTCGGATGCGGCGACGCTGTAATCTGCGGGAGGGCGAACCTTCTGGTGAGCCGCGCGTCGTAGTCAGCACGCGGCTCGTCAGAGACTCGCCGTCCCGTTGAGCGTACGATCGGGGAGGCTCCGCGCTTGGTGAGACCCCTACCCCTGAACCCTTTCTACACCCGATGTCCGAAGCCCTCGACCAACGACTGATCGCGAAGCTGGATGAGCTGGCGGAGCAGTTCGCGGCGTTAGAGGCTGAGCTGATGACGCCGGTGGTGATGAACGATCACAACGCGGTGCGGCGGCTGAGTGTGAAGCGGGCGGCGCTGGCGCCGACGGTGGAGAAGTACCGGGGATATCAGAAGTTTGCCGTGGACATCGCCGAGGCCGAAGAGATCATTGCCGACGGCAGCGATGCGGAGCTGGTGGAGCTGGCGAAGATGGGCCTGGGGGAAACCCGAGACAGCGCCCGGGCCTTGCTGACGGAAATCAGCGGGGAGCTGGTGACGGCGGACGATGCGGCGATCGGCAGCGTGATCTTGGAGGTGCGGGCGGGCACCGGCGGGGCGGAGGCGGCGCTGTTTGCCGGGGAGCTTTTGCAGGTGTACGAGACGTTTGCCAAGGCGCGGCGTTGGAAGCTGGAGGTGGTGGACGCGAGCATGGGCGAGCAGGGCGGCATCCGCCACGCGGTGGCGACGGTAGCGGGCGAGGGCGTGTGGCAGGGGCTGGGCTACGAGAGCGGGGTGCACTGCGTGAAGCGGGTGCCGGCGACCGAGACCCAGGGGCGCGTGCACACCAGTACGGCGACGGTGGCGGTGCTGCCCGAGCCTGAGGAGGTGGAGGTGGATTTGGACGAGGCGGACCTGGAGATTCATGTGACCACTGCCCAGGGGCCCGGGGGCCAGAACGTGAATAAGGTGGCGACGGCGGTGCAGATGATCCACAAGCCCACGGGGATCGAGGTGCGGATGCAGGAGAGTAAAAGCCAGGCCCAGAACCGGCAGAAGGCGATGCAGTTGATGCGGGCGCGGGTGTACGAGCGGATGCAGGCGGAGGAGGACGCGAAGCGGGCGGAAAAGCGGTCGAGTTTGATCGGCACCGGGGGGCGGAGCGAGCGGGCTCGAACGTACCGGTGGAAAGACAACCAGGTGGTGGACCACCGGCTGGGGCAGGGCTTCAACCTGCAGAGTGTGATGGGCGGGGAGCTGGATCCGCTGGTGTCGGCCCTGGTGGCGGAAGACCGGGCCCAGCGGCTGGCAGCGCTATAGCGACGCCCCGGCGACGCCCCGGCGACGCCCCGGACACGTAGGTGGGGGATTGCCGGTTGAACGCGGTCTTGTCCGATAAAGACGAGATGCGTGTGCGCGTGTACTTCTCGAAGACCTCGCTGGGGGTGTGCTCTGGGCTTATGGCGCTTGCGCTGGGTTGTGTTGGCGTGGCGCGGGCCCAAGAGGCAGCAGGAGGAGCCGGAGCCGGGGCAGAGCCGTTGTCGACTTCAGAACTCGAGATCGGATCGCCGCGGTCTCTGCCGGAACGACCGGCGTGGGTTCCGGGGGCGGGGCGGGCGGTGTCGCTGGATCCGCCGGGCGAGGCTTCCTCGCGGGCGGCACGCCACCGGCACAGCCGCCGCGTGGCGGTGTTTGACTTTGAAGAGACCAACGACGTGGGCGTGAAGCTGGGGCGCGGGGTGCCTCTGCCGCCGGGCTGGTACGCGGTGGGGCGGGCGCCGCAGTCCAGCGATGCGAATTTTGAGCGGCTGCCGCTGCACGCGAACTTGGCGGGCCGGCTGGGCTTCCCGCCGTACAACCCGGTGGGGTATTCCGCGCTGGGGGCCGGGCGGTCGGCGTCGGTACCCGGGGCCAACGACCCCGTGGGGTACGCGCTGCACCTGGGGCTGCAGGGGGGCAACAGCGCGGCCTTCGTGCAGGTGGGGCGACTACCGGTGGTGCCGGGTACGCGTTACCGCGTGTCCGCGGCGGTGTGCACCGCGGGACTCAAGCACGCGGGGGCACGGCTGGTGGCTTATTTTGTGGATGCGCAGGGCAACCGTCTGGGGGCGAGCGTGCGGCAGACCCCGCGGCTTCGCACGCGGGGCCAGTGGCGCGACGTGGAGGTGGTCTTGGCCGCGGTGCCGCGGGCTGCGTATCTGGGGCTGCAGGTCGAATTGGTGCAGCCGGTGGCCGACGGATTGAACCCGCTGGGCGAGCACCAGGTGGTGGGGGCGGACGTGTCGGGCGACGCGTGGTTTGACGACGTGGAGGTTGAGCAGCTTCCGCAGGTGCGGGTGAGTAGCGACAGCGTGGTGGGGGTGGTGCGTTCGGCCGTGGCGCCGGGGTGGCGGGTCACGGTGCGCGACCTCCGCGGCGAGCAGCTAATGGCACAGCTGTCGCTGTACGATGCGTGGTCGCGGCGGGTGGCCTTTGAGCAGCGGCCCCTGAACTGGGGCGCCGCGGCGGCTTGGCGTTGGGCCCCGTCGCTTCGGGCGTACGGCTATTACCGCGTGGTGTTGCAGATCATCGACGGGGCGGGCGCTCCGGTCTCGGCCCAAGATTCACACGCGGTGGTGTGGCTACCACCGGCTGAGCCGCTGGCCGCCGACGATAGCCCGCAGGCGGCCGAGGACCTGCACCGCTTCGCGCTGCTGGCCGAGGACGCGCCGTCTGCAACTCTGGGGCAGCTGCCGGATCTGCTGAGGGCGTTGGGTTTGCGCAGCGCGGTGGTGTCGGCGCTGGCCCGCGACACCGCGGGTGTGGCGATTCACGAGCGGGTGGTGGCGCTGCAGCGTTACCTAGACCGGGCCGAATCGGCGGGGCTGCGGACCGAGGTGTCGTTGCACCCGCTGCCCGACGAGCTGCACGCGGGCACCCGCGCGGGGGCCACGGCCGCGGCGGTGCTGGGCGGGGCGGTGGACCGCTGGTTTGGTTACTTGCAGCCCATTTTGTCTCAAGACGGGGCGCGGGTGACGGCTTGGCATCTTGGCGGGGCGGCGACGGGGCGGGCGGCGGACGCCACGCCGGTGTCGTTGGCGGGCGTGGCGCAGCTGGTTGAACGGTTGCGCCACTGGACCGCGGCGCCGCGGCTGGTGTTGCCCGGGGCACTGACTGGGGTGCCCGCGTCGGTGGTCGATGGGTCTGCGGGGTGGCAGGCGGTGTGGCCGGCGGGCCTGACCGCCGCGGCGTTGGCGGAGCTGGCGCCCACCGACGGCGGAGGCGGGGCGTCGGAGCGTGGCGCGCAGCGTCGCTGGGTGCTGGATCTGCCGCGGGGCGAAGCGCTGGGGCACCCCGAGCGGGTGGCCCAGGCGGCCCTGCGTGTGGTGGCGGCGTGGGAGCAGGGGGCTACGGGCGTGGCGCTGGACCGCCCCTGGGTGGCGGGGCCGCACGGAGCCACGCCGCGGCTGACACCTGATCCGGTGGTGGGTGTGGTGGCCCAGGCGGCCCGCCGGCTGGCGGGTTTCCGCGCGGCGGGGCGGCTGCCGCTGCCCGAGGGCCTGCGGGCGGTGATCTTCGGCCCGGTGAGGGCTGGGGGCGAATCGCCGCTGGGGGACGCCGCGGGCGATCAGGCGGGGATGCTGGTGGCGTGGAACGAGCGGGCCCCGGCGGGGCAAGCGGCGATCGAGGTGTCCTGGGGTCCGCACGTGCGGGCGGTGGACGTGTGGGGCAACCCGGTGGCGGTGACCGAGGTCCGCGGCGGCCGCGCGGCGGAGCCGGGCCCGGCGTCTGCGGATCGCCGGCGGGTCCGCGTGCCGCTGGGTGACGCGCCGGTGTTTATCACCGGGCTGGACGCGCGGACGCTGGCGTTCCGCGCCGGCTTCGGCATCGACCAGCCGCTGGTGCCCGCGCGGCAGACTCCGCACGATCGGACGCTCACCCTGCGCAACCCCTGGCCGGTGACCCTCAGCGGGTCTCTGGCTTTCACCGGCCCTCCGGGCTGGGACGTTACCCCCCGGCAGCGGAACTTCACGATCCCCGCGGGCGGGAGGGTGAGCCTTCCGGTGCGCCTGCGCTTCCCGGTGAATGCGCTGGCGGGGCGGCATCTGTTGACGGCCCGGGCCCGCTTTACCTCCCGGGGGCGGCACGAGGTGGCGCTGGTTGTCCCGGTGGAACTGGGGTTGCCGGGGCTGGGTTTTGAGCCGCAGTTGGCACTGGAGGCTGCGCCCCACGGCGGCGAGCTGCGGGCGGTGGTGAGCTGCGTGGTGACCAACCGCAAGGACACCCCGGTCTCCCTCAGCGTGTTCACGTCGCTGCCGGGTCATCCGCGTCAGGAACGCCTGATCGCGCGGCTGGCGCCGGGGGAGGTCGTGCGACGGCGGTTGGTGTTTAACGATGTGGCCGCGGCGCTGCGTGACTACGACATCAGCGTGGGACTGCGGGAGACCAGCGGGGCCGGGGTGCTCAACGCGCGGGTGGGCCTCGATCGAGCCGGAGGCGATCCCGGGCAGCGCTAGCCGGACCCGGCGCGCCCTTTGGCGGCCGGCGGATCTTTCCGCTGCCTTGCGCGACGTGGTCTTTGCTCGACCTCGCTGGCGCCAGAGTTTTGCCGCGTCGGGCCAGCGCCAGGCCATGCCTGCTTTTTATTTAGAGCACCGCACCAAATGATCGGACTGGCTGCCGTCAGCGGGAAGTGGTTCCCGCAAGGCGGTTGAAGCGGACAGCCCCGTAGGGTTGCCGGGGCAGACCGACGCCGCGGGGGACAGGTCCCACCAGACACGGCGGTTCAATAAATGAGATGCGGTGTTCTAAATGGTTTGCTCGCCCAGCGGCCGCGGGGGTGGTGCGGGCTGGCCGTGGTCTTCATCGCCGAAGCGGACTCCGGAGCTGGAGTAGGTCGTGCCGTAGGTTTGGGCCAGGGTCAAAATTTGGACCACGCCGCTGTCGAAATCGGTTCGGGTGAGGGTGGGCAGCGGGTGCAGATAGACCGACCACAGCTGCCCGGCGTGGATTGCGTAGCGGGCGTCGAGCGCGGTGTCGAAGTTGGCGTTGAGCAGCCGGCCCATGACCGCGGGGTGCAGGTCCACCGGCTGGCCCTGAGCGTCGAGCACCGGGGTCATCATCCGCATGCGGCCCGCCACAGGGTCCGACAGCACCAGCACCCCGCGCCCGAAGGCCACGAAACGCCAGGTGTTGCCCACGGCTTCGAGCTGGGGCGCGTCTTGTCCTGCGAACTGAGCGGCCTGGGCGGCGGTCTGCTCAATCCAGCGCCCCAGTGTTTCCACGGTGGTCTCGCCGGCGGCGACGGCGGGCGGCGAGACCACGGCGGGCGGGGGGTTCTCTTGTTCTTGGGCCCTCGCATGGGGCGGGCCGCAGGTCGCGGCGGTCAGGACCAGCGGCAAGAACGCCACGACGGTGGGGCGAGAACATTTCATAAAAACAGCTTAGACCGCCCGCAGATCGTCCGGACGGGTTGCGGGCGGCAGCGCGTTCAGAGACCCAGCACCCGGACCACCTCGTCCAGGTCTTTGTCACCGCGTCCGCTGAGGTTCATGACCACCGCCTGGTCGGACGGCATCGCCGCCGCGACATTGAGGGTGTGGGCCATGGCGTGGCTGCACTCGAGCGCGGGCAGGATGCCTTCGAGCTTGCTCATTAGCTGGAACGCGTCCAGGGCTTGGGTATCGGTCACGCTGGCGTAGCTCACGCGGCCGCTGTCTTTCCAGTACGCGTGCTCGGGGCCCACGCCGGGGTAGTCCAGGCCGGCGCTTACGCTGTGGACGGGGCTGGTCTGGCCGTCGTCGTCTTGCAGGACGTAGGACAGGCTGCCGTGCAGCACGCCGGGCCGGCCGTGGGTGAGGCTCGCGGCGTGCTTGCCGAACTCGGTGCCCAGGCCGCCGGGCTCGACGCCCACGAGCTTCACGCCGTCGGCGTCGGGGTCTTGGGTGAAGGGGTAGAACATGCCCGCGGCGTTGCTGCCCCCGCCCACGCACGCGGTGACGCAGTCGGGCAGGCGGCCCAGCTGCGCGCGGCACTGGGCCAGGGTCTCGCGGCCGATCACGCTCTGGAAGTCGCGCACGATCATCGGAAACGGGTGGGGACCCACCACGCTGCCGATGGTGTAGTGGGTGGTCTCGCTGGTGGCCATCCAGTCGCGCATGGCGGCGTTGGTGGCGTCTTTTAGAGTGGCACTGCCCGATTCCACGCCGGTGACTTTGGCCCCCATCAGCCGCATGCGCAGCACGTTGGGGCGTTGGCGGCGCATGTCTTCGGTGCCCATGAACACCTCGCAGTCCAGGTTGAACTTGGCCGCGGCGGTGGCGGTGGCCACGCCGTGCTGGCCGGCGCCGGTCTCGGCGATGATGCGCTTCTTGCCCATCCGCAGGGTGAGCAGGCACTGGCCGATGGCGTTGTTGATCTTGTGCGCCCCGGTGTGGGCCAGGTCTTCGCGCTTGATCCAGATCTGCCCGCCGCCGGCATGCTGAGTCAGCCGCGGGGCAAACTGCAGCGGCGTGGCGCGGCCGATGTAGTCGCGGTTGAGCTCGTCCATCTGCGCGGCGAAGCCCGGGTCGTTGCGGGCGGCGTCGTAGGCCTCGGAAAGCTCCCGCACCGCGGTCTGCAGCGTTTCGGGGATGTAGCTTCCGCCAAAAGCGCCGTAGTACCCGGCGGGGTCGGGGTAGAGGGTGGGGGTGGGCATGGCGTCAGTTTAGGTTGTGAAAGGGCCGCTGCCCGTCGGGCTCCGTCGGGCTCCAGAGCGCTCCGGTGTTCCGTGAGCGCAGCGTGCCACCCGCAAAGCGCGCCGCGGAAAATCAGGCCGCGGCGGCGGCGTTCAGCTGCCTTTGACCAACCGCTGGCCCAGCAGTGCCAAAATGCCGCAGCCGACACAAAACCCCGCGGCCCCGAGCTGGCCGGCCACCAGGCAGAACGTCGCGTCCAGCAGCGGCATGGCGACGATCAGGGCGACGACCAGCGGCACCCGAGCCAGAGCGACCTCGCGCCGGGCCACCGCGGCGATCAGCAGCGTGTAACCAAACAACGCCGCCGCGGGGACCAGCCGCAGCCCCAGCTGGGCGGTGCCGGGGCTCCACACCGCCATGACCGCGGCGAAGACCAGCAGCCCCCGGCACGCGGCCATCAGCCCCACTGCGCCGGGCCACCGCGTGTGCAGGGCGTTGTAAAGCACCACACACGCCACCAGTCCGGCGGTCAGGGGCAGCACCCAGGGGCTGGTGAACACGGCGCTGGCGGCCAGCCCGGCGCACAGCAAAACCAGGGCGACGGCCAGGGCTCGGTGCGGGCACACGGCGCCCCGGGGAAGCGGGCGGTCGGGCCGCTCGCGGGCATCGACGCTCCGGTCCCACACGTCGTTGAGCAGCATGCCCGCGGTGTAGATGAGGCTGCCGGCGACCAAGAGCATGGGACTCTGGCTCAGCAAAGCGCCCAGCGGGGGCCGGGCCACAACACTGGGGTCTAGGCCCAGCTCGGTCATGTCGCGTGACACGCCCCAGGCCAGCCCCATGATCACGTTGGACCACACGGTGGGTAGGTTGCTCACCCGGGCCAATTCGAGCCAGGCTTTGGGGGTCATGCTCCGGCTCCGGCGCGCACCCAGTCCAGCTCGGCGGCGAGGCCCCGGGCCAGCGCGTCCTGCGCTCCGCTGCCGTCGGGCAGCACGCCCCAGGCGTAGGTCTCGACCTCGAAGTGGTGGACATCGCCCCGGGGTGGCAGGGCGGCCAGCAGGCGGGGCACGTCGTCGCGCGTGGTGCCCAGGGTGCCCAGCGCCGCACGGTGCAGCGGCACGTGGAAGTGGACCCGCCACTCGCCTACGGGGCGGTCCCCCCGCGCCGCGAGGGCGTCGGACAGGTCGACGAAAAATTCGGTCTGGCCGTCGTCGCGGCGGATGCTGGTCTGGTGCAGGTAGCGCGGCTCGGCAAAAGCTTGCAGCTCGGTCCGCGCGGCCGCGGCTTGGTCGGGCGTGAGCGCGTCGAAGTCCACCGCCAGGGCCGAGGAAAGCTGCACCTTGCCGATGCTCAGGCCCGCGTCGCGGTAGGTGCGGACCGCTTGCGGTTGGCCCTCGAACATCACGGCGCTGTGGCACACGTCGTGGCACACCCGCAGGTAGGCGCGGACGCTCAGGTCGTCGGCGGTGCCCAGCAGGTGGCGTTCGAAAAAGTCCACCACGTCGGCGCTGGTTTGCAGCAGGCAGCCGGGTTCGGGCTCCAGGTCCAGGTGAATCAGGTGGCCCGTGTCCAGCTCGGTCCGGGCCAGGTGGTGCACCAAGCCCGTGAGCTGCTTGGCCGCCGCGGCCGTAAAATCCGGGTCGCGGTCCAGCTCGCCGCCTACGTGCGCCGGCCAGCCCAGGGGCAGGGTGCTGATGGACCCCTCGGTGCCCGTGCCCCCGGGCCCTTCGGGTAGCAGCCCGGCCAGCAGGGTGATGAGGTCGCGGGTGTAGGCCGTGCGGCGCGGGTCGGCCCAGTGGGGCTGGTACACCGCGTCTTTCACCACCGGCTGGTGAAAATCGCCGTAAGGAAAGCCGTTGAGCGTGTAGGGTCGCAGCCCGCGTTCTTGCAGCCAGTCGCGCAGCGCCGGGGCGGCGCCGGTGGCCACCGCCTCGCGGGCGGCGTCGGCGCTGAACCACAGCCCCACGCCCATGGGCGCGTGGGGACTGACCTGCCGCTTAACCCGCACCGCGTGCCGGTCAAGCTGCGCGCGGATGGCGTCGAGGGTGGTGCCGGCGTGCACGTTGGTGCAGTAGCCAAGGGTGGTGCGGGGGCCAAGAACGTCCTGCATGATCTGAAGTGTAAGCCGCCGCGGCACGCGGCACGGAGCGTGACGCACGGCTTGGCGCGGGCCCGGCCGCATTGCGGAGCCCGGGCAATTGCGTGAGACTGGCGGCATGACACCCACGCCGCCTTCCGTCCCGCAGCTGGTTCTTGATGACGGATACCTGAAACCCCACACCGAGGCGATCCGGCGGCGTTTGGCCCGGCGTGACACCCTGCGGCAGCAGCTCCCCGCCGACGTGTCGCGGGGGCACGATCACTTCGGCTTTCACCGCGGAGTGGGGCCCGACGGGGCCTCGGGGCTGTGGTACCGCGAGTGGGCCCCGGGCGCCGAGCACCTGGCGTTGGTGGGTGATTTCAATCATTGGGACGGCGCGGCCGACCCGCTGACCCGCGGCGACTTTGGTCAGTGGTCGGCTTTTTTTCCCGACACGACCCACGGCCACCGGCTGGTGCATACCAGCGCGGTGAAGGTGCGGGTGACGGGCGCGCGCGGCCTGGAAGACCGCATCCCCGCCTGGATCCGCTACGCCACGCAAGACCCGGGCAGCCATGATTTCGTGGGCCGCCTGTGGATGCCCGAGACGCCCTATGCCTGGCAGCACGCGGCGCCAACCCGCCCGCCGCACGAGGGGCTGCGCATCTACGAGGCCCACGTGGGCATGGCCTCGGAGCGCGAGGTCGTGGCCGATTTCGCCGCGTTTCGCCGCGACGTGCTGCCCATGATTCCGGGCAAGGGCTACAACGCCCTGCAGCTGATGGCCATGCAGGAGCACCCTTACTACGGCAGCTTCGGCTACCACGTGAGCAACCTGTTTGCGGTGTCCTCGCGCTTCGGTACGCCCGACGACCTGAAGGCGCTGATCGACGAAGCCCACGGCCTGGGGCTGACGGTCATCATGGACATCGTGCACTCGCACATGGTTAAAAACACGGCCGAGGGGCTTAACGGTTTCGACGGCACCGACCATCAGTACTTCCACGCCCCGCCGGCGGGCGATCATCCCGCGTGGGACAGCAAGTGCTACGACTACCAGGTGCCCGAAACCCTGCGGCTGCTCCTAAGCAACACGCGGTTCTGGCTGGAGGAGTATCGCTTTGACGGCATGCGCTACGACGGGGTGACCAGCATGCTCTACCGCGACCACGGACTGGGCAAGTCGTTCACCTGCTACGAGGATTACTTCGGCGGCAACGTGGACGAAGACGCCGTGGCCTATCTGATGCTGGCCAACGACGTGGCCCACGACGCGAACCCCCACGCCGTGACCATCGCCGAAGATGTTTCGGGCATGCCCGGCATGGCGCGGCCCACCCACGAGGGCGGGCTGGGCTTCGACTACCGCCTAGCCATGAGCATCCCCGACCAGTGGATCAAGCTGCTCAAAGAAGTCCCTGACGAGGGCTGGAACCTGTCGGGCGTCATGCACGAGCTCACGAACCGCAGGCACAACGAGCGCCACATCGGCTACGCCGAGAGCCACGACCAGGCCCTGGTGGGCGACAAGACCCTGGCCATGTGGCTGTTCGACGAAGCGATCTACACCGGTATGTCGGTGGGCAGCGACAACCTCAAAGTCGACCGCGGCGTGGCCCTGCACAAGCTCATCCGCCTGCTGACCTTCAGCCTGGCGGGCGAGGGCTACCTGAACTTCATGGGCAACGAGTTCGGCCACCCCGAGTGGATCGACTTTCCGCGCGAGGGCAACCAGTGGAGCTGCAAGTTCGCCCGCCGGCAGTGGAGCCTGGCCGGGAGGGACGACCTGCGTTACCAGCAGCTGGGGGCTTTCGACGCAGCACTTATGACTTTGGACCCGGTCCACCACCTGCTGGAAGACCCGCTGATCCAGTCGCTGGCCGTGCACGAAGACACCCGCCAGCTGGTGTACCGCCGCGGCCCGCTGGTGTTCGCGGTGAACCTGCACCCCACCGAGAGCTACCCGGACCTGCGTCTGCCCGTGCCCGACGCGGCGGACTACCGGCTGGTGCTGTGCAGCGACGACGCGGCCTTCGGCGGCCACGACCGGGTGGCCGCCGGGCAAAGGTTCGTGCACGAAAACGTGCCGATGTACGGGCGTAACCAATCGGTGCGGGTGTACCTGCCCGCGCGGGTGGGGCTGGTGTTGGCGCCGGTGTGACGGGCGCCGGTCTAGGCGTGCCCCTCGCGCCGCGGGGGGCCGACCGCTACGCCGCGTCGTCCAGCGGAAAATGTTTGAACACCGGGTGCACCAGGTCGCGTTGCTTCAGGGTGTCCGTGACCGCGTTGGTCGCCGCCCCCAGGTGACCGACGTACCAGCCCGCGAGGCTGGGGTGGGCCCCCAGGCGATCGACAGCCCGAGCCACGGCCGGCCGCAGCCGCGCGTCGGGTTCCAGCGGGACCGACTGCACGATGAGGATGCCGGCGCGGTCCGCCGCGGCGTAAAGGTTCTCGTCGCCGTAGTGGTCGCGGATGAACAGCACTGACTCGCCGTGGGCCGGCAGCAGGGCGGCGGCGTGTACTGCATCCAGCGGCAGCACGTTTTGCACCGACCAGATCCGACCGTTAACCAGCAGGCACGGCGGCAGATCGGGACCCAGGGCGTGGTCGCGGCGGACCGAGGTCAACCCAAAATCGGTCTCCAGGTGATCAAACCCGCGCCGGTCGTCACCGACCGTCAGGCCCAGGCGGTATAGCGGCTGCGGGCCCATGCCCGCGGGGTACCAGCGATCGGGATGGACAATTTCAAACCGCAGCTGGCCGCGGTGGTTGTGTACCGCCAGCCGAGCCCCGCCCTCGTCGTGGAAGCCGTCGGCGCCGTCCAGAGTGATCTCCACGTCCAGGGCGTAGCGGCTGGGCACCGCGTCGTGCGGCCCCTGCACCACCGGCGGCCGGGCAGCAAAGTGCGTGTCGATGATCGCCCGCTCGTCATCTACGTAGCGGACCATCGGGTGGAGCCATTCGAGACGCAGGGGGGCGGGCATGGGCGTGACCTCTTGGTCCGGGTGATCCGGTGCGAGAACGCGGGCGAAGCATCTATACCATCGGACGCCGCGGGGGTGTCCCGTGAGCGTCCCGGCGGAGTGGGGGGCCCTGCCGTAGGATTTGGGCATGACAAATGCCACGCTACGGGTGCCGGAGATCGCCGGCGGGTTTCAGAACAGGCGTGGGGAAACCCCGCCGCGGCGCGTGTTTTGGTTCGTCGCGGTGCTGTTTTTCTTTTGGCCCGCCAGTCAGGCGGTGGCCGCCGCGGGGTTGGCCGACCTAGATAAGTACACCAGCCGCTTCTATGTGGTTCATACCAACCTCACCAAGGCCCAAGCCGTGGAATTCGGTGCACACATGGATTTGGTGTACGCCTCATTCAGCAAACAATTCCGAGCGCTGCGTGGCAAGAAACAGCGACCCCAGAACCTGTACTTGCTGCGCAGCCACCAGGACTACCAGCAAACACTGCGGGAACTGGGATTCGACGGCACCGGCACCGGGGGGGTGTTTTTTTGGGGCGATCGCACCGGGCTGGCGACGTGGGTCGAGGGCAAGCCCCGCAACCTCACCTTGGCGGTGCTGCAGCACGAGGGATTCCACCAGTTTGCCCACGCGCGGCTGGGCGCCGAATTGCCCGTCTGGCTAAACGAAGGACTCGCCGAATATTTCGAGCACGCGATTGTGGTCAAACAGAAGGTGCGGACGGGGATCATCGACGGCGACCGCCTGGACGCGGTGCGCCGGGCGGTGGACACGAACACCGCCATCGCCTTCGACGACCTGCTGAACACCACCCACGCCCAGTGGAACGGGTTCGTGACGTCCGGCGTCCCCCGCGGGGGTTTGCAATACGCTCAGTCTTGGCTAATCGTGCATTTCTTGGTCCACGGCGACAATGGTCGTTACCGCAAAGTTTTTGGCAACTACTTGGTCGAGCTGAGCAACGGCCGTGACCACACCACCGCTTTTCGCAACGCTTTTGGCACCCTGGACACCGCCCCGTTCGCTCAGCGCTGGCTGGGCTTCCTAAAAAAAGCCGAACCCGATAACTTCAGCGAAGCGGTCAAGCGCGTGCAGTTTTTGGCCGCGGGCATGGTAAAGACCTACACCGACGAGCGAGGCTGGCCCACGACGTTCGAGGCGCTGCAAGACCGGCTGCAAGAAGAAGGCTTCAAGCTGGAATATCAGAACGAGTCGGGGCAGCAAACCCTGAGCGCCGACGACCCGAAGTGGTACGCCTACGTGGACGACGAAGGAAACGAACAGGCTTTCATGCTGCGGGACACGCCCACGCCCACGCGGCGAGGCCGGCGGGCCACGGCCGGCGGTGACCATGCCAAGCCGCTGCCACCGACGCTGGTCGCTGCGGGGCTGGTGCCCGAAGTGCACCTGACCTGGGAGCACGACGAAACCGGCCGGACGACCGCGCGGGTCAAATACCCGTCTGCGCGGCGACGCCGGTAAGCCGCCCACGACTTGATTTCGGTGGGTGGCACTGTCGGGCCAGCCGCCCGTGGCACCCGACTGCCTCCGCGCACGGCCCGGGAGCCGCCGCCTTTACTTCGCCGAGAAGAAATTCTTCACCGCGTGGACCGTGAGCTGGCGGCCGACCTTGGCGATGGCCTGGGTTAGCGGGATCTCTTTGGGGCACACCTTCACGCAGTTCTGCGAGTTGCCGCAGTCGGCCACGCCGCCGGGGCCCGACAGCTCGTCGAGCCGCTCGCCCTTGAGCTTCTTGCCCGTCTCGTGCTGGTTGAAGTACAGCGCCTGGGCGATGGCCTGGGCGCCGACAAACGTGTTGTCTTTGGTGAACTGGGGGCAGGCCTCCAGGCAGCAGCCGCAGGTCATGCAGCGCGAGTAGGCGTAGCGCTCTTCTTGCTGCTCGGGGGTTTCTTTGGGCCCCGGGCCCAGGTCGTGGGTGCCGTCGATGGGCACCCAGGCCTTGACTTTCTTGAGGTTGTCGAACATCCGCTGACGGTCCACGAACAGGTCGCGCACCACCGGAAACTTGGTCATGGGCTCCAGTTCGATGTGGTCCTTGCCGGTTTTCGCCAGTTGCTCGTTGGCCAGACAGCTGCAGCTTTGGCGCACCTGCCCGTCGACGACCATGGTGCAGGCCCCGCACACCTCTTCGAGGCAGCCCGAGTCCCACACCACCGGCTCCACGTCCTCGCCCGAGGTGGTGGTGGGGTTGGCCGCGATGTACTGCAGCACGCTGATGATGTTCTGCGCCGGCTTCACCGGCACTTCGAACTCCTGCCAGTAGGCGGGCTGCGACTCGGCGTCTTGCCGCTTGATGCGGACGAGGAAGGTCTTTTCGGACGGGTTGGGGGCGATCATGGTCTCAACCTTAAGTCGGGCCGGGCGGGCGATGAGGGCAAGCGAGTCGGAACGAGGCAGGTGTCGTGCCTCGGTGGCAGCTAGCTGGCAGCGGCCTCTTGTTCTTGGGTCTTCTTATCTTCGACAACGTCGGTCTTGCCGTAGGTCCGGGCCCGCAGGGGCACCAGGGGGCTGGGGATGGGCTCCCAGGTGATATCGGGCCTCCCGGATTCGGCGTTGAACGCCACGCGGCTGGTGTTGTGGAACTCTTCGTCCATCCGCTCGGGGTAGTCGCTGCGGTAGTGGCTGCCGCGCGACTCTTTGCGGGCCAGGCTGGCTTCCAAGAGCGCGTCGGCGTACACCAGCATGTCGCCCAGGGCCCGGGCGAAGCTCACGTTCTGGTTGGTGTAGTGGCCGGTGTCGCTGATCTTCAGGTCGGTGTAGCGCTCGCGCAGTTCGGCGAGTTTTTCGCGGGCCTGCAGCATGCGGCCTTCTTCTTTCACCACCGTGGCCGCGGCGGTCATCTCCACGCCCAGCTCGCGGTGGATGGTGTAAGGGTCTTGGCTGCCGGTGCTGGCGGTGATTTTGGCCAGCTTGTCCTGTTCTTGTTTCAGGAACTTGTCGTAGAGGCTCTGCGGCAGCTCGGCGGCGGGGGTGCCGTGGGCGCCCGCGCCCGACTGCTGGGCGTGGTTGGCCACCGACAGGCCGTTGAACAGGCCGTCGAAGATGCACGACAAAAGGGCGTTGGCCCCCAGGCGGGTAGCGCCGTGGTAGGCGTAGTTGCTTTCCCCGAAGGCATACAGCCCCGACACGTTGGTCATCATGTTTTTCGGGTCGCCGAAGGCCATGCCCTGGTTGGGCTCGCGCTTGGGGGCGCTGGCGGGCGTGATGGTGTCGGTCTCGGGATCGTAGGGCGCGTAGGTGGTGTACAGACCGCCCATGGTGTAGTGCACCGCGGGGAAGATCTTCATGGGCACTTCACGCGGGTCGTCGCCGGTGAACTTCTCGTAGATCTCCAGGATCGCGGCGAGCTTGTTCTTGGTGGCTTGGGGCAGGTGAGTGATGTCCAGATACACCTGGTTCTCGCCGCCCACGCCGTAGCCTTCTTGGCACACCCAGAAAATTTCCCGCGTGGCGATGTCGCGCGGCACCAGGTTGCCGTAGCCGGGGTACTTCTCTTCAAGGAAGTAGTTGCGTTCTTCCTCGGGGATGTCCAGCGGGTGGCGGTCGTCGTTCTGCTGGCGCGGCACCCACACGCGGCCGCCCTCGCCGCGGGCCGACTCGCTCATCAGCCGGCACTTGTCTTCGCCGGGGATGGCGGTGGGGTGCACCTGGATCATCTCGGGATTGCCCAGGTCGGCCCCGGCCTGGTAGCAGCGGGCCGCGGCGGCGCCGTTGCAGATCACGCTCATGGTGGACTTGCCGTAGATCAGCCCGTTGCCGCCGCTGGCCATGACCACCGCGTCGGCGCGGAAGGCCTTCATCTCCATGGTCCGCATGTCCTGGGCGATGATCCCCTTGCAGCGGCCTTCTTCGTCGGTCACCGGCCAGAGGAACTCCCAAAACTCGTACTTGTTGACCTTGCCCTGGGCCTCGTAGCGGCGGGTCTGCTCGTCCAGGGCGTAGAGCAGCTGCTGGCCGGTGCTGGCCCCGGCGAAGTGCGTGCGCTTGAACAGGCTGCCGCCGAACAGCCGCAGGTCGCGCATGCCCTCGCTGGTGCGGTTAAAGGGCACGCCCATGCGGTCCAGCAAGTTGATGATCTTGGGCGCAAAATGCGCCATCTCGTACACCGGCGGCTGGTGGTTGAGAAAATCTCCGCCGATCAGCGTCTCGTCCATGTGCTGCCACTCGCTGTAGCCCTGCTGGCGGGCTACGTCGTTGCAAGCGTTGATGCCGCCCTGGGCGCACACGCTGTGCGAGCGCTTCACCGGCACCATGCTAAACAGATCGACCGGGGTGCCGGCCTCGGCGATGCGGACACAGGCGGCGAGGCCGGCGAGGCCGCCGCCAACGACGATGACGCGGGGGTGGGTTTCGGGCATGGTCGGGTTGCTTTGCGTTCGGCGGTGTTTAGAGCGCTGGCGAGGAAAGTTTAGCGCGATCAAGACGCTCGGCGTAGCGAGCGTCTTGATCGCGGTCGGGTGGGGTGTCTAGTGGCGGCCTGAGATGTTCAGCGGCACGCGGCTCTCTGGCACGATCAACTCGAACACCTCAAGCTGATCATCGGTCATGTCTTGACCCAGATCAAAGCTCAGCGCGCCGTAAATGGCCGCGCACGAGAAGGTCATGAGGGCGACAAACAGCCCCGCGCACACGTAGCCCCAGCGCTTCATGCCCGCGGTGGTGATGGTCAGGCCCCAGCTGATCGCCGCGGTCCACAGACCGTTACACCAGTGATAGACCGACGCGGTCACCCCCACCACGTAAAGCAGCACCACCAGCCAGCTGATCTGCAGCGCGTAGGCGGTGAGCGGCAGGCTCATCGGCACGTCGTGAAAGGCCTGTGGCACAATCGGGTTCTGATAGCCCTTCCCGTAGAAGGGCGTGAACCAGCCGAACAGGTCCCAGCGCCAGCGCAGCGTGGCGATGTGCAAAAAGATGAACACCAGTGCGATGACGCCGGTGATCCTTTGCAGCAGGTAACGCACGTTGTCGGCGTAGCTGTAGCGCTTCACGTTGTGCTTGCCCGTGAACGTGTACCACAAGCCCAACACCGCGTGGAAGCCGATGGCCCCCCAAAGGCCCCACTCGACCACGTACAGAAACGGCATGCTGTGGATGAAGTCCACCTCGTGCTGAAAATCGCCTTTGCCGGTCACGCGGTCCTGTCCCCAGGCCATCTGGGCGTTGGTGAACAGGTGCGAGATCACAAACAGGCCCACCGGCACGATGCCCGAAAGCGAGTGCAGACGACGCAGCAAGAAGTGGTTGTCGTCCAGCAGGCTGCGGACGGTGGCGGTGGGGCCGGAGGTCGTTCGGTCGGTGGGCACGGGCAAGACCTGGGGTAGAGGGATGCGTGAAAAGCGTCGGGGGGAGTCGACCGCGGGGCCGGGGTCGGTCTCGGCGGATGGGAGCAGGCGGCCGGGGGGCAGGCTGGCGGTCAGGCGCCGCCGCGGCTGGCGTTGGCCACCTGCACATACCGGTCGCGCAGCTCGTACAGGGCGCCGGCCAGCAGCTTGGTTTCTTCTTCGCTCAAGTTGCCCTGGGTCTTGGCCTCTAGCACGCCGAGCATGTCGATCTGGTGTTTGGCCAGCTCCAGGCTCAACATCGGCTGGCCGGTCTGCGGATCAGGAATCGCGCCCAGGGCATACAGGGCCTGGGTCACAAAGCTGCTCAGCAGCACCTCGAAGGTGGCGGGGGGCATCTGGCCCGGGCCGCCCGCCGCCGGAGACTCCTCGGCCTTGGCCGCCAGATTCTCCTTCTCGGCCTGGGCTTGGGCTTTCCAGTCGTCGTCGATGATAATTTTTGGCGGGTCGGCGTCGGACATGGGGGCTTTCAGAAGAAGGAGAGAGGGCCGCCAGACTATAGATGCACCAGCAGGCGCGGGCCAGCCGCCGCCGAACCCTCCGCTTGCGTCTGTTTTCGCTTTCCTTTGCGATTTCGCTTTCGGCGGGGCCAGCCCGCTTGCGGAATCTGTCAAACTGGCCCGCCCACCCACGTCTCCCCCGAACCTCCAAACCCAAGAGCCCCGCCTTGTCCGACCCCCTCCGCGAAACCGGCACCGACCTCATGATCAAGTTCGACCGCGACGGCCTGGTGCCCGCGATCGTGCAGGACCACGCCAGCGGCGAGATCCTGATGATGGGCTGGATGAACGAAGAAGCCCTGAAGTCGACCCTCGAAACCAAACTCGCCACTTTCTACTCTCGCTCGCGGAAGAAGTTCTGGGTCAAAGGCGAGAGCTCGGGCCACACCCAAGAGGTGCTCGAAGCCCGCACCGACTGCGACCAGGACGTGGTCATCCTCAAGGTCAAAAGCAACGGCCCCTGCTGCCACGTGGGCTACCGCTCGTGCTTCTACCGGCGCATCGACGGCACCGACACGCTCACGACGGTGGAAGAGCCGGTGTTTGATCCGAAGGACGTGTATTGAGGTTGATGGCGGGTTCTAATGCCCGCGTCAGCGCTCTTGCTAAGCCCTAGGACCTAACGCCTAACGCCTTGTCGGAACCGCTCTCACCCCGTCAACTCCTGCCACCCCAATCCGCCATGCCCCAAACCCCCGCCGACCTGACCGCTCGCCTCAAGCCCCTGCAAAAACGTGTGCGCGAAGTCGGGCACGACGCGGTCTTAGTGATTAACCCAGTCGACACTAGGTATCTCACGGGGTTTGTCGGCGACGACTCGTGGACGCTGGTGCCGGCGCGCGGCACCAAGGTGGTGGTGCTGAGCGACGCGCGCTTTGAAGAGCAGATCGCCCGCGAGGCGCCGCACGTGGCGGCGGTGATGCGCAAGAAGAGCCTGGTGGACGAGCTGAAAACCCTGCGCGACCGGCGGAAGCTGGGCCGGGTGGCGGTGCAGAAGGGCAGCCTGACGGTGGACCGCTTCGAGGCGATTAAAAAAGGCCTGGGCGCCCGCGCGGTGGCGGCGTGGGACGACGGGCTGATGACCCAGCGGGCGGTGAAAGACGCGGGCGAGGTGAAGCTGATCGCCAAGGCGGGCAAGATTCAGCAGCAGGCCTTCCGCGAGCTGCGGGCGTTTATCGAGCCGGGGCAGACCGAGGCCGAGGTGGCGGCGTTTCTGGAGTACCGCATGCGCTGCCTGGGGGCCGACGGGGTGAGCTTCCCCTCGATCGTGGCGGCGGACGCCAACGCGGCGCTGCCCCACGCGATCCCGGGGCGGACGAAACTGAAAAAGAACGGCCTGGTGCTGATCGACTGGGGCGCGAAGTTCAACGGCTACTGCTCGGACATGACCCGGGTGGTGTTCCTGGGCAAAGGCCCCTCGGCCCGGATGAAAGAGGTGTACCGGGTGGTGCTGGACGCCCAGCTGGCGGGCATCGCCGCCTGCCGGCCCGGCACGCCGCTGCGGGCGGTGGACGCGGCGGCGCGGAAGGTCATCGACGACGCGGGATACGGCGAGCACTTCGGCCACGGCCTGGGCCACGGCATCGGCCTGGACATCCACGAAGACCCGCGGCTGAGCCACCTGGCCGACGAGCACGCGGTGCTGGAGCCCGGGCAGGTGGTGACCGTGGAGCCGGGGGTGTACCTGCCCGGGGTGGGGGGCGTGCGGATCGAGGACGACGTGCTGATCACCGCCCGCGGGCACCGGGTGCTGACGGATTTGCCCAAGTCTTTCGAATCGGCGACGATATGACCCCTTCCGGCCGGGACGTGGCGGAGGGGTTGGCCCTGCCTTGATGCCGCCCGCCACGCCCCGCCCACGCCCGCCACGACGCCCCAGAGACGTGAACATGAACGACCTGAAAACCCTCCGTCAGCTCATCAAGATGATGGTGGACAACGACCTGACCGAAATCGACCTCGAAGGCGAGGGCGAGAAGGTCAAGCTCAAACGCGGCGGCGTGGGGGCACCCACCGTGTCGTACACCCCGCCGGCCCCGGCCGCCGCCCCGGCGCCCGCGCCCGCCGCCGCGGGAACCGACGCCCCGGCCGAGGCCGCGGACAGCGGCCTGCCCACGATCGACAGCCCCATGGTCGGCAGCTTCTACACCGCCAGCAGCCCCGACGCCGAGGCCTTCGTGAAGGTCGGCGACCGCGTCTCGCCCGACACGGTGGTCTGCATCGTCGAGGCCATGAAGGTCTTCAACGAGATCAAGGCCGAGGTGAGCGGCACCATTTCCGAGGTGCTGGTGAGCAGCGGCGACGCGGTCGAGTTCGGCCAGCCGCTGTTTAAAGTCAAGCCGTGAGGCCGCAAAGCGGCCAGCCGCTAGCTGCTAGCGGTTAGGCCCTAGCAAGAAACCGAAACTGTCACTGATCCATCTTGCTAACGGCTAGCGGCTCACGGCTAGCGGCTTAGCGGGGTACCCCCAGCGGGTGCCCGACCCCCGCGACCCAGCGAAACCCATGTTCTCACGCATTCTGATTGCCAACCGGGGCGAGATCGCCGTCCGCATCATCCGCGCCGCCCACGAGCTGGGCGTTGAAGCGGTCGCGGTGTATTCCGAGGCCGACCGCGACAGCAAGCACGTCAAGATCGCCGACCGGGCCATCTGCATCGGCAAGGCGCCGCCGGCCGACAGCTACCTCAACATCCCGCGGATTATCGCCGCCGCCGAGGTCGCCGACGCCGACGCGATCCACCCCGGCTACGGCTTCCTGGCCGAAAACGCCCACTTCGCCGAGGTCTGCCGCAGCTGCAACATCGAGTTCATCGG
>CALLPP010000149.1 GCA_938015655.1 uncultured Algisphaera sp.
GGGCAGCAGCCGCGACTGGGCCGCCAAAGGCACCTTCCTGCTGAATGTGAAAGCCGTCATCGCCAAGAGCTTCGAACGCATTCACCGCAGCAATCTGGTGGGTATGGGCGTGCTGCCGCTCACCTTCGCCGACGGCCAAGATGCCGACAGCCTGGGGCTGGACGGCACCGAGGCCTTCGACATCCCCGTGACCGACGCCGTCACCCCGCGGCAGACGATCACCGTCACGGCGACGAAGGGGGATGGCTCAAAGGTCACGTTTGAGACGTTGTGCAGGATCGACACGCCGGTCGAAGTGGACTACTACCGCAACGGCGGGATTCTGCACACGGTGCTGCGGAAGATGGCGAAGAGTTAAGACGGACCAGAGCCGAACCATGCAGCCACCCGTCAACCGAGATCAGTCGACAGCGTCCATCGCCCGGCGGCTTCTGCGCGCCACCGAGATGTACGACGAAGGCGTCGAGATCACGCGAGCCCGGCTCCGTCGGCAGTATCCCGACGCCTCGGCTCAAGAGATCAGCCAGCGGATCGGCCAGTGGCTCCGCCGCGACCGGCAGTCCGACGGTGTCCACCTGGTGCCCGCAAATTGCCCTCGGTTCTCTACTACCTCCTGACCCACGCGGCTGATGATCTGGCGGCGGTGGATGCCGACTTCGCTGCGGTCGGCGGGTTGGCGGTGGCTGCGCGGACCATGAGCATACAAATAGAGATAAAATCAGCCTATGGATAGGATTCAATCATTTGAGGGCCAGCGGCAAGAGGATGGAGCTTATCGAGGTGTCGTAGCTTCGGTGTGGCGATGGGGGCGGGATGGTGAGTGTTGGCTTTCGCATAAAACGCCGACGTTTAGAAGCCTCAAACGACGCCGAGAAGCCCTTCAGCAGAGGCTTGACTGGGCAGATCGTTTTAGAAGATCGCTTTACCGATTCAATGGTGTTCGCTCAACTGCCCTGCTTGCGTTGTTGACCCTGTTGGTATTAATTGGAGCAGCTGCTTTTACGAGTGTTTTTCACTCAAACAATCATGTGGAATCGACTGCTGATTACGCTAGCCAGTTAGTATCAATAGCTGAGGTGGTGGGTGCTATCGTTGGTATTTTAATTGCCGTCGTTGTATTCGCGGTGCAGTTTCATGGCGAACGATCAGGCAGTTCGTCTGGCTTAATGCGTTTTTTGATTCGATGGGAATCGTTGGTTCCATTGGCTGGTGTAATGCTGGCCTTTGTTGTGGCTCAGTTAGTCGTGTCGATCATCGCAGTGGATTGGTGGCCTAAGCTCGCTTTGGGGATGGCGACAATTAATTTGGTTTGTATTCCGGTTGTTGTGGGCCTGTCAATTTATTTGTTTCATAGAATGCTTAACAGTGTCGCGGTGGATCACATTCAGCAAGGGGTCGTGCCTGGCATTGGATATGAGTTTGGTCGGCATTTGGATTTTCAATCCTATTGGGTGTCGATGGATATGCAGTTCCGGGGGTTGCAACCCGGCCAGCCTGATGGGAGGGGCCCGGAAAAGGTGTCAGGGCCCGGAAAAGGTGGCCCGGAAAAGGTGGGCCCGGAAAAGGTGTCAGGAACCTTTTTATAGGATTTTGTGTTCCGCTGGGGTACTCTGGGGCGATGGGGCGTCCCAAACGAGTCACGGCGGGCGGGTACGCGTACCACGTGGTGAACCGCGGCAACGGTCGGATGCGGATCTTCGACGACGATGGCGCCTACATCGCGTTTGAGAAGGTGCTGGTTCAGGCCTTGGACCGCTGGCCGGAGATGGGGCTGGTGTCGTACTGCCTGATGCCGAACCACTGGCACCTGGTGGTTCGTCCGGACATCGGTGAGATCTTGCCGCGTTTTGTGGGGTGGCTGACGCTGACGCACACGCAGCGGTGGCACGCCCACCGCAAGACGACGGGCGGGGGACACTTGTATCAGGGGCGGTACAAGTCGTTTTTGGTGGGCGACGACGCGTACTTTGTTTCGGTGTGCCGGTATGTGGAACGCAACGCGGTGCGTGCGGGGTTGGTTCGCCGGGCGGAAGACTGGAAATGGTCGAGCCTGTGGCGTTGGTATGCGGGAAATGTGGACGCGAAGCGGATTCTGGCCCCGTGGCCGACGTCGGCGGGGCGGCGTCCGTCGGGGTGGTTGGAGCGGGTGAACGAGCCGTTGTCCGAGGCGGAACTGGAGCAGGTCCGACGGGCGTCGGGCCGCGGCCGTCCGTACGGCGATCCGGCGTGGGTGGAGAAGATGACCGAGCAGTTTGGTTTGGAATCGACGCTGCGAAGCCGGGGGCGCCCGAAAAAAGGTTCCTGACACCTTTTTGTGACACCTGACACCTTTTTGTGACACCTTTTTGGGGATCGGCTTCGCGAGGGGGAAGGATTTGAAGGCCGTGTTAGACGGTTTCCTGGAGAAGCAATAGGCGAGGGTCTTGTTTCCTTTTTTTGTGGTGTTTTCTCACTTCTCCCCGTCTTTATGTCGCAACTCCGCCCGAAGCTCTGTCAACTGCTCGGCACGGACGAGCTTCTCGCCGTGGAGACGATCCAGGACTTGTGGAGTGGTTGCGGCCAGGTCGCGAAGGTGCGGTGGGTGGGCGGGCTGGGGCGGGCGGGCCGCGGGGCGGGCGAGCCGGGGTGTGCGGTGATCAAGCACGTGAAGATGCCGGCGGAGATCGATCACCCCCGCGGGTGGAACACGGATCGGTCGGCCCGGCGTAAGGCGCGGTCGTACGAGGTCGAAGCCCGTTGGTACGCGGACTGGAGCGGGCGGTGCCCGATGGCGTGCCGGGTGCCGCGATGTTTGGGGCGCACGACGTGGGGCGATGAGCACTTGCTGGTGCTGGAGGATTTGGATGCCGGCGGGTTTCCGCGGCGGGTGACGCGGGCGGCGACCGATGAGTTGGATGCGTGTGTGCGGTGGCTGGCTAACTTTCACGGGGCTTTTTTGTCGAAGCGGTCGTTTGAACGACCCGAGGGGCTGTGGGCCAAGGGCACGTACTGGCACCTGGACACGCGGCCGGACGAGTGGGCGCGGATGCCCGAGGGGCCGTTGAAGCGGGCGGCGGAGCGCATCGACCAGGCGCTGGACGCCAGCGCGTTCCGGACGGTGGTACACGGGGACGCGAAGCTGGCGAACTTCTGTTTTCCGGAGGGCGAGGCCGGGGCCGGGGTGGCGGCGGTGGATTTTCAGTACGTCGGGGGCGGTTGTGGCATGAAGGACCTGGCTTACCTGGTGGGCGGGTGCCTGGACGCCGAGGGATGTTTTCGGGAGCAGGAGCGGGTGTTGGGGGTGTACTTCGAAACGCTGGGGGAAGCCCTGGACCGGCGCGCGGTGGCGGTGGATCGCGCGGCCCTCGAGGCGGACTGGCGGCGCTTGTACCCGTTTGCCTGGGCGGATTTCCAGCGTTTTCTGATGGGCTGGAGCCCGGGGCACTGGAAGATCAGCCCGTACAGCGAGCACATGACGCGGATTGCCTTGGAGTCGTGTGGGGGGTGAAGGTGGGCGGAGGGGGTGCTCTCAATAAGATGGACATGAAGCCGCTGGGAAGATGCCGCCGGTCGTTACGCGGTGTGGGTGTCCCGTATCCGGTAGTGCTTGAGCCTTTGTCCGGCGGTATCTTGATTAGATGAGTACTTCCTTCCGTACGTTGGGTCTGACGGTGTTGGCGGTGGTGCTGGGGTGCTTGGCGCCGGCGGGGGCGCACGAGTTTGAGCACCGGGCGGGGTTTCCGCAGGTGCCCGAGGGGTCGGCAACGGTGGGCGACGGGCACGGCGAGATCGCGGTGGCGGCCAATGGCGAGGTGCTGGTGTCGGTGCAGGGCGGGGAGTGGCCGGGGGTGCAGGTGTACGGGCCCGACGGGGTATACCGGCGGAACGTGCCCGGGGCGCCTTCTGACTTCCACGGGTTTGTGATCCGTGAGGAAGCGGACGGCGAGTTCATCTACGGCGTGGGGCTGGAGTCGGGGACGCTGACGAAGATGACGCTGGCCGGGGACGTGATGTTTGCGACGCCCGAGTCGGTGATTCCGGACAAGTTTGTGGGCAAGAAGAAGGGCGAGCGCAACCCGCGTTTCACGTCGTGTGCGGTGGGGCCCGACGGCACGGTCTACGTGGCGGATGGCTACGGCACGGACAACATCCATTTGTATGACGCCCAGGGCACCTACCGCGAGACCTGGGTGGGCCGCGCGAAGCCCTACGGTTTTAGGAACCTGCACAAGATCTACATCGACCCGCGTTACGGGACGCCGCGGATCTTGGCGTGCGACCGCAAAAACCGGCGGCTGGTGCATGTGGGGCTGGACGGGGCGTGGATCGGTGAGTTTGCGACGGATCTGCGCCGCCCGTCGGCGGCGGCGTTTCGTGGCGAGCATGTGGCGATCGCGGAGATCGAAGGCCGCATCGTGGTGCTGGACCTGGCAGGTGGGATGGTGGCGACGATGGGCACCAATGACGACAAGTACAACGGCAACCGTACGCCGCCCAAGAAGTGGCGCGAGGGGGTTGTGACCTCGCCGCACGGAATTGCCTACGACGTGAAGGGCAACATCTGGATGACCGAGTACAGCAAGTTTGGGCGGGTGTTGATGTTTGCGCCAGCACCCGAATGAGTTGGGATTCAGAGCCGTGCGGGAGCAGGTGTGGCGGCGGACGGGGCCGGTTATTTTTCGCGTCGCAGCACCAAGACCACGCCCAGGTCGTCGCCGTCGAGGCGGGTTGATTCATTGAGGTCGTGGTTAAAGGTGTAGGTGGCGGTGTGCTTGAGCCGCGGGGCTTTGCGCAAGAGCATGCGGAGCTGGCCGGGGGTGTAGGTGCGGAAGGTCCAGTGGGATTCGTAGCGTTTGGGCACGCGGTCTGGGTGCTGGAGGTTGCGGGCGACGATGCGGCTGCGCATCTGCTCGGTGCGGCGGCGGTGGTCTGGAGGGTCCGAGCGGATCGTGCAGATGACGTCGAGCCCGTTGCGCTGGGCCCGCCAGCGTTCGAGTACGCGATGGTCTTGTGTGGGCTCGGTGGTGTGGATGCCCAGCACGAACACGCCGCCAACGCGGAGGTGGTCGCAGATGCAGTTGAGGCAGGCGGCGGCTTCGGGTTCGGTTTGTAGGTATTTGAAAGAGCTGACCAGGATGTGGGCCAGATCGAAGCCCTCGGGCGCGGCGTGGTGCAGGTCGAAATCCTGCATCGGGGATCGGAGCACTGTGCCTTGGCTTCGTTTTTGTTTAAGGCGTTTACGGGCGTAATCGAGCATGCCGACGGACAGGTCCACGCCGGCGACCCGGTGGCCGTGTTGGGCGAGTTGAGCCATAAGACGTCCGCTGCCGCAGGCCGGTTCCAAAATCGCCAGGGGGTCTGCTAAGGCTTTGGTGGGCCGGGGCGTGGCATGGAGGCGGTGACACCCTTCGAGAAAGCGGGCCTCGAGCTCGGTGCCGACATCGAAAATGATGTCGTAATAGATCGGGGTTTGGTACCAATCGAAGGGCGCGTAGGCGGGCATGGGCTTGGGGGTTGGGTGTTTCGGGTGGGCCGGGTTGATTGAGACCTATAAAAACGTGTTTTTTTGATCACCGTGGACGAAGTGGGGAAGGGCCGGGTGAAAACCGAGGTTTTTAAAAAAAAGAGTTGCCGTGGAGCGCATCGCGGGTAAGCGAATCGTAAATATAACTATCACAACCGTGCTTTTGACCTTGTTTGCTTTTCACTTTCCACATGAGGGACGTTATGCGTATCAAAAAATTCATCTCTGGATCTTCGCTGCTGGTCGGCGTGGTCGCTGTGGGGCTCACGACCGTGGCCCAGGCTCAGTCGTCGAACACCGATGTCAGCCGGCCCTCTAATTTGGCCGGGTTGCGGACGGTGGACTTCCAGATTGAGCGGGGGGCGATTGTCAGCAGCAACGACTTTGCGTTTATCGCGGAAATTTTGGGGTCGCAGATCACCAGTGGAAATACTCCGATCCCGGTGACGACCCAACTGCGTGCGGGGGGGGACCGCATCACTCCTTGGGGGAGCTTCACCAATCCCCGGCAAGGCAACGTGAACTTTGCGGGGAGCCGTGATGTTTACTTGCATCCTGAGGTTTTGGATGCTGGTGAAGGCGTGGCGGTGGAGGCTTCGTCTTACATTCCTCGCCGTAGAGGATTCAGTCGACACATCACGGCCAGCAGCGCGTTGCAGTCTGATTTTGTGATTGCCCTGCGAGACGGCGACCCGCTGCCGGAGATCCGGGGGTTCAGCGGTCAGGCCAACGTGGTGGAGTTTTTGGTGAATTACATTGAAAATGGGAAAATTCGGTTACACGAAAACCAGGTGATCTATCTCTTTGAACTGGGGACGTCGAACCTCAACAGTGCGGCGGCAGACTTTCAGGACCTGGTGATGATCGTCACGCTGGCCGAGAGCCTGGAAGAGCTGGATGTGGTTGTCAACGGCCCGGTGGCAGACTACGACTGAGTGGTGGGCGGGGGCACGTGTGCCCCGACTTGTTTCTAGCGGTGGTTGTGTGAATTTTTCCCCGGAGTCGCTTGCGAGCGACTCCGGGGTTTTTGTTGGGGCGATCCGGTTCGCGGGGGGCATCGCCGGCATGCGTTCTGTCGTGGGTGAAGTTGGCGGTGGTCGGAAAAGCATCAAGACGCGGGTGAGGTTTTTTGGCGACCGGGCTGGATAAGCCCTATAAAAGTGAGTGGCTGGGCCCGTGAGATGCCGGATGGGAGGGAGAGCATAGTGGCGTTGGGTTGTTTTTTGATCTGAATTTACGAGGTTTGGATGAGCACCTGGACAGCATGGATGGGCGGCACAGTCGTCGCGGCGGTGGCTTTGGTGGCCTTGTCTGCGGGCGCTGCGCCGCGGCCCAACGTGGTGGTTATCGTGACCGACGATCAGGGTTGGGCGGACGTGGGTTACAACAACCCCGGACACGTCTACACCCCCAACATGGATCGGCTTGCGCAGGCAGGGGTGATGCTGGCCAACCACTACGTGATGCCTCAGTGCACGCCCACCCGGGTGGCAATGTTTACCGGGCGTTATCCGGGCCGATTTGCCGAGCAGCCGCTGCGGGCGAGCAACAACCGCTGTTTCCCGGTGGGGACGCCGACGCTGGCCACGCTGCTTCGCGACCAGGGCTACGGCACGTTTTTGGCGGGTAAGTGGCACATGGGATCCCGGCCCGCGGACGGGCCTAACCACCACGGGTTTGATTCGAGCTACGGGTCGCTGGCGGGGGCGGTGGGCATGTACGACCACCGGTACCGCAAGGGCGCTTACGAATTGGCCTGGCACCGGGACCACGAACCGATCCCCGGGCATGAAAACGGCGAGCACGCCACGGACCTGATCGTTCAAGAGGCCGAGCGGGTGATCCACGGCGAGCACGACCGACCGTTTTTCTTGATGCTGACTTTTCACGCCCCCCACACGCCTTTGGACGAGCGGGGGCCGTTTGTCGACCGCCCCACACAGCTGGATCCCGACCGCCCGGGGCGCTGGCTGAACGAGGACGAGATCCCGTGGTTCAACGACCCGGAGGGCCTGATTCAGCAAGAGTCGGACCCGGAGAAACGGCTGCTGCTGGCGGCGGTGCATCACCTGGACCATGCGGTGGGCCGGGTGGTAACGGCGCTGGAAGAGTCGGGGCAGTTGGAGCAGACGCTGGTGTTGTTTACCTCGGATAACGGGCCGCAAGGCTCGTGGGGCGGAAACGCCTATCCGGACGATTTGAAGCTCACGCAATTCAACCAGCCCCTGCCCACGCGGGGCAAGAAACTGGACGTGTGGGAGGGGGGCATCCGGGTGCCGGGGTTCTTCTACTGGCCCGGCACGCTGGAGCCGGGGCGGGTGGACGACCCGGTGCATGTGGTGGACTGGCTGCCGACGGTGGCGCGGCTGACGGGTGCCGACGTGCAGGGGCTGCCGCTGGATGGGGTGGACCTGATCCCGCGGCTGATGGAGGGCGCGGCCTTGGCCCCACGCGATCTCTACTGGGCATGGCGATCGCCGCCGAACCGTTGGGCGCTGCGCCACGGGCCGTGGAAGATCGTGCATTACGGTGCGGACGCGCCGGATTCACCGGAGGTTTGGCAGCTGTTTAACCTTTCGACGGACCTGGGGGAGAAGATCGACCTGGCGGGCCAGCACCCTGGGGTGGCTGCTCGGCTACACGAAATGTTTGTTCGGCAGCGGTCGTCAGACCATGCGGTGCGTTGACGGGTTGGTGCCGCGAGTATTGTTATGGTTTGATTTTCACTCTTTCAATTTGTGAGTTTCCCTATGCCATCCAATGCCTTTCCCTACACCGTGACGCCTGAGGCCACACAGCGTGAGCTGAGCGCGGCGATGCGACGCAGCTTCACCGCCTACCCCAACGAGCGGCCTGAAGACAATCCGCTGTTTACCAACTTCAAGTACACGCCGCTCGAAGGCTTTGATTACAGCGGCGGCGACGGCACCACCACCCGCCGCGACCCGTCGAAGGTCTTGTACGAGAACGGCAGGTACTACGTCTGGTACACCCGCCGCAAGACGGCGACGCCCTGTCTTGGCATGGAGGGCGCAAAAGACGCGACCGACACGGTAGCCTCGGCCGACTGGGACCTGGCGGAGGTCTGGTACGCGACCAGCGACGACGGATTCACCTGGGAGGAGCAAGGTGTGGCGGTGCCGCGTCCGCCCAAGCCTCAGGTGGGGTGGCGTTCGGTGTGCACGCCCGACGTGCTGAAGTGGAAGGGCCGGTTTTACCTTTACTACCAGGCCTTTGTTGAGCCCAGCGGCCTGCGTGGCGACTACTGCCCGATCGCGGTGTCGCACGCGGATTCGCCCGACGGGCCCTGGACCGCGGAGGCGGGGGTGATCATCCCGACCGGCGCGGAGGGCGAGTGGGACCAGTTCGCGGTCCACGGGCCGTGCATGGTGGTTCACGACGAGAAAATTTACTGCTACTACAAGTCGGCGTTTAACCGGCCCGACCGCCTGTGGGTTGCGATGGGCCTGGCGATTTCGGACGACCCGCTCAAGCCTTTCGAGAAGCACCCGCTGAACCCGGTGATGAACTCGGGCCACGAGGTGGCGATGTTCCCGTTCAAGAAGGGCGTGGCGGCGCTGCTGATCCAGGACGGCAACGAGCACTACACGGTGCAGTACGCCGAGGACTGGGTGAACTTCGAGATCGCGTCGATCGTGGAGCTGGCCCCGACGGCGGCGAAGTTTTTTGATCCCGACGTGTTTGCCGACAGCGGCAACGGGCCGGGGGTCACCTGGGGGCTGTGCCACTTTGTGAATGCCGGCGGGCCGGGACGGGCGCACTCGATTCTGGCCCGGTTCGACTGCGACCTGCGGCGCGACGCGTGCGACCCGGTGTTCAAGTCGACCAAATATCTGCACAGGCCCGAGGTGTACTTCGCCCAGCCGCTGACGGCCGAGCAGCGTGCGCAGCGGGCGGCAGAGGCGCGGGCGGTGGGCGGGGCCTGACGGTTTAATCGGTGCTTCCCTTTTTCTTGTTTACAGGTGTGTGCAACAGTGTTTTTGAAAACCATCACGGCGGCTTTGGCGGCGGTTTGTTTGGCGGAAGCGCGGTCTGCCGCGGAGCAGCCCGCGCCCGCGCAGCCCAATATTTTGTGGGTGATTTCTGACGATCAGCGGATGGATTCCATCGCGGCGTTTAACCGCATGACCCGCGGGGCGCCGGAAAGCGCCCTGGGGCCGGTGCTCTCGCCCTACGTCGACGGGCTGACCGAGCGGGGGGTGACGTTTATCAACACGTTTAACCAGAACCCCAGCTGTGCGCCCTCGCGGGCGGTGATGCACACCGGGCGCTATTCGCACCGGTCGGGGGTGTACGGTTTTGAAACCCACGTGCCCCGGGGCATGGACCACTGGCGGCCGCTGGTGCCCGAGGTGCTGGTGCAAGACGCGGGCTACCAGACGGTGTCGGTGGGCAAGCGGGGGCTGCGCTACGAAGAGCCGTCGGCCAAGCGCCGCGGCCCGGCGACGATCTACCAGCTGGACCTGGGCTACCGACGCGAGTTTGCGGCCCACGGGCTGTTCGACTGGAACCCGTCGGTCCGCAACAAGGACCGCAGCCGCGACGAGCTGTTTCAGTTTCCCGACGGGGAGGTGCTGAAGTGGCCCGCCGACCCGACCAAAGACCCCGCGGATCTGGCCGAATTGCAGAAGCGGATGGAAATTTTTCGGGCCTACCCCAGCGGAGAACGTGACCCGGGCAAGTCGATCTTGGCGGGGGTCAACAGCCAGACCGGCGACCAGACCCGTGACGGGCTGTTTGTGCGGGAGTTAGCGCGGTATCTGGAGAACGCGGGACGCGAATACACCTCGCTGAAAGGTGAGACGTTGACGGGGCCGGATCCGCAGCGGCCGCTGTTTGCCCACTGCGGGTTTGATGCGCCCCACACCCCGGTGCTGCCGCCCGAGTCGTTCCGGGCGAGGTTTCGCGGGGTGACCTACGAGGTGCCGGAGGTCAGCGAGGCGGAGATCGCGGCCTTCCCGCCGCAGATCCGCAAGCTCTACCGCAACAGCCGCAGCGACCATTACACCGACGAAGAGAAGCAGGCGATGATCGCGGACTACTACGCGTTCTGCGCGTTTGCCGACGACTTGGTGCGGCAGGCGGTGGACGCGTTTGTGGATTACTCAGAGAAGGCGGACCGGCCTTGGATGGTGCTGTACGTGTGCGGCGACCACGGCTGGCGGCTGAACGAGCACGGGATGATTTCTAAGTTTGGCCCGTGGGACGTGGACCTGCGCGACCCGGTGGTGGTGGTGTCGTCGGATCAAAACGCTTTTCCTCCGGGGCGGGTCGTGGAAGACTTCACGCAGTTCGTGGACATGGCCCCCACCTTCTTTGCTGCGGCGGGGCTGGACCTGGCCGACCCCGCGTATGACCATTTGGATGGGGTGGACCTGGCGGCGGTGGTGCGCGGCGACGCGGCGAAGCGCGATTACGTGATTGCCGAGCCCACGCCGGTGACCGGGCCGCGGGCGGTGATCCGTACGCGCGACTACAAGTTTGCGATGAAGATCCGCCCCAAGAAAATCGATCTGAAAGACCTGCGCTGGGCGGTGGAGGCGGACTACGCGGACATCGAGCCGATGTTCTACGACCTGCGGGCCGACCCGGGCGAGGTGGACAACCGGGCGTTTGACGCCCGCTACCGCCCGGTGATCGATGCGCTGCGGAAGAAGCTGCAGGACGTGGTGCTGGGCGACGGGCGGATCGAGGTGGATTGGGCCCAGCGCGATGCCCCGGCGTTTGTGGTCAGCGATTTTGCCCCGGGGGCGGACGACGGGCGTCTGGTGCTGCCCGAGGTGGCGCCGGCACGCTGAGAGCGTGTGTGAGAAGCCACGTGCTTGCCAAGGGCGAGCGTTTTCGCCGAACGTAGGCGTGCGGGGCTTCGCACACACGTTCTGAGGGGGGCGGATCGGCGCGGGGGCGTGTGCCTGAAAAGGGTTGACTAAAAAAAGACCCCGCGGCCCGAGGGGGCGGCGGGGTCTTTTGGATAAGCGGAGATGGGCGGGGCTTAACGCGACGCGGCGGGGATGAGCGCCGCGGGCGGGACGATGGCCTCGCGGTTGGCGCCCGCGACGATGGGCAGGGTGGTGGTGCGGCCTTGGACGCCGTCGCGCCAGTCGGTTTCGACCCGGCCCTGGGTGATGAACTGTTCTTGGGCCCGTTCGCGGAACCAGTCGGCCAGGGCGGTGTACTGGGGGGCGTCGGCGAGGTTATGCAGCTCGCCGGGGTCGTTTACCACGTCGTAAAGCGCCATCTCGACTTGTTTACGCGTGGCGTTGACGGCCCAGAGCATGTCGACGCCGGCACTGTCGCGCAGGATGCCGCCCGGGCGGGTGCGCTGGGAGTAGTTGAAGCGGTGGGTGCGGAGGTAGGCTCGGTGGCCGACAATGGCGTCGATCTCGCCCAGCACGTGGGTGCGCTGAACCTCGCCCGCGGCGACCCGCGTCAGGTCGTGGCCGTCGAAGTGCCGGTAGGCGTCGTCGGCCAGGTCGGCGCCCGACGCGGCCAGGGCGGTGGGGGCGAAGTCCACCAGCTCGGCGAATTCGCGCACGACCCGGCCGGCGGGAAAGGCCTGCTTGTCGGATGAGGCGACGATGACCGGGGTCTGGGTGGAGAGGGTCCAGGGGCTGAACTTTTCGGTTTTGCCGTGTTCGTTGAGGCTCCAGCCGTGGTCGCCGCAGGCGTAGAGGATCAGCCAGGGGCGGTCGGTGGCCCGGGCGTGGGCCTTGAAGCCCTCCACCAGCTCGCCGATGACCTGATCGCCGTAGGCGCAGAAGGCGTAGTAGTCGCGGATGATCTGCTGGTGTTCTTCGTCGGTGTAGTGGTAGGTGCCCAGGTCTTTGATCATGCGCACCAGCTGCGGGGGCAGGGTGTCAAAAAGCGCGGGGTCGAACTCGGGCACTTTGTAGGTGTACTGGTGGAACCGGTCGCGCACGTCGGCGGGGGGGATGACCGGGGTGTGGGGGAAGTTGAAGCCGACGTGGAGGAAGACGGGCTTGTCGTCGGCGGGGCCGGCCTGGCTGCTTCCCCAGGCGGTTTGGTAGTCCTTGCCAGTGTGTTGCAGGTGTTTGAGGGCGGCTTTGACGTAGATCGCTTCGCGCATCTGATCGCCGGGCAGGGGGCTGACGCCGGCGAGGATGGTTTGAGAGCGTGTGCCGTCGGGCTTGTACTTGCGGATGAGGTCGAGTTCTTGGTCGATGGGTTTTTCGAGCGCACGGTCTGCGGCGTACTGCTCGTCGGTGGGCTTGAGCCGGCGGTTGGTGACGGTGGTGCGGCCCTCGGGGTAGTAGAAGACCTCTTGCATGACGTTCTCGCCGTCGACCGTGCGGCTGCGGCGATCCCACTCGGTGAGGCCCGCGTTGTCGAAGGTGGTGCGGAAGTCGAAGCTGGTTTGGTAGCGGTTGGCGTCTTGCCACCGCAGGACTTTGCCGTCCCAGCCGAGTGAGCGGACGCCCAGCTTGCCGACGTGAACGGTTTCGTAGCCGCGGTCGGCCAGCAGCTCGGGCAGTTGGGGGTTGACGTGCGGCGCGTTGGCGTGGTGGGGGGTGAAGCCGTAGATGCCGGTTTTGTGGGGGTACTGGCCGAAGTGCATAGACGCCCGCGACGGCGCGCAGCCCGGAGACTGGCAGAAGGCGTTGACAAACAGGGTGCCCTCGGCGGCCAAGGCGTCGACGTGGGGCGATTCCACGATGCCCAGGGGGCTGTTGGGCTGGCCGGTGGTAGCGCGGTTGAAGCAGGCCAAGGAGTCGGCCCGCTGGTCGTCGGTGACGATCCAGAGGATGTGGGGCGGTTTGTCGGTTTGTGGGGCGAGGTCGGGCGTGTTGGCGGCTTCGCCGGTGCCGGCGGCCGGGGTGGAGCACGCGGTAAAGGTTGCGGCGGTGGCGAGCAGAAGGGCGAACGTTCGGCTGAGAAGAAGGGGGAGCATGGTGTGGGCTCTGGGGTAGCGTGTGGAGGGCGGTTCGAAACGGGTTGGAATGAGCGGTGGTGCGAGGCGGTGGCAGGGTGTGTCGGCGCCGGGGTTGTATGGCGGGTGTAGAGGGCGTTGTGGTGGATGGTCAGGGTGTATTGACGTTTTCGTAGAATGCGTCGCGTACTTTGCGGTAGTCCGGCGCGTTGAGGAATGCGGGGGGGATGTTTTTGGCGTCCCAGGCGTTGTACAGGCGGTGCAGGCGTTGCACGATCTCCGGGTGGGTGGCGACGAGGTTGTGGGCTTCGCCCACGTCGCACGAGAGGTCGTAAAGTTCCAGTTCTTCGGGGCCGGTTCTTGCGCTGCGGATGAGTTTGTGGTCTCCGGCTCGGATTGCCCAGCGTTCGCCGCCGCGCTGACGCCAGAAAATGGCCTCGTGGGGGTCGCGAGGATGAGCGGGGTCGGTGAGCAAGGGGACTAGGTCCACACCCTCCATTGGGTTCTTGCTCAGGGCGTTGGCGCCGCCGGCTTCCACTGCGGTGCGCACGGCGTCTAGGGTGTTCACGGGGCGGTCGTAGCGGATTCCAGTAGGGAGGGTGCCGGGCCAGGACATGATGAAGGGCACGCGGAGGCCGCCTTCGTACACCGTGGCTTTGCCGCCCCGGAGGGGGAGGTTGCTGGAGCCGTTGTCGAACCATTTGCTCCAGGACACCGGCTGGGGGCCGCCGTTGTCGCTAAAGAAGATCACCAGGGTTTTGTCCGTCTGCCCGGCGGCCTCCAATGCGTCTAGAACCTTACCGATGCCGCGGTCCATCGCGTGGACCATGGCGGCGTAGGTACGCCGCTTGCCTTTTTCGATGTGCCGGTGCCGTTGGAGGTCGTCTGCGGTGGCCTGAAGCGGGCTGTGCGGGGCGTTGTAGGCCAGGTAAAGGAAGAACGGGGCTGGCTGGTTGGAACGGCGGGTGATGAATGCGGTGGCGTCGTTGCTCAGTGCGTCGGTGAGGTAGCCCGAAAAAGATGCGGGCTGTCGGTTGCGGACCAGGCCGTGCTTTGTCCCTGAGCCGATGGGGGCGGACATATCCACTTCAAAGTAGTCGTGGCCGCCTCCGAGGAAGCCGTAGAAGTAATCAAAGCCGCGGTTGAGCGGGTAGTACGCGGACGCCGCTCCGAGGTGCCACTTGCCGACGCCGCCGGTGAAGTATCCCGCGTCTTGAAGACGTCGGGCGATCGTGGTTTCCTCGAGATTGAGTCCTAGGCCGTCGTTGTGATAATCGAGTTCGGGGTTGTTCTCGTGACCGAAACGCTGCTGGTAGCGCCCGGTGATCAGCCCCGCGCGCGAGGGCCCGCAGAAAGAATGGGAGACGTAGCCCGAGGTCAGGGTGACCCCCGCCTCCGCCAGGCGGGTGAGCTGGGGCGTGTGGATGTCGGTGCTGCCGTGGGGCTCCATGTCGGCGTAGCCCATGTCGTCCGCGACGATGAGCACGATGTTGGGGCGCTGGACGGAGTCCGCGGCAGATTGATCTGGTGCGGAGATGAGGGTGACGAGCCCTAACAGGGTGCGGGATATTTTTTCGATGAAACGCATGGTCATTGGTAAACCCTTGGCGGTGCTGCTCGTTCGTGGGTGAGTCATTGTTTTATGATTTACCGTGGTGCTGGTCGTGTGCTTTGACGCCCCGGCGGACCGAGACGCTGCAGCGGGGCTGCGTCGGAGCGGCGGCTCATGGTTGGAGTTGAGGGCGTTGGGCCGTGTGGTTCGAAGCGGGCGCTGCGAGGTAAGCCCGCCACGACGCGGCGGTGCAGGGCGGAACGCGGGCTCCACGGGGGGCGAGGGTTGGGGTCAGGGCTGGGGCCGGTTGATCTTGCGTATCAGGATGGCGTCGGCGCTGTCGCCCCAGGGCGACTTGAAGAAGGTGAAGACGTCGTCGCGCACCTCGGAGTATTCGCCGGTGAGGGTGTTGAACCACTGGGTGGTGGCGTTTTTCTGGCCCGAGCGCTTGTTGCCGTAGGTGGAGATCTGGACGTTTTCTTTAGGCACGTACAGCAGGTAGGTGCGGTCGCCGTCGAACAGACAGTACCCGGTGCGGTTTTCGACGCGGTAGGGCTTGAACTTCTCGGTGGGGTAGTCGGTGAAGAACTGCTGCAGGTGCCGGTAGTATTCGAAACGGGGGGTGGAGAAGTGCGGGCTTTGCTGGAACGGGTTGTGGATCAGAACGTTCCAGGCCGCGCCTTGCCAGTAGTAGGTGGAGTACGCGCCGGCGAACTGGATGAGGTAGTTGCGTCGCAGGCAGACTTGCGGGTCGGTGTAGCCGCCTTCGAACACGACGTAGGGCGATTCTTCGTAGCCCCCGTGCTCGATGTTGAAGATCGGTTTGTCGGGGAACTCCGCGACGGCGCCGAGGGTGCTTGAGTAGATCGTGGCGCCCCAGTTTTGCCAAGAGATGAAATCGACGGTTTCGGTATTGCGCTTGCAGAAGCCGTAGTCGTGCACGGTGACCAGTCGGCCGTAGGCGTCGAGCCGGCGGATGCGTTCGATGCGCTCGACGCCGTAGGGTTCGCTGCAGCGCACGTTGTTGAGTGCTTCTTTCGAGACGTCCCAGATGACGTTGGGGTAGGCCTGGTAGCGCTTGATGATGTAGTCGAAGTAGCGGTTGTCGGCGGCGGATTCGGCGGGGGGCCAGGCGACGAGCTTGTTCCACACGTAGATCATGAGGTGGGCGTCGATGCCGTGCTTCTGCATGAGGGCGACCATGCGGTCCATGCGCTGGAAGAAGGTGACGTTCAGGGAGCTGAAGTCGGGTTCGGGGTTGCTACCCAAGAAGGGGTAGATGTGGTCGCGGCCGCCGAGCTCGTGCTCGGGATAGCGGGCCAGGCGGGGGTCTTTGTCCCAGTCCACGTCGTAGGAGTAGACGGTGGTGACGACCTGGTTGATGCCGTTTTCTGCCAAGAGCCCCAGGAAGTGATCGGTTTGGGGTGCCGTGTCGGGGTTGTCGTAATCCAGGGCGAAGAGCCAGTCGGCCTCGAAGGCCAGGACGTTGCAGGGCGTGCCGTCGGCACGGGCAAAACGGGTGGGGTCTTCTGGGTGGACCACCAAGGGGCCGTTTTCGGTGGTGTTGGGGGTCGCGTCGTAAATGCCGCGGTGGCCGTTGAGGCCCGGCAGGGAGGAGCGGGTCTCGTAACTCCAGGTCCCGGGGGTCGGCGGTGAGAACCGCAGGACCCAGTCGCGGTCGCCGTTGTAGAACCCCGGTACGGTCATGGTCTGGCCGCCGGGGCCCTGAAACACCGCGTCGAAGGGTACTTCGAAGGGGGCGTCGGTCGCCTCGTCGGCGGTGAAGACCTGGTCGTGGACGTGCCACTGGG
>CALLPP010000150.1 GCA_938015655.1 uncultured Algisphaera sp.
TACGACCTGGCGAAGTTTCCCAGCCACACGGGCATGCGTCAGCAAGGTTTTTACAACGGCAAGAAAGATCAGGGCGACTACTTCGATCCGCCACGCTTCCTGATGCCCAACCTGGAGCGTCTGGCATCTGAAGGGCTCGTGCTCGACCGTTTTTACATCACCTCGCCGATTTGTACCCCCAGCCGCTACACCACGCTGACCGGGCGTTACGCCAGCCGCAGCAAGTCGTTTCAGAACCGCCAGCCCGCCGGTGGTCCGGCGAGTGTGGACTGGAGCACCGGCCTCCAGCCCAGTGAGGCCAATGTCGCCAAGGCTTTACGCGATGCGGGCTACGCCACGGGCATTGTGGGCAAGTGGCACCTGGGCCACGGGGTCTCGAAGTACACCGACGACCTGAAGAAGCTGGACCCGCTCAAGCCCGAAGACAACGCACGGATCCGGGCCGCACAGCAGGGCACCTGCGATGCTTTTGGGGCGCTGGGGTTTGATTTCGCCCAGAGTATCTACGTCAGCAACGTGGGCAGCATCAAGATCCCGTCGATGCTCAAACGCGAGCACTTGGGGTGGGTGACCCAGGGGGCGATGAACTTTTTGGACCAGCAAGACGCGGACGATGACCAGCCGTTTTTCTTGTATATGTCGCTGCCGCTGCCGCACGCGCAGTATTACGACCAGCGCAACCGCAGCGGGGGCAGCGGGGCGGGCTGGGTTCACCGCGACCCGCGGGCGACGCCCGGCGGTTACTTGGACGAAGCGCCCACGGTGTTGCCTCCTCGTGAGGACGTGCTGCGGCGGGTGCGCGACGCGGGCCTGCCGGACGTGAACGCGATGGCAACGCGGCTGGACGACGTGCTGGGTGCGGTGATGGCCAAGCTCGAAGAGCGCGGGCTGGCCGAAAACACGGTGCTGATCGTCACCAGCGACCACCAGAGCCGCGGAAAGAACACGGTGTACGAGTCCGGACGGGTGCCGTTTGTGGTGCGCTGGCCCGGGCGGATTCCGGCGGGGCAGCGCTCGGACATGGTCTGCGGCAACGTGGACCTGCCCAACACGTTTTTGGAGTGGGCCGGGGTCGATGCCCCGGCGGGCGACTCGGGGGACCCGGTGGGGCTCGATGGGGTGAGTCTGGCCGAGGGTCTGATGCGGCCGGGCGCGTCGCCCGCTCCGCGCGACGCGCTGCTGCTGGAATGCATGTACACCCGTGCGGTGGTGACCGACCGCTGGAAGATGGTGGCCGGTCGCGCGCCCGACGCGGTGGACCAGCTCATGGCTGAAGACGCCCTGCGGGCTAAGCGTGAGCAGACCCGACGCTATGTGGGCTGGGACGGGCGGACCAACGACCGCTTCAAACCGGGCTTCAGCTACGGGGTCATCATGGACTCGGACCGCGACTTTCCGCACTACTTCGACCCGGACCAGCTCTACGACTTGCACACGGACCCGTTTGAACAGCACAACCTGGTGGCCCCGGGCCGGCAGGCTGGTGAGCACGCCGAGCGGCTGTCGGCGCTGCAGCAACGCCTGCGCGGTTTCTTGAAGACCCTTCCCCATACCTTCGAAGAGTTCACCCCATGAAGACGTTGACGTTCGCCGCACTTTTGGTGGCGGGGTGGGTCGCGGGTGTTGCGATCGCGACGCCGCCGGACGCCCGGCCCAACATCCTCTGGATCACCACCGATGACCACCGGGTCGATTCGCTGGCCGCCTACAACCGCGCGGTGACGGGGCGGGACGCGAGCCCGCTGGGTTACGTGAGTTCGCCGCGGATCGACGCGCTGGCGGCCGAGGGGACGATGTTCACCAACGCGTGGTGCAACTCGCCGGCCTGCGCGCCGTCACGCAGCTCGATGATGACCGGCAAGTACCCCCACCGCAACGGCATGTACGGCTTCCGCAAGGCCCATCAGGCCCTGGACGCGGGGGTCCGCAGCTCGATGCTGCCCGAGGTCATGAACGCCCACGGCTACCGGTCGGGGCACTTCGGCAAGTCGGGGTACTACATCTTTGACTGGGCGGGTTTTCCGCAGTGGAAAGACCCCGGAGACTTTGACCCCTGGGTGAGCTTTAACAGCTTGTGGCAGCTGGACGACAGCGATCACTGGTTCAATAAGCCCTGGGGCCAGGTCAACGGCAAGGGCATGGTGAAGGGTGTCGAGGAGGTGTACCGGTTTGCCGACGGCACCACGCGGCGTTTCTGGCGCGAGCGCAAGGACCAGCCGCTGACCGAGACGGACCTGGCCGAGCGGGCTGCGGTCGAAGCCGAGCTGGACATCTTGCGTTCCCACCCGCGGTCCAACCCCACGCTGATCATCGGCGGGGTGTCGCCCAACACCACCGAGAACACGCTGGATGGCGCGATCGTTAAGTCGTTTGCCCGCTACCTGGCCCACCCCGACACCGACTACACGGGTTTGGCGGGCAAGACCATGCGCGGCCCCGAGTCGGGTCAGCCGTTATTTTTGCACCTGGGGTTCCACTTCCCGCACACACCGGTGCTTCCCAGCGCCGAGTTCCGGGCGAAGTTTGCGGACAAGGTCTACAACGTGCCGGAGTTTTTGGAGGCCGAGGCGGATCGGCTGCCCAAGAACCTGCGGCAGCTCCGCGACGACATGGACTTCTCGCGGATGACCGACGCCGAGAAGCAGCAGGCCATCCGCGACTACTACGCGTTTTGCGCCATGGGCGATCACCTGGTGGGCGAGGCCGTCGATGCGTTTAAGGCCTACTGCGAGCAGCAGGCCCAGCCGTGGGCGATTGTGTTTGTGTGCGGCGACCACGGCTGGCACTTGGGCGAGCAGGGCATCGAGGCCAAGTTTGGGCCGTGGGACAAGTCCAACCGCGGGGCGGTGATCGTTGCGTCATCGACACCCGGCGCGTTCCCCCCCGGGGCGATCAACCGCGACTTTGTGGAGTATGTGGACTTTGCGCCGACGTTTTATGACCTGGCCGACGTGCCCCACGCCGCGCACCCCGGGCTGGACGGTATCAGCCTCATCAAGACGCTCGCCGGCGAGGCGGGGCGGCGCGACTACGTCATCGGTGAACTGAACCAGGTGCGCGGAGCCCGGGCCCACCTGCGGTCGCGCGGCTTTTCCTTCGCGATGCGGTCGCGTCCCTACGCCACCAAGCCCGGCCAGGGCTACGCACCCGGCGAGCGGGAGCGGTGGGGCCTGGATGCGCCGCGTGACGAGGTGGAAATGGCGTTGTATGACCTGCGGGTCGATCCGGACGAGCGGGTGAACGTGGCCGACGACCCTCGGTATGTGCCGCTGGCGGATTTCTTCCGGGACAAGCTCGGGCGGATTGTGCTGGGCGACGGGCGTCTGGAGGTCGATTGGTCCAAGCAAAACGATTACCACGTGGGGCGTTTTGCGCCCGGGGCCCACGACCGGGTTTTGGAGTTCCCCGCGGGGCTGGTGCCCGATCCGGTGCCGACCGGGGCCCACCTCGGCCTGCTTTCTCTTACCGATGAACCGGCGGATGTGCCGGCGGAGATTTCGCGATGATGAGTTCTTTTTGCGGTTGTGCGGCCGGGTTGCGGGCCGGCCTGTGGTGTGTGTTGGTCGCCGTGGTGTTGGGTGAGGCCGGTGAGGCGACGGCGGCCGATCGCCCCAACATCGTTCTCATCTATGCCGACGACATGGGCTACGGCGACGCGGCGTGTTACGGCGACACCAACCTGGTGCCTATGCCCAACGTGGACCGGCTGGCCGCGGAGGGGGTGCGCATGACCGATGGTTACGTCACGGCGTCGGTGTGCGGGCCCAGCCGCTACGGGCTATTAACAGGGGTCTATCAGCAGAAGCTGGGGGTGCGGTGGAATCAAGATGCGTGGAGCATCTTGCGTGACCGTGCGCCCGAGACCCTGGAAGACAACCGGATTCCCGCATCGCAGCCGTTGATGAACCAGACCCTGGCGCGTGCCGGGTACCGCACGGCGCTGTTCGGTAAGTCCAACATGCCTTGCTACCCGCAGACCACGTTCGACGAAGCGTACTCGGTGATGGCGTTCGGTGGCCAGTACTTCCCCGATGAGCACGGGGTGTACGCAGGGGTGGACGCGCCCAAGGCAGTGGGGGGGCACAAACGGATTCTCTGGGGCCCCGAACGCCCCGACGACGAATACCTCACCGACCGTCTGGGGCGGCAGACCGTGGAGTTCATCGAGCGGGAGAGCGCGACCGACCGGCCGTTTTTTGCCTACCTGGCCTTCAACGCGCCCCACAGCCCGATGCAGGCCAAGACATCGCACCGCGACGCGGTGGCGCACCTGGAGACCGAGGCCACGCGCATGTACGCCGCGATGCTGCTGTCGATGGACGAGAACATCGGCCGCGTGCTGGACGCGCTGGACCGCCTGGGGCTGGCCGACAACACGCTGGTGGCCTTTGCCAGCGACAACGGCCCGACGTTTGCCTACAGCGTGCTGTGGCCCGAGGACTGGCCGCGCGAGGTGCTGGGCAGCGCCGGCCCGCTGCGCGGTTACAAGGGCCAGCAATACGAGGGCGGGATCCGGGTGCCGTTTGTGCTGCGTTGGCCGGGCAAGATCGCGGCGGGCTCGGTGTACCGCGAGCCGGTGAGCACGCTGGACCTGTATCCGACGTTCCTCGCGGCGGCCGGGGCGAAGGTTGGCCCTCAGACCCAGCTGGACGGCGTGGACCTGCTGCCGTTTCTTTCTGGGCAGACCGCGGGCGCCCCGCACGAACAGCTGTACTGGATGGCCGAGGGACGCGGGGCGATCCGCCAAGGAGACTGGAAACTTCATGTGGGGGGCGCTGAGAACGGCTTGTATAACCTGCGGGAAGACGTGGGCGAGACCGCCGACCGCGCCGCGGAGCATCCCGAGCGGGTGGCCGAGATGACCCGGGCGTTTCGGGCTTTTGCCGACGCCATGCCGCCGGTGCTGAACCCCGGGGCCCGCAAGAAGCATTGAAGCGGGCGGCACGCCGGGCTGGTGGTTTGCAAACCCGCGCGGTTCCGGCTGGCGGTGTCCACGGACTTAGATGCGTGGTAGGTTGACCGCGCATCGTTGTTGACAGTTGATCGTTGCCCAGGAGCCTGTCTTGAAAACCGTCTGCCGTTTGTGTTCTCTTTTGCTTGTGGGTTGCTTGGTGACGGCGGCGGGTGTGGGGGGGGCGGCGAGAGCGGATAACCGCCCCAACGTGGTGCTGATTTACGCCGACGACATGGGCTACGGCGACGCGGGCTGCTACGGCGACACGAACCTGGTGCCCACGCCCCACATCGACCGCCTGGCGGCGGGGGGCGTGCGATTCACCTCGGGCTACGTCACCGCGCCGATCTGCGGGCCCAGCCGCTACGGGCTGCTGATGGGCGCTTACCCGCAGCGCATCGGGGTGCAAAACAACTGGGACACCTTCGGCAACCTCGGCTCGGGCGACACCGGCGAGACGCCGGAGAACAACCGCCTGGGGGAACACCGGCTGGTAAACCAGGCGCTGTCGGCCGCCGGCTACCGCTCTGGCCTGGTGGGCAAATACAACCTGCCCGGCTACCCGCGCACGTCGTTTGACGAGTCGCACTCGGTGATGTTTTTTGCCGGGGACTACTTCCCTGACCACACGGGCTTTTACGACGGCGTGGGGCGGCAGACCGACGGCAGCAACAAGGAAATTTACTGGGGCCCGCTGCGCAAGGGCGACGAGTACCTGACCGATCGCCTGGGGCGTCAGTCGGTGGAGTTCATCGAGCGCGAGACCGAAGCGGACAACCCGTTTTTTTTGTACCTGGCGTTTAACGCCCCCCACAGCCCGATGCAGGCCAAGATTGTTCACCGCGGGGTGGTGAAGCATCTGAAGACCGAGGCGACCAAGATGTACGGCGCGATGCTGTATTCGATGGACGAGAACATCGGCCTGGTGCTGGACGCGCTGGACCGTCTGGGCATCGCCGACAACACGATCGTCGTGTTTGCTAGCGACAACGGCCCTTCATTTGCTTACAACGTGGAGTGGCCCGAGGACTGGCCGCGGGAGCTTATGGGCAGCGCCGGCCCGCTGCGGGGTCACAAGGGGCAGTACTACGAAGGCGGCATCCGTGTGCCGTTCATCATGCGGTGGCCCGACCGTTTGAAAGCAGGCTCGACCTACGACCGGGCGGTGAGCACCCTGGACCTTTACCCCACGTTCTGCGCCGCCGCGGGCGCCCCGATCCCGGACAACACGCGCCTGGACGGGGTCAACCTGCTGCCGTATCTCAGCGGTGAAAAAGCCGGTGACCCGCACGAGGTGCTTTATTGGAGCAATGCCGGGCGTGGGGCCGTGCGCCGGGGCGACTGGAAGCTCTACGCGGGCCAGCCCGGCGGCAAGCCGCAGCTGTACAACCTGGCCGACGATTTGGCGGAGACCCGTAACCTGGCGGCCAAACACCCCGACGTGCTGGCCGAACTTCACCAGGCATATAGGGGGTTTGTGGAGTCCCATCCGCCGCAGCTCTACAAGGGCAAGCTGCCGAACTACGCGAAGTGACCGACGAAGTCGCACCAAGGCCGTGCGGCGGGCCGCAGCGCTGGGCCCGGTGTTGCGTGGGCCTGCGCGGCCCGCGAAGGCGGCGGGGCTGATCCCCCCTCGGGCCTTCGGCCGATAACAACTTTCCAGCACGCGTGTGTCTGGGCGGCTGCGCGCGAACCGCGGTCGTTTAATTTTTGACCGGTGAACCGCGTTGCCGACCGCTTTGCCCGCCATGGCCGACGACACCCCCAACCCGATCCGCGACCTTGCCGCGGCCAAGACCGCGCCGGCGTGGTCACAGCTTTGGCAGCTACCCGTGCTGGGGGCAGGGGTGGTCATGTTGGGCGCGGGGGTGTATCTGGCCAAGCCCGCCATCGTGCCGGTCGACTACGGGCAGCGGCTGGACGCGGTGGAAGAGGTGTTGCGTTCCGAAGACGCGGCGGGGGCCCGGGACCGTCTGAACGAGCTGGCCGAGCTGGGCGTGACCGAGCAAGACCGCCCAACCCAGGCCCGGTACCGCGAATACCTGGGCGACCACGACGTACTCGAATACGAGCGGGTGTACCCCGTGCCGGTGGAAACGCTCGCCAGCACTGCGGCGTTACGGGACATCGACGAGCACTACGCCACGGCCCGCGACCTGGGCCGGACACTGGACGACGGATCGAAAGTGAACTGGGCGCAGACGCTGGTGCGGCTGGGCCGCGATGCCGACGCGTTGGCGGTGATCGACGGCATGGGCCGCGGAGGGGTGTCGGCCCGTTACGATACGCTGCGGGGCCTGATCGACCGGCACCAGGCCCGTCTGGGCGGGGCGGTCGCCCGGGACACCGACGCGGACGCCGCGGCCGACGCCCGGGCCAGCGCGTCGGCCGCGGCCCTGGCGCGGCTGACCGACCGGTTTGAAGAAACCCTGCGGGTTGACGCCAACGACGCGCGTCGGCACGTGCAGCGGCGGTGGCTGGTGGACGTGCGGGCCCGGGCGATGCTCGACGCCCACGACCCGCACCGCGCGATCGACTACATCAACCGCGAGACCCAGCGCCTGCGGGCCGACGGCGCGGACGACGACCCGCGGCTACTGGTGCGGCTGGCCGCCGCCTACCGTGCGGCGGGGGACTACGAGAACGCCCAGCGTTTGTTTGCCGTGGCCCAGCAGGTGATCGACGAAGGCGATCCGCTGAACGCAGAGATCCTTCTGGGGCAGGCCGAGCTGGAGCTGGCGCTGGGCGGCGAGGGCTACGACACCCGGGCCTTGGCCTTGTTTGCGCGGGCGGCCGACGGGTTTCCGCTGGGCGAGGTCTACATCGACGCGATGCTGGGCCGGGCCCATGCTGAGGCGATGCAGCGGCTGGTGTCCGATGCAGTGGACCACTTCGGCCGCGCGATTACGCAGCTGGTGGACACCACGCCGGTGTGGGACAAGCGGCGGAAGCTCGCGATTGACCGGGTCTCGGGCCACGTGGACCTGTCGATCGACCTCGAAGCCTACGACGATGCACTGGGCTACCTGGGGCTGCTGCGGCCTCTTTTCGAGGGGCCCGGCGGCGACGCTGCGGGGGGCAACGCGGGAGACGGAGAGGGCGCCCTGCCGCCCCGGATGCTCCGCCAATTCGCCGAGATTCACGAGCGGCGGGCCGAGCAGTACATGGACCAAGCCCAGGCGCTGGACCCCGCTCGATGGAGCGGGCCGGGGCAGGCACCCGAGGACCTCCGCCGGACCGCGTTTCAGTCCGCGGTGCTGCACTTTACGCAGGCGGCGGAGCACTACCGCCGCCACGCCGCGGCGGTCACGGTGATTGACGATGAGGCTTATGGCGACTCGCTCTGGCGGGCGGCCACCAGCTACGACCGCGCCGAGCAGTGGTCCGATGCGATTAACGTCTACGGCGAGTATGTCGCCAACCGCCCGGGCGACGGTGACGGCCAACAACTCGAAGCGCGGCACCACCTGGGGCTCGCGTACCTTGCGGACCGTCAGTATGCCGCGGCTGCGGATGTGCTCGAAAAACTAGTGGGTGAGAACCCTTCGAGCAATTGGGCCTACGCCTCGCTGGTGCCCAAGGCCCAAGCTTTTTTGGCGACCGAACGCGACGACAAAGCCCTGCGCACGCTGCTCTCGATCGTCGACGGCCACCCGGGGATCCGCCCTGATTCGGATATCTACCGCGACGCGCTCATCGAACTTGCCCGTCTGTACTACCGTCGCGGAGAGACCGACCCGGTGTATTACGCCAGCGCGATCGAACGCCTGACGACCGCGGTGCAGCGCTACGGCGTGACGCCGCGCGGGCCCGAGCTGCGGTACATGCTGGCCGACGCCCTGCGGCAGAGCGCCGCGGGCCTGGACGCGGTTGCCGCGGACACCGCGAGTGACCGCGAACGCTTGGCGATGACCACTGAGTCCCAGGACCGGCTGCGGCAAGCCGAGGTTTATTTCGATCAGGTCATCGTGGAATTGGAAGCGCGGCCCGAGGCGGCGCTCAGCGATCTGGACCGGCTGCAGATGCGCAATGCGTATTTTTTCAAAGCCGGCTGCGCGTACCAGCGTGAAAACTACGGCCTGGCCGTGGAACGCTACCGCGAGGCCGCGCAGCGTTTCAGCGACCACCCCGCATCGCTCATCGCCCAGGTACAGATCGTCAACGCCCACTGCGCCCTGGGCCAGTTTCCGCAGGCCTACGTGGCGAATCAGAACGCGCTCTACCGCCTCAGCCAGATGCCCGACGAGGTCTTTGATCGGCCCGACATGCCCATGACCCGCCGGCATTGGGAAGACTGGCTGCGGTGGAGCAACGAACTGAAGCTGCTGGACAAGCCCGCCCAGTCCGCCGCGGCGGGGTGATTGGGGGGAGTCAGGCCTCGGCCTCGGTTCGCCGTGCCCGCTCGTGTTCCTGTGCTGCCTGTACGGCGGTGCCGAACCGGTGCAAAAAACGTTCGATGCGTTTGGGCCGGGCGATGACTTTGCAGATCCGGGTCTGCCGGCCGTGCTCGAAAGTCAGGAAGGTGCGTCCGGCGACCGCGTAGTGGGCCGCCGCGGCGCCCACGATCATGAGGTAGATCCCGGCGATGACGTAGCCGACGGGGTCGCCGGTGAGCAGCAGGAGGCCGCCGCCGAGCGCGGCGAGCAGGCTCAGCAGTACGACGCGGACGGTTAAGGGCTTGCGGTGGACGGTGAGTCGCGACACGCTTCGGTACGGGATGCGGCGCAGCTCGGCGGTGGTTCCCGAATGCGCGGCAAAAATCAGGTGCTGGTCGTCAAGGATCAGCGCGGTGCGCTGAAGAAGGGTGGCTTCGGTGAGGTCGGAGGTCATGGCGGGGGAGGAGAACTAAAAGTTCTCTACAAAGATACTGAAGCCAACCAGTGTGATATAGACAGCGTTGACGAGTAGTGAGACGATCAGCAGCGCGGCGAGTCCGGCGGTGGTGCCGCTGCCGGCGATGCGGCGGGCGTAGAAGCCTTCTTCACGCACGGCCTGACGGTGACGGATGAAAAAGTAGAGCCCGAAGCTCCAGAGCAATACCCCGCCGACCATGGTGCAAGACATGAGCAGCGAGAGCACCAGGCACATCATCGCGCCCGAGTCGGGGCGGGACATCTTGCGTTCGAAGGTGTCAGCCTGCTTGGTTGTCTTCAGGCCGCCGCTCTCGATGAAAGCGGTGCTGTAGGTCTGGCCGAGCATGTTCACCGCGCACAGCGAGCAGATGTAGCTGCCGGTGCCAGCGCAGACTTCGACGGCTTTTTTCCCGGGATGGTGGGCGCAGGCGACATCGTCGGGTAGGGCCGGGGCGGGGGCTGGCTCTTCGTCGGTCACCGGGTCGAAGTCGAAGACGCCGAAGCGAACCCCGCAGCGACTGCAGCGGTCGGGCCACTGCGGAGGGTCGGTGGGGATCTTGCACGCCGGGCAGACGAAGTCGCGGAGTGGGGGCGGGGGCGACGTCATCAGGTGTCGGTGCGGACCACGCGGGTGCCGGCGATCATGTCGTGCAGCGCCCGCTTGTCACGAGAAACCAAGACGGTAATGCAGTTGGCCAGCACGAAGAGCCCGACGATGCCGTTCGCCACGCCGCTGGCCGGGGCGGCCGCGACGCCACCGATCAGCAGGATCAGCGGTGAGATGCCTTGCACTCCCGTGAAGACCAGGGCCCGGACGAAAGCGGTGGGGGTACTGATGGGGGTGCCGTCGGTGTTGTAGGCCAGGGTTTTTGCCGCGCGTTTGCCGACGGTTTTGCCTGAATGAGCATGTTGCCAGGTGTAGTACGCGACGGCGATGGCCACGCCGATGAGCGATGCGGCGGCGACGATCCGCAGTGCGCCAATGTTGTTGGGATTCGAGGCGACGACGAGACCGCCGGTCAGCGAAACGGCTGCACCGAGCAGCCCGACAATTATTCCGTCGAGGATCGAGCCGCCGAACCGCTGGCTGAACGACGGGGCTTCGGGGTGGTCGTCGATTTTTTGTCCGGTTTCGAGGCGTTCTAGCAGGATCTGCTTGCCACGGGCGCCCACCTGTTTGCCGTGCAGCACCACCGTCTCGTCGGCGGGGACCGGCTCGCCGGTGACCTGACAGGTGATCAGTTCGGGGGTGTCGGACATGAAGACTCCAGTGAAAAACCAAGACGAAGAAGACACGCGGGTGGTTAGCCCTCGCAGGCGATCCGGGCCAGGTTCAGAACGAACCGTTCGTCGGTGAGGTGTTCGTCAACGGAGAGGCTAAATTGCTGCCGGTAGTGTACGGCCGCGGCGGCGAACAGGTCGGCGCGGGCGAGGGGTTCCAGCCCGTCGCGGCGCAGGGCGAGGTCGAGCAGTAGGTCGCGGTCCTCGCGGTCCAGCTGTGCCCGCAGCCGGGCCCGCAGCTCCGGGGCCTGGTCGAACGCGCCCGTGGTGGTGTCGGCGTCGAAAACCGTGGCGGGCACGGCACCCGCGGGTTCGCGTACAACCAGGGTGCCGGCGACCAGGTCGCCTAAGCGGCGGCGGTGCGGTTCGCACAGCGACACGAGCCCGCCGATGAACATGAAGGCCGGCAGGCCGTCGATGGCCCGGACCAGGTTGCGCAGGAAAACCCCTTCTCCGTCGAGTCGGGCGCCGTTGGCCGCGACGACGCGGAGCCCCAGGGCCTTTTTCCCCGGTGTTTGGCCCTGACCAAGCCATTCGAACAGCGTGTGGTAGCCAAAGTCCAGGGCGAGCGAGACCATGAAAGTGAAGGCGAGAACAAGCCTTTCTTCCATACCGCCCCATTGGGCGAGGGCCCACAGCACCAGTATTTTGAGCACGATCACGATGCATTGGTCGATCAGCCAGGCCCGTGCGCGGGAAGGCAGCTCGGCGGGGCGACGCCGGAAGGTCACGCCCTCGGGGGTGGTCACTGCGTGGCGTGAGGTGAGGCCCGCGGAGCGGAGACCCGTGCCCGGGGCGGGCTGGGCGGTGACGGGGGGCGGGGCGGTCGCGGGCATGGGGTTATGTTGTGGTGTCGGGGCGGTACCGTCAAAATGCCGCGGTGGACATCAACGCCTTCATCCGCCTTCGCCGGCCGCGCTGGGAGCAGCTGCGGCAGCTGCTGGAGACCGCCGAGCAGCGCGGGGTGGTGGCGTTGCCGCCCGACGAGGTGGACACGCTCTACCGGCTGTACCGCTTGGCTTCGAGCGACCTGACCTGGGCCCAGACCCAGACCGGCAACCCGGCGTTGCTGGAGTTTTTGGAGTCGACGGTGGCGCGGGCGTACGGGTTGTTGACCCCGCCGGCCCGTGCCCGACCGCTGCGGGGGTGGTGGCGAGCGGTGCGGCACACCTTGCCCGGGGTGGTGCGTGCCGAGGCGCGGTTGTTTGCGCTTACGGCGGGGTTGTTTCTTGCCGGCGCCCTGCTGGGCGGATTGGCCACCGCGGCGGTTCCGGACCTGGCGGCGGTGTTTTTGCCGCCCGAGCACCTGGTGGAAACCCCGTCCGAGCGGGTGTCGAGGCTGGAGGCTTTGGAGCGGGGTGAAGGCCGCATCGACGGTGCGGCGGACTATGCGCATTTTTCGAGTTATCTGTTTACCCACAACATCCGGGTGTGCTTGTTGGCCTTCGGGCTGGGGTTGTCGTTTGGGGTGGGTACGGTGATGGTGATGGTGCTCAATGGTGCCTTGTTGGGCTGTATTGCCTACCGCTACTTTGCCGACGGGGTGGGCACATTTTTTGTGGCGTGGGTGGGTCCGCACGGGGCGATCGAAATCCCGTGTGTGGTGTTTGCCGGGCTGGGCGGGATGATGTTGGCCCGCGCCCAGTGGCGCGGCGGCACCCAGACGGTGTGGGGCCGGGTGGCGGCGCTGCGCGGGCGGCTGGTGGGGCTAGTGGTGGCCACCGCGACGTGGCTGGTGGTGGCGGGGCTGATCGAAGGCGGGTTTAGTCAGGTGAACGAGCCGACGCTGCCGTACCCGCTGAAGATCAGCGTGGCGGCCGGGCTTTTTGTGGCGCTGCTGGCTTATCTTTTCGTGGTGCGGGTTGATCCGTGGCCGGCGGACAGCGGAGCGCGGGAGTCGGGCTGGGGCGTGTCGGGCTGACCCGCGGGCTTTGCCGGGGCCTTGTTCACACCAGCTGGCGGGCCTTGATGGACAGGTAGCGGTTGATGACGTCCAGGCCCAGGCGTTGGGCGTCGGATTCGAGTACCTGCACGCCGCGTTGGGTGAGCCGGCGGGCGGCGGCGACGCGGTCCTGGTCCAGCCGTGCGGCAGCGAGCACGCGGTGGATGCCCTGGGTGCCCCCGCCCGCGGCGGCCGCGCCGCCGCGGGCCACCTGGTCGATCAATCCGTCGCGTAACGACACGACGACCACCAGGTGTCGTTTGGCCAGGCGGGGCATCAGATCGGCGAGGTCTTCGGTGAGCTGAGGGTCGTTCAGATCGGTAAACAAAAACACCAATGCGCGGTGGCTCTGGCGGCTACGCAGCGATTCGACCAGTGGCAGGTAACCGGGGAAATCAGGGCGGCCCTCAAACTCGGCGAGGGCGCGCAGGATGGACGGTCCGCTGGTGGTGGCGGGGCGGACCACCGTTTCGATGCGGTCGCGGAAGGTGATGAGGCCCACGCGGTCGCCCTGGTCGCGGGCGGCGTGGGCCAGCAGCAGGGCCGCGTCCACCGCGTGGTCCAGCACGGTGCGGTCGTCCAGGCGCTGGTTGAGGAATCGCCCGCCGTCCAGACAGAGCAGCACGTCGCGGCTGCGCTCGGTCTGGTAGAGGTTGGTGCGGGGGGTGCCCGAGCGGGCGGTGGCTTTCCAGTTCACGTCGCGGTAGTCGTCTCCCGGCAGGTATTCGCGCAGTTGTTCGAACTCGCGGCCGGCGCCGACCTGGCGTTGGCGATGGAACCCCGCGGCCTGGTAGGCGCGGCTTCGGGCGAGGGTTTCGTAGTTGCTCAGGGACCGGAGGCTGGGGTAGACGGTGACCGGCGGGGGCGTGGAGGCGGGGGGGCGTATCGCCGCGAGGCCCGCGGGGCGGGTGACGGCGATGTTGGGAGCCGGCAGCCGCAGAATTCCGCGGCGGCCGGCGTTGAGCGTCACCGGCTGCACCGCACGTTGACGGGGGGCCAGGTCGAGGGTGATGGCCGCGGGTTCGAAGGTGAGGTCCGGGGCGGCGGGCAGGGTGATGTGGACCCGGCGGGGCCGTGATCCCGGGTTTTCCAGGACGACGCGGGCTTCGCAGGGGCGGCCGGCCTGGGGGCGGTTGGTGACTTCGAGCGCCACGCGGACCGGGTCGCGGCGCAGCCCGCGGCCCTGGGCCAGCACGGCCAAGCCGACGGCGGCGTTGAGCACGCCGGCGACCGCGAGGGCCGCGGGCGCATAGACGCCGGCCAGACAGAGCGGCAGGCCCAAGGCCAGCAACCACAGCGCCGGGCGGGCGGGGACGGTCATCGCGGCACGTCGATCTGGTCGAGGACGCGCTGAAGCACCGCGTCGGTGGTTTCGCCGCTGACCTCGGCTTCGGCGTTGAGCACGACCCGGTGGCCAAGGGTGGGGCCGACCATGGCCACCACGTCGTCGGGCGACACGTAGTCGTGGCCGCGCAGAAGGGCCCGCGCTTTGGTGGTCTGGAGCAGGGCCATCGACCCGCGGGGGCCGGCCCCCAGCAACAGCATGGGGTGGTTGCGGGTGCCGCGGACAATGGCGAGGGCGTAGTCCAGTACGGCGGGTTCAACGCGGATCACGCCCAGCTGCTGGCGGAGGGTCACCAGCCCGGCGAGGTCGAGGACCGGCGTGAGCCCTTCGGCCAGCACCGCGGCGGGCGGACGGCCCTGGTGGATGGCTTCGAGCACCGCCCGCTCGGCTTCGGCGGGGGGGTAATCCAGCCGGATTTTCAGTAAAAAGCGGTCTTGCTGGGCTTCGGGAAGCGGGTAGGTGCCTTCGAACTCCACGGGGTTTTGCGTGGCGAACACGGTGAAAGCGTCCGAGAGCTGGTGCCGCACGCCGTCGATGGTGGCGTGGGCCTCGCTCATTGCTTCAAGCAGGGCCGACTGGGTTTTGGCGGGGGCGCGGTTGATTTCGTCGGCGATGACGAAGTCGGCGAAGATCGGTCCGGCCCGCAGTTCGAAGACCTGCGTTTGCAGGTTGAACACGTTGGTGCCGATGATGTCTGCCGGCATCAGGTCCGGGGTGAACTGTATGCGGCGGGTTTTGAGCGATAGCAGGGCGGCCACGGTGCGTACGGTCAGGGTCTTGGCGGTGCCCGGTACGCCTTCTAGCAGCGCGTGCCCGCCGCAGAGCAGCGTGACCAGCACCTGCTCGATGACCGCGGGCTGGCCCAGCACGACCCGGCCGATGCCGTCGCTTAGCGCGGCGAGGTCGCCCGGTGGCGGGGTGGATTGAGGTGGGGTGGGATTGTCGGCGTCAGGCACGGCGTAGCTCCGAGGCAAGGGCGGCCGAGTCGTCAAGCAGCTCGGCGAGGGCGGGGAGGCGGGGTTGGTTTGGTGAGGCGGCGGCGATGGTGAGTTCGGGGCGGCGCGAGGCCCGCAAAAGCTTGGGGGCCAGCGGTGCGCCACACTCGCTGCAGGCCTCGCCGGTTCTGCCCGCGAGATCGTGCCCACACGCCGGGCACTCGGGGCGGTCGGTGGTGGCGAGTGCGGCGGCTTGAGCCAGCAGTTCCGCGGCGCGGACGGCCGCGGAGCCGCGGGGGGAGCGTAAACGGTCGGTGACGTCCTCGGGCCGGCAGCGCAGGCCCTCGGCGAGGCGGGCGCGTACCAAGTCGTAGGTGCGGCGCGCGGTTTCTGTCGGGGGCAGGGCGTGGCGGGTGAGCCGGGCGAGGGCATCGATCTGCTCGCGGGCGTTGCGGGGCGTGGGCGGCGGTGGCGGGGCGGGTGCGGGGGCTCGGTGGGTGGCCCATCGACACGCGCCCAGCAGCACCACGCCCTGGATCAGCAGCGGCAGCAGACCGAGTCGGACCGCGGTTTCGAGAATGCCTCCGGCGTGACCGATGCCGTGGCTCCAGCCATCGAATAGGACGGGCCCCTCGCCCAGTTGCTCCAGCAGCCAGGGCAGGTGGTCGGCTTCATCCAGTGGCAAGTTCAGCGCGGGGGTGGGGGCGCCCAGCACGACAACACGCCCGGCGCCGTGCTGCATCACGCCGCCCAGGGTGCGGTGGCCGTGGCTTAGGCGGGGGGTCCAGCGGGCGTTGTTCGGGTCATCGAGCGTGAGGGGAGCTCGCAAAACCAGCTGACGGGCAGGGCCGTCGCGCGTGCTTGCCGTCCATCGGGCACGGACCACCTCGCCCGGAAGGTTGTCGGGGTGGCCGCCGGTGCGTTGATAGTCGGCCACGGTGTCGACATTCAGGATGGCGTGGGGGTCGCTGAGCCCCAGAAGGGTGGTGAGGGGCGTGGGCCGTCGGGTGAGGTGGACCAGCGTGTTGCCCTGCGCGACCCAGTCCAGCAGCGGAGACGCGGCCAGCACGCCGGAGGCGGGGTTGGCTTCGGTGTCGTCCGGGGACAGATCCGGTGGGGGGGCGACCTGCAGCAGCACGCCGCTAAAGCCTGCCGGCACCCGTGGGCGTTCCAGTCGGCGCACATCAATTCCGCGTTGGTACAACACCGTGGCGAGGGCGGCGCTGCCCCAGGGGTCGTAACGCTGGGTGGTGTAAACCGGGTGGGTTTCCCCGCCCTGGGCGTCGCGCACGGCTTTGCGGGCGAGCAGGGCGGAGGTGGTTCCGAGCAGGGCCAGCAGCAGCAGGGAGGGCAATAGCCGGTTCATGCAGGAGCCTCCTGGCTCTGCTGTCCGGCTTCACGGAGAAGCTCGCCGGTGTCGCGCTCGAGCGTGGCGAAACGCTGTGCGTTGGGCGCGCGGTGGCCGTACCAGCAGTCGTTAAACGCGTCGGTGAGCCCGGCAAAGCGGATGCGTTGGGCGTCGGGTCCGCGGTAGCCCGCGACGTAGGTGAAGTTGGTGCGTTGCTTTCGGTAATGAATCCGTCCGGCGTGGTGCAGGCCCGAAAGCAGCGCCAGATACGCAGCGCGGTAGGCGAGGCGCAGGTCGCCTTCGCCAACCAGTGCCCGGGCGTGGCGGTTCCAGGCCGGGGCGTCGGCGGCCAACGCGTCGCCCTGCTGCAGCGCGGTGTTTAGCTGTTCGCGCGTGACCGGGGCCGCCGCGGAACGACGGTGCAGGTGGCGGCGGGCCCACATCGCATAAATGATCGATGCGGCCACGACGGCCAGCACCGTCCAGCCCATAAACCGGAGCATGGCCTCCCACGGGGGGGAAACACCCGGGGCCCCGCCCGCGCCGCTTTGACCGGCCGGTGGGGTACCCGGGTTGGGGGCGGAGGGGCCGATCAGCCAGCGGAAGAAGTCTTTGAGGGTCCGGCTTACGCGGTCTAGCGGTGAAGGGCCCGCGGAAGTCGCGTCGTTGCCATGGGCGTTGGCGCCGTTGCGTGTTGCGGGCACCCGCCGCTGCCAGCGGTGGAACCGGGGGTCGTAGCGGATCGTCCGCAGCTGTTCGCGGGCGGTCTGGACCGCGTCGTTGTCCAGCGCGACGGGCACCGGTGCCGCCGGCGCGGCGGGCGAGGCGGGGCTGGACATGGCCAGACCCAGGGCGAACGCCAGGCGCAGGCTTCGCCCCGATCGGTGGTGGGCTGCGCTCACCGCGCCCTCGCCTTCAACCGTTCGAGTCGCAGGCTTAAGTCGCGTCCGGTGCGCCGGGCTTCTAACTCTGCGGCCAGGAAGACCGAGGCGATCACCCAGACAAAATCAAAGGTCAGGACGGCCAAGAGGGCGGTGTTCAGCCACCAGGCGGGGCCCCTCATCGCGAGTTTGATGGTGGTGAAGTCGTGACCGGTGAGTGCGGGCAGCAGTTGCGTGACCAGTATCAGCAGCGTCGCCGTAAAACCCAAGGCGCCCACCACGGCGAGGAGCCCGGCATAAGTGCTTTGCCGCAGCAGGCGCCGGGTGTGCTGCCCCAAAAGGCGGCCGGCCTGCCGCACGCCGGTATTCGCTGGCCCCTGGGCGGTCAGCACGCACGGTGTGACCATGGACGAAAACCCCCAGGCCCAGGCGCCCGGCCGCACCAGGGGACCGCCCCAGACCGTCAGGGGGTGGGCGATGGTGCGTCCCGCCACCACGGTGAGTAGCGCACGGGGGGTGATCCGAACCGGCAGGCCGGCGTCGCGCATCACCCGCGCGTACAGAGGGGTTAGCAATGCCCAACGCAGGGCCCACGCGGCGGTCAAGGCTAGGCTGGCGGTGGCCAGGGCCGGTCGATCGCCGGCGGTGACCACCCCGATCCACCAGACCCCGGCCGCCAGCACCGGTGCCGCGGCGGGCAGGTAAAGCAGACCCGCGTCCACGCCGGCGCGGCGCAGGTAGGCCAGGGTCAAATCAAGCGGGTCGGTCCCGCGATCGGCTTCGGGGTGGTAGAGCGTGGCGGCCGCTCGGGGTTGGTTCAAGGCGGTGTCCCTTCGCGGGGGCCTTCGATTTGCCGCATCAGGGCTCTGCCGGTGATTTGCACGCCGTACCACGACGCGCAGAACCCCGGACCCACGGCCAGGGCGAGCAGGACCACCAGTTTGCGCCCCCGGCGTGCCGGGCGCTGGCCTTCTTTGATTGACGCAAGATGCCGGGCGAGCCCTGTCTTGGAGTAGTTGACGCCCTGGTAGGGCGTCGAACACTCGGCGCACATTGGCTCGTGGGTGATTACGCAC
>CALLPP010000151.1 GCA_938015655.1 uncultured Algisphaera sp.
GGCCCCGGGCGACGAGCGCGCGGCGCTGGGCTACACCCTGGAAGACACCCAGCTGGCCAGCTGCTACGCGAGCTGCCTGCGGCTGGCCGAAGACACCGGGGCTCAGGCGGTGGGTTTCCCGGCGATCAGCACCGGGGCGTACCGCTTTCCGCCCGAGCGGGCGGCCCGCATCGCGTTCGGGCACGTGTTCGGGCACTTCAGCCGCCGCCCGGCGCCCGCGCACCCCGGGCGGGTGGTGTTTGTGTGCTTCAACGACGCGGACGCAGAGGTTTACCGGCGGGTGATCGACACGCGGGCCCAGTGGATGCTGGGGCGGGGGCGGGCGTGATGGCCCGGCGGGTTACAACGCGGTCAGTGCTGCCTGCGCCAGCACAATCGCCGCCGCGTTGGCCAGGTTGTAGCTGCGGATGTTGGCCCCGCCGCTGATTGGTCCGGGCATGGGGATGACCACGCCGCGATCGGGCCAACGCTGGTGCCAGGCGTCGGGCAGGCCGGTGTTCTCGTTGCCCAGCAGGATCACGTCGCCATCGGTGTAGGCGGGCTGGTCAAACCTCTGCGTGCCGAACTTGGTGACCATCCAGGGCCGACGGTCGCCCAGCCACGCGAGGAAGGCGTCGTCGTCAGCGTGCTGGGTCAGCGTGACGCTGGGCCAGTAGTCCAGGCCGGCGCGCTTGACCGCGTGGTCGCTGATCTCGAACTTCATCGGGTGGATGAGGTGCAGGTGCGCGCCCATGCCCACGGTGGTGCGGGCGATGTTGCCGGTGTTCTGCGGGATGGCCGGGTGGTAGAGAGCGAGGTGCAGCATGGGTGGGGCGATGCGATTTACACCGTGTCGGCGTCGTAGTGGGCGGCAAAAGCTCCGCTGGAATTAAGTTCGGGAAGGAGCTTGCCTTTACGATCGGCGATGCCGGCGATGTCATCGTGGATCAGGCCCTGCTTGACCAGCCGACGCTCGGGTACCCGCCCCTTGTCGCCGGTGCGGATGCACCAGTCTGCCACGGCGCTCCGCAGGTTGATCAGGGTTTGGGCGTGATCTCTGCGCTCTGCGAGGTTGTGCAGCCCGTGGGGGTCCGCGTGCAGGTCGTAAAGTTCTTCGCGTGGCTTGCGGGGTTGCAGCCACAGGTTTTCGGGGAAGCCCGCTGCGCCGTCGCGGCGGCGGGCCTGGATGGTCACGGGGCTGGTTTCCATGTAGCGGTTGCACTGGGCGTAGGGCAGGTCGGGGCGGTCGTTGTGCAGGTAGAGATACCGGCGGTCGGCCGCGCCGCGCACCCGGTCGTGCGAGGAGTCCATGCGGTCGCGGCCGAAGAACACGCACGCGGGCTCGGGCCCGGTTTCGGGGCCCAGCAGCGCGCGGCCGTCGTAGGTGGCGGGGCGTTCCACGCCGGCCAGGGCCAACAGGGTGGGGGCGATATCGACCCAAGACACCAGATCGTCGCGGACCGAGCCGGGCTCGGTAAGCCCCGGAGCGCGGACGATCAGCGGCATGCGCACGCCCGCGGGGTAGCACCAGCGTTTTTCGCGGACCAGCCCGCGGCCGTGGTCCGACAGGTAGATGACCACGGTGTGCCGGGCCTGCCCGCTGCGCTCCAGGCTGTCGAGCACCGCGCCGATCTGCCGGTCTTGTTCTTCCAGGTGATCGTAATAGCGCACCAGCGCTGCCCGGGTGGTCCGCGTGTCGGGCAGGTAGGGCGGCACGGCCAGGCCCGGGAGGCGGTCGAGGGCGGGGTCCGCGTGCCGGGGCTCTTGGGCGGGCACGTTGGGCACGGCCTCGGGCGGCCACAGGCCGCTTTCGTGGGTCATGGCGAAGTTGTAGAAAAACAGCCAGGGCTGGTCCGGGAGGCGGCCCTGCGCCAGGTCGTCACGCCAGTCGGTCCGTGCGTCGGCCAGGCGGTGGGCAAATCCCTCGGCGTCTTCGTCGAAGTTGAAGTCGGTTTTGTTTGCCCAGTTCACGAAGTAGCCCGCGTCGCGCAGCTCTTCGGTGAACATCCGCGGCGGGGTGCGGAGCTTGGACCGGTGCAGGTGCGTGCCCAGCTTGCGCGGGTCTTGCCCGGAAATCAGCGTGCTGCGGGCCGGCGAGCAGACCGGCGCGGTGGTGTAGGCGCGGGTAAAGCGGCAGCCCTGGACGGCCAGGCGGTCCAGGTGAGGCGTGCGGGCGAACGCGTCGCCGTAGCAGCCGTGGTGGCGGCCCACGTCTTCGCCCATCAAAAACAAGATATTGGGCGGGCGGGTGGATGGGGCGGCGCTGGGCATCGCAGGATGGTAACGCCCGCTGGGGCCGGGCTGGCCTCGCGGGTGAAGGTGATAGGGTGGGCCCATGACCCGGATGGGACGCTTCAACCAAATGACCGTGGCCCGCTCCACCCCGCAGGGGTTGTACCTCAACGCGGGGCCGGAGCAAGACGCGATCCTGCTGCCCACCCGCTGGGTCACGCCTTACATGCAGATCGGCGGGCGGGTGGACGTGTTTTTGTACCGCGACTCGGAGGGGCGGCCGATCGCCACCACGGATCTTCCGCACGTGGAGGCCGGGCAGTTTGCGTGCCTGGAGGTGCTGCACGTGAAGGACGGGGTGGGGGCGTTTTTGGACTGGGGGCTGAGCAAAGACCTGCTGCTGCCCGGCAGTGCGTGGGCGGGCCAGCGCTTCCGCGCCGGCGACCGGGTGACGGTGGCGGTGTACGTGGACGGGGCGGACCGTGTGGTGGCCTCGTGCGAACTGGACCGGTATTTCCCCACCGATCCGCCGGGCTACGCGGTGAACGACCCGGTCGACGCGCTGGTCTACGCCGAGTCGCCGCTGGGCTATAAGGCGGTGGTGAACCAGGCCTACAGCGGGTTGCTGTACCGCTCGGACATGGCCGGGGGGCTGAAGGTGGGCGACGAGCTGGTGGCCTACGTGAAGCAGGTGTACGCCGACGGGAAGATCGACCTGCAGCGCGACCCCAGCGGGTACGGCCGTGTGGCGTCGCTGAGCGAGCAGATTTTGGCGAAGTTGGATGCGCACGGCGGGCGGCTGGCGGTTTGCGACAAGAGCCCTCCCGAGGCCATCCGTGGGGCCTTTGGGTGCAGCAAAAAGGCCTTCAAGCAGGCGGTGGGGGCGCTGTACAAGCAGCGGGTCGTCCGGCTGATGGACGGCGGGATCGAGCGGGCGGACGCGGGGGGGTGAGGCGCGCGTCAGCCCCCTGAAGCCGCTGCCGCCTTCTCGGCCCGTGCCCGCACCGGGCGTACCAACAGCTTGCGCAGCACCGCGACGACTGTGGCCGGAGCTTCGAGGTACTTCGGCGGCGGACGCCAGTAGACGTCGTGGGTGTCGATGAGCAGCGTGCGGCCCGGCGCATCGGCAAACAGCGGCATGACCGCCTGGGGCACCTGCGTGTTGAAGATCAGGTCGGCGCCCTCGCGGCGGATGCGGTCGATGCGCAGCGTGCTGGCGCCCACGCGGATCTCGGTGAGGTCGATGAAGGTCTGGGCCGGGGCCGGCGGCTTGCCGCAGGCCTCGGTGAGGTCTTGCACCACCGCGTCGAGCTGGGTGAGCGTGTCGACGCGGGTGAGCCGGCGGTAGGCGTCCATGCGGTGCTTGTCGCTCTTGATCCAGCGCTTGGGCAGGCTGCCGGCGGCCGCGCCCTGGCTGTTCTCAGGACCGTCGCCGGAGACCCCGGGCAGGTCCAGGTGGCACTTGCTGGCCTCGATCACCGGCTCGTGGTTCAGGCGTTTGGTTTCTTGTTCCAGCAGCAGGCAGTACATCTCGTAGCCCACCGCGGCGATGTGGCCGCTCTGCTCGCCGCCCAGGATGTTGCCCGCGCCGCGGATCTCCAGGTCGCGCATGGCGATCTTGAAGCCGGCCCCCAGCATGCTGTAGTTCTCGATGGCCTTGAGGCGTTTGGCGGCAACCTCGTTGACGGTGCGGTCCGGCGGCAGCAGCAGGTAGCAGTAGGCCCGGTGGCGGCTACGGCCCACGCGGCCGCGCAGCTGGTGAAGCTCGGCGAGGCCAAAGTGGTCGGCCTGGTCGATAAACATCGTGTTGGCGGTGGGGATGTCGATGCCCGACTCGATGATGGTGGTGCTGACCAGGATGTCGGCCTCGCGCCGGGTGAAGGCGAGCATGACTTTTTCCAGCTCGTGCCCGCCCATCTGGCCGTGGCCGACCAGGATCTTGGCTTTGGGCACCAGGGCCTGGATCTCCGCGGCCCGCTCGTAAATGCTGTGTACACGGTTGTGGACGAAGTAGGCCTGGCCCTCGCGCGACAGCTCGCGGATCAGGGCCTGTTTGACGCGCTGCTCGTCGTAGGGCGCCACCTCGGTCACGATCGCGCGGCGGTCCACGGGCGCGGTGGTCAGGCTACTGATGTCGCGCAGGCCCACCATGCTCATGTGCAGCGTGCGGGGAATGGGCGTGGCGGTGAGGGTGAGCACGTCGGCGGTGAGGCGCAGCTCCAGCAGCTTGTTCTTGTGTTCGACGCCGAAACGCTGCTCTTCGTCGATGACCACCAGGCCCAGGTCGGCGAAGGCCACGTCTTTGCTCAGCAGCCGGTGGGTGCCCACCACCACGTCCACCGCGCCGGTGGCCAGACCCTTGAGCGTGGCCTTGACCTCGCGCGGCGTGCGGAAACGCGACAGGGCGGCGACGGTGAAGGGGTAGTCCGCGAAACGCCGGGCGAAGTTGCGCTCGTGCTGCTCGGCCAGCACGGTGGTGGGCACCAAGATGGCCACCTGCTTGCCGTACTCGCAAGCCTTGAAAGCGGCGCGGATGGCGACCTCGGTTTTGCCAAAGCCCACGTCGCCGCAGATCAGCCGGTCCATGGGTGTGTTGTCGCCCATGTCGGACTTCACCGCGGCGATGGCCGCGAGTTGGTCTTCGGTCTCGTCATAAGGAAACTCGCCTTCGAACTCTTGCTGCCAGGCGGTGTCGGCGGGGTAGCGGATGCCCGGCTGGGTGGACCGGGCGGCCTGCACCCGCAGCAGCTGGGCGGCCAGGTCTTTGACCGCGTCGGCCACCTGTTCTTTCTGCCGCTTCCATTTGCGGCCGCCCAGCTTGGACAGCGGGGGGCGGCCCTCGAAGCCGCCGACGTATTTCTGAATCAGGTCGATCTGCGCGGCGGGCACGTTCAGCTTGACCTGGTCGGCGAACTGCAGGGCCAGGTACTCGCCGCCGCCGGTGGTGGTGCCGTCGGCCTGCTTGCGCGAACGCATCGTTTTAAGGCCGGTGAACTTGGCGATGCCGTGGTCGACGTGGACCACGTAGTCGCCCACCTCCAGGTCCAGGAAGGCGTCGCCCGCCTGGCCACCTGCGGCGTTGGCCGAGAGCACGCGGCGGACGCGGCGCTTGGTCTCGTAGCGGTGGAAGAGCTCGTGGTGGGGCACGACCATCAGCGAGCGGCCGACACGCCGCTTGGCGCTGCGGGTTTTGCCGCCGCGGGCATTTTCTAGGTCGGCCCCCCACACGAAACCGCGGTTCAGCACGCCCTGGTGGACCGCGACGGCGTGGCCGGGCACCCGCTCGTTCAGCAGCTCGCGCAGGCGCTCGGCCTCGGCGGGCTTGCGGCACAGCGCCACCACGCGCTGGTCGTCGGTCGCCATCTCCGCCAGTTCGGCGACGGCGCGCTTGGCGTCGGGGTCGAACGGGGCCAGCGGCGCGGTGGGCAGCGGAACCGCGACGGCCCGCGGGTTGGTGGACTTGGAGTAGGCGTTGAGTTCCGCGTGGGGCCGGCCGGTGAGGGCCTTGAAAATCTCGCGCGGGGGCGCGATGCCGTCGCTGCGGGTGAGGCGTTCGAAGTAGCCGCGGGCCTGTTCGGCGAGCTCCTGGGTTTCGTGCAGGGCGGGCACCACGTCGGGCGGCAGCAGGTCGAGCAGGTGGACGTCGGTGTCTGCGGCTTGGGGGGTGTCGCCCGCCGGCTGGCCGATCAGCCCCACCGAAAGCAGCGCCGCGCCGCTGCCCATGGTGTCGGGGTCCACGCGCCGGATGGACTCGATCTCGTCGCCGAAGTAGTCCAGGCGGATGGGCGAGATGGCGGCGGGGGTGGGGGACGCCTTGGGCCCGTCGGCCGGGAGCGTGGCCCGCCCGGCCACGGGGTACAGGTCCACGACGCCCCCGCGGGTGGCGAAGTCGCCGGGCTGCTCGATCGCGTCTTGCCGGCTGTAGCCCGCGCGGTCCAGCCAGTCGAACAGCTGCCCGGGCGGCAGGGTTTCGCCCGCCCGCAGCTCCAGACTGAATCGGTCCAGCGTGTCGGGCGCGGGCACACCCTGCATCAGCGCCTGCACCGGAGCCACCAGCACGCCGGGCCGGCCCTCGTAGTCGCCGTCGGCCGCGCGGCCCACCACGGCGATGCGCTCGGCCAATAGCTCCAGGTTCACGGCGGTTTCGCCGGGCAAGACCTCCAGGGCGCCGAAGCGTTCGAAGGTGAGATGGCCCCAGCCGTTTTCTTGGCCCAGCGATTCCAGGTCGTCGAGCGCGTCGTCGGCCTCGTCCAGGTGGGCGACCACCAGCAGCACCGTGCGGTTGAGCGTGCGGGCGGTTTCGGCCGCCAACAGAGGGGCGAGGGCGCCGCGCACACCGGTGGCCACGGCCGACATATCAGCGGCAAGGGTTTCGGTCAGCGCGCGCAGGGGAGCGCTGCCGGCGACGTGTTCGTGCCAGGGGAGGGCGGTGGGCAAGGCGGCAGTTTAGGGCGCCGGTTGCGGTCGAGAGCGGGTGGAATGAGGCGTAAGGCGTGAGGCCCTAGGCGTTAGGAAGAGCGCTGGCGCGGGTGCGATTGTTTTTGGGAGGGCGAACCTTCTGGTGAGCTTCGAGGCCACGCGACGCCGGCTCACCGGAAGGTTCGCCCTCCCAACCAGGGCGGACGCCGACGCAGGGCGAACGCCTACGAACGCTTCCCCTCAACCGCCAGCACCGGCAGCGCGATCCCGCCCGCCGCCGGCGCGGGGCCCGGGGCCTCGGGCACGTCGTCCAGCACGCGCAGCATCGCGATCTCGTCGCACGCCGCGTGCTTGGGGCAGTGTACGCAGTCGGCCCACACCTTCATGGGCAGCTTGTGCCGGTCGATCACGCGGAAGCCCAGCCGTTCAAAAAACGCCTGCTCGTAGGTCAGGCTCATCACCTGGCGGATGCCCAGCTCCCGGGCCTGCTGCACCGCCGCCTCCACCAGCCGCCGCCCGTGGCCCCGTCCGCGCTGGTCGGGCGCCACCGCCAAAGCCACCACCTCCGCCAGGTTGGCCCAGATGATCGACAGCCCCCCGGTCGCCACCACCTCGCCCGTGCCCGCGTCTTGCACCACGTGGTACGCCCGCAAATGCTCGTACAGCTTCGCGTGTGACTTGTGCAGCATCAGCCCCAGCTCCGCCGCGTCGTTAATAATCGCCGCCATCCGCGGCACGTCCGCCACCACGGCCGGTCGCAGAATGGTGCTGGGGGGGGCGGGGGAAGGCACGAGCAGATTCTACGGGAGGGCGTTGGTGGAGCGTCAGGCCGTGGCGGGCCTTGTCCGGCATACCCAGGGGCCACACCAAAGATCCGGCCGCGGCCCATGCCGGCGCGACGGGGACGTCTGCGTGGAACCTCGGAACTCACCCACCGCTTGGAGGCCCCGCCCCCGCGGCCCGGAAGAACGGCGGCCGCCCCCAGCCGCCCGATCGGGGATGAGCCCGGGCCGCAGGTCGCTGCTGCACATTGAAGCAGAGCCCCAAGGCAAAGCAAAGCGGCCAAACGGATTCACCGCAACACGCAAAAAACCCGTCGCGAAGCAAAGCGGCTGAACGGGTTCGAACCGTCGACATTCAGCTTGGGAAGCTGACGCTCTACCAACTGAGCTACAGCCGC
>CALLPP010000152.1 GCA_938015655.1 uncultured Algisphaera sp.
CCTGCAGCAGCGCACCGCCATCGCCAGCGGATGGAGCAAGCCCAAACCCCTGAAAGTCGGGCTGGACACGATCGACGGCCTGGCCGACCCGACCGACCGCGAACTCGTGAGCATGATGCTCGGGGCCACCTGGGTCACCCGACACGAATCCAACCAGGCCCACCGCTTAGACCGCGGCCACAATACTTACCGCATCGCGCCCGGGGCCCAGCGCAGCATCCTGCGGCGCATGATCAACACCGGCCGCGCTTTTCTAGAGCTAGAAGAAGACACCCACCTGAACAAAAGCCGTCAGCGTCCCCTGCGCTGGTCCGACGGCGCCGCCGCCTGGAAGCTGTGGCTGATCGGCCGACCCGGCGCCGGCGAGCTGCTGATTGATGTGCAGCTGCGCCGCGCCGGCAAACGCATCGCCGTCACCGAGCCCGAGGTGGTGCTGGGTGGCCGCGACGGTCTGGTAATCCTCAGCCGCGCAGTGGAATCCGCCGCGCCGGGCAGCCGTTCGCGTTACGCCGTGGCCACCGCCGCCCCCTTTGACGACCGCGACGCCTTTCGCTGGGTGAACCAGTTCCGCGACCACCGGTACGCCGACGACGGCCCGGATGAAGGCGAACTGCTCGACGAACCCACCTCCGACGAAGAAGAAGACGCCCTGCCCGTGGGCGGCTCGGCCCTGCGGGTCCCCGAAGCCGACATCGAGCGGTTTCTCGAACGCCTCTACCTGCTGCCGCAACTGCCCGAGCTGGACCTGCCCGAGGGCCTAGGCCGCGCCGAGCGCATGCTCGACCCCGTACCCCACCTGGACGTCTACAGCCCGGGATCCGCCCAGGCCGCCGAGCTGCTCACCGGCCCGGGCCGCAACAGCCTGGTTGCCCGGGTGAGCTTCGACTACGCCGGGCAGCGCATCAGCCCCGCCCGGCGCGGGCGGTTCGTACCCGCCGCGGTCCGCCCGGCGGACGGAGCCGAGGGCCCCGGCGACGCGCCGGCCACCACCGTGCCCAGCGAGCCCGCCCCCGCCACCCCGGCTCCCGCCGACGCTGAACCGGCCGACACCGACGGCCTGGCACCCCTGGACGAACAGCAGCTGGTGCGCCGCAACCTACGGGCCGAACGCGAGTCCATCGCCGCCACCGCCGGCCTGGGCCTACGCCACACCGCCTCGCCCACCGGCGACGTGCTGCTGATCTCCCCCAAGCAGATGTCCCGAGCCGTGTCCAGCCTCCTCAGCGCGGGCTGGGTCGTCTCGGCGGACCAAAAAATCATCCGGGCCGCCGGCCCCCCCGCCCTCTCCATTACCACCGGCATCGACTGGTTCGAATTACGGGGCGAGGCCACCTACGAGCGGGCCGACGGCACCACCGAAACCCTCACCCTGCCGCAGATTCTGGCCGCCGCACGCTCGGGCAAAAACATGATCGTCCTGGGCGACGGCACCCAGGCCCTGCTGCCCGAGCAGTGGCTCGACGAGCACGGCCTGCTGGTCACCCTGGGCAAGGTCGAAGGCGACCACCTGCGCTTCAAAAATAGCCAGGCCGCAGTGCTCGACCAACTGCTGACCGGCCAAGACCAAGCTGCCTTCGACGACCGCTTTGCCGAAGCCCGCGAGCAACTCAAGGCTTTCGATGGCATCGACCCCGCCGACGCCCACGCCGACTTCGGCGGCACCCTCCGCACCTACCAACGCGAGGGCTTGGGCTGGCTGGACTTCCTACGCACCTTCGGTATGGGCGGCATCTTGGCCGACGACATGGGCCTGGGTAAAACCGTTCAGGTGCTGGCCATGATGCACGGCCGGGCCAACGGCGACCCCGCCCACTGTGACACCCCGGGCCCAGGGTCCAAAAGCAAAAAAGCCCAGGCCCCGGGCAAGCCCTCGCTGATCGTGGTGCCGCGTTCGGTCATCTTTAACTGGCTAGACGAAGCCCAGAAGTTCTGCCCCGAGCTGAAAGTCATGGCGTACAGCGGCCCGGACAGGGCCGACCTGGTCAAGCAGTTCAAAGACCAGCACCTGATCGTCACCAGCTTCGGACTCATGCGGCGCGACATCGACACCCTTAAAGAAGTGGAATTCGATTACGCGGTGCTTGACGAAGCCCAGGCCATCAAAAACCCCGCCAGCCAAAGCGCCAAAGCGGCACGTTTGCTGCGGGCCGACCACCGCCTGGCCCTCACCGGCACCCCGGTCGAAAATCACCTGGGCGACCTGTGGTCGATTTTCGAATTCCTCAACCCCGGCATGCTGGGCGCCAGCGCCCGCTTCAGCGACCTGGTCAAAGCCGCCAGCAGCAGCGCTACCGCGCAGCGCATGGCCGATGGCGACGACGCCGACGCAGCGGCCAACGCCGCCCTGGACGAAGCCGCCGAACGCGGCCCCATGGACTTCAACCTGACCGACGACCCCACTCAGCCGGCAGACACCTCGTCCACCGCAACCGACACCATCGCCCAGGTCGCCCGGGCCCTGCGGCCCTTCATCCTGCGACGCACCAAAACCGAGGTGCTCAAAGACCTTCCCGCCAAGACCGAGCAAACCATCTTGTGCGAGATGGAACCCGCCCAACGCAAGGTCTACGACCAGCTGCGGACCTACTACCGCGGCACGCTCATGCAGCAGCTGGACGCGGTGTCCGAATCGGCGACCGCCAAATCCGACGCCGACAACGAGGCCGCCGCCGACCGGGCCGGGGCCGGCGTCGCCGGCCGGGGCAACGCCTTCATGGTGCTCGAAGCCCTGCTACGCCTGCGGCAAGCCGCCTGCCACCCCGCGCTCATCGACAAGCAGGGCATCGACACCGGCGGGCCGGACGTGCCCTCGGCCAAGCTCGACACCCTCAGCGACATGCTCGCCGAGGTGATCGACGGCGGCCAGAAAGCCCTGGTCTTCAGCCAGTTCACCAGCATGCTGGGCCTGGTCCGCAAGCGGCTGGACGAACTGGGCATCCGCTATGCCTACCTCGACGGGCAGACCCGCAACCGCAAGGAAGTCGTGGAGCAGTTCCAGGAAGACCCAGACCTGCAGGTCTTCCTGATCAGTCTCAAGGCCGGCGGCGTGGGGCTCAACCTCACCGCCGCAGAGTACGTCTTCATCTTGGACCCTTGGTGGAACCCCGCCGTCGAAGCCCAGGCCATCGACCGCACCCATCGCATCGGCCAGACTAAGCCGGTGTTTGCCTACCGCATGATCTGCGAAGACACCGTCGAACAGCGCATCATCGAGCTGCAGGCCCGTAAGCGCAAACTCGCCGATGCCATCGTGGGGGGGGAGCAGAACCTGCTTCAATCACTGACCCGAAACGACCTCGAGCAGCTACTTTCCTAAAAAAATTCACCACCAAGCCTCGCCCCCGGCGATTCCATATATCCAACGAAAGTTGGATTAAGCCACTGGATAATAGCTTTAGGTTACCAACGCACCCATTGATCCTTCGGACGTTTAGCGATTTTTGTGGGTATAATCAGGTTGGGTGTCAAGCTAAATTGATCTTGCTGATTACAACGCTGATCCCCTAGAAAATAAAAGTTTGCAGCACCTGGGACTACACCCGGACGCTACAAAGTTCGTATTTTCATAGCCCACCAAAACCAAAACCGGCTCTATGTCGTACCCCTGCCGGGAACGTTTGACATCTACTCAGGTACCAACACCGTGACCAACATCTACGTCGGCAACCTTCTTTACGCCACCACCGAACCGGAACTGGTCGAGTTTTTTTCCCAATGGGGCCAGGTCGAGCGTGCCACCCTCGTTTACGACCGCGAAACCGGCCGCCCGCGCGGATTTGCTTTCGTCGAAATGCCGGACGCTGCCGAAGCGGCCGAAGCCGTCGCTAACGCCCACGGCAAAGAACTCAACGGGCGCCCACTTACCGTCAACGAGGCGCGGCCCCGCGGCAGCGGCCACAGCCCCCGCCCTCCTCAGGATGCTCAGAAGCCAGCGGGCTACGGCAACCAGACGACCCCAGGCGCCATCACCAACCCCGCCCCGCCGGCCGGGGATCTGCCGCGCGAAGACCCGCTCGACTCGGTCACTCCGAAACTGCCCGAAGAGCCCCTGCGCCGCAGCGGCGGCTACACCAATCACCTGCATCGCTGATCACGCCCGGTACACATGGCACCTGGGGCGGTCACCGAGTCGGCACGTGCTCTTCGATCTCCAGCCCGAATCCCGAAAGTG
>CALLPP010000153.1 GCA_938015655.1 uncultured Algisphaera sp.
GTCATTATGTGCGTATAATATTTGTGTAAAGTTGCGAAAAGAAAATAAAGCAAAAGATTTGGTAACTTGGGTGTGCATTCATTGAGATAGTGGAAAAGGGGGAGAAGCTGGAGCATGATTTGGTCGTGGTGAGCGGGGCTCGGGCGGCGCACGAGACGGGTTGGGGGGAGCGGAATACGCGAAAGGGTAGGTCAAGAAGAGTCGGGTTTGGTGTTTGGAACGAGGCGGAAGATTTTTGCCCGGCGGGCCGGCGCGTGCCCCGGCGCCCGTGGAGCGGGACGGGCGTGCAATAGTCTGTTGTTGAGCGGCGTTGAAACGCTATGGACTCACCCCCAACGCGAAGCTTGTTCAAGTCCCAGAGGCTGGCCTTCACCCTGCTGGAGCTGCTGGTAATCCTGTCGATTGTCGCGGTGTTGGTGGGTACTCTGCTGCCGGTGCTGGCCTCGACCCGCACCAGCGCCCAGCGGATCACCTGCTCCTCGAATCTGCGACAGCTGGGGGTCGCCTTCGAGTCGTATTTGCAAGAAAGCAAAGACTTTTACCCCGACGCGCGGTCCATTCCGTCGCCGTTTTTGTCACTGCTGACCACGCCGCCGCTTTACGGATATTTGACTTATCAGGTAGGCCGTGGGGCGTCCGATGGGAAGAGCGAGGTGTACCGCTGCCCGGACGACGATACGGTCTACCCCTTGGCGGACATGAGCTACGTCTATTCGAGTTTTTTGAACGGCTCCACCGTGGCGGCGGTGATCAACCGGGGCTTTGTGCGCCGGGTAGGGTTCACTGAGTCGTCGCTGCTGGTGCTGAGTGATTACGACGGGGAGGAGGGCGGCTCGGACTTTGGTTTGGAAGACGGGTCGGTGCTCACCGTGCCTAAGCGGCATTTCAAACGCAACCTGCTGTTTGCCGACGGGCACGTGGACATCGTGATCCCCGGCTGACAGTACTTCTGATTTTCAATTTTCTCGTTTTTGGAGCTCGCCGTGACCGCATTCCAAGTCGCCGACGTGGATGAAACTGCCGAACGTCGGCGTCGCAGACGGCGCGCGGCGGGGTGGTTGGTGGTTGGTGCGACGGCGTTGGCGGTCGGCGGCGGGCTGGCGTGGTATTACACGCCGCCGGCCATGCCCACGACGGTGGCCCAGGCCGAGGCGCTGGTGTCTTCCCCGCGCTTCACCCGGCTGAGTAAGAAGCAGAAACAGCCTTACCAAGACGTGATCCGCGAGCAGTTCGGTTCGCTAGACCGCGACGCCCGGCGGGCCATGGCCCGGGAAAACCAGGAGCTGGCCGCGGCCCTGCGCGAGGCCCGGCACGTGCAGATGGAAGCGTTCTTGCGGAAGTACACGCTCGCCACGCCCGCGGAACGTGCGGCGCTGCTGGCCGAGATGCCCTGGCGGCGTGGCTCGGAGGGGCGTGGCGGACCGGGTCGCGGGGATGGGGCGGGCTCCAAAGGTCGCCGCGGGGGTGGTGAAGGTCGCTCCGAGGGTGAGGCCGCCGGCGCCGCGCGGGGCGAGCGCATGCGCGAACGCATCGGCGAGCGGCTGACCGAAGGCAGCGCCCAGACCTCGCAGCTGATAGGCGAGCTGTTCTCGCAGCGACGCGCCCAGCGCGGACGCTGAGGGCCGGCTACGATCGTGCCCATGAACGACGACACGCCGGTCCGCTACGCCGCCGAGAGCGGGGCGGGCACGATCACGCTGGACCGCCCGAAAGTCAACGCCTACGACATGGCGTTTCACCGGGCCCTGGCCGAGGCGATCGCCCGGGCCGAAGCCGACCCGGCGGTGCGGGTGGTGGTGTTGCGGAGCGCGCGGCCCGGCTTCTTCTGCGTGGGGGCGGACGTCAAGGTGTGGGCGGCCCAGACGGCGGCGGGCCGCGACGACGCCAACGCCGCGATGGTCGAGCTGGCGCGGGCCAATACCGCCCGCATGGCCGGGAGCACGAAGATCTACCTCGCCCACCTGGCGGGGCACGCGCTGGGTGGCGGGCTGGAACTGGCGCTGGCCTGCGATTTGATTGTGGCCGAAGACGGCGACTACGGGCTGGGCTTGCCGGAGGTGAAGCTGGGTCTGATGCCCGGCAACGGCGGCGCCGTGCGGCTGGCGCGGCGGCTGGGCTACAGCCGAGCGCTGCGGCTGGCGGCGACGGGTGAAACCCTCGGCCCCGGGCGGGCCTTGGAGCTGGGATTGATCGACCATCTGGGCCCGCCCGATGCGCTGATCGATCAGCTGGCCGCCGGGCCCGGGGCGGCCTTGGCCGAGATCAAGGCCGCGCTGCGGGCGGCCGCCGACGGCCCGCTGGACGCGGCGCTGGCCGCCGAGGCGGCGGGTGCCGACCGCCTGCCGGGCACCGCCGACGCGGCCGAAGGCCTGGCCGCATTCGCCGAAAAACGGGCGCCGCGTTTTGGCGCCGGCCCCGCCGGCGGCGGCGCGTCGTCGTGACCCGTTGGGCGGTGTACCCTTTACCGCACCTGTTAACAATCTCGCGTTCTCTTTTTTGGAGCCCCGCATGCCCGCTTCCACCCCCGACGTCACCCACTACCGCGGCTACATCAACGGCGAGTGGATCGACGCCGCCGGCCACGAGCTGCTGGAGGTTCAGAGCCCCGCCGACGGTCAGACCTGGGCCACGGTGACGGTGAACACCGATGACGAGGTGGCCAAGGCGCTCGAGACCTCGCAGAAGGCCCAGAAGGCATGGTCCCGGCTGCCGGCGATCGCCCGGGCGGGCTACCTGCACGACATCGCGCGGCGGATCTTGGCCGAGCGCGACCACCTGGCCCGGATGCTGGTGCGCGAGCAGGGCAAGACGCTGGTGGAAGCGGGCTTCGAGGTGGACGACACCGCCAAGTACATCACCTACGCCGCGGAAGCGGCCCGCCGGATCTGCGGCGAGGTGGTGAGCAGCGACGACCCTGACATCGCGCTTTCGATCCACCGCGTGCCCTACGGCGTGACCCTGGGGCTGTGCGCGTACAACTACCCCCTGGCCCTGATCGGCCGCAAGATCGGCCCGGCGCTGGTGACCGGCAACACCATGATCCTCAAGCCGCACGACGCCACCCCGGCGACCGCCAGCGAGTTCTGCCGGATCTGCGACGAGGCGGGCCTGCCCCCGGGCGTGATCAACCTGGTGACCGGCGACGCGCAGGTGGGCGCGCGGCTGGTGAGCGACCCGATCGTGAAGATGATCACCGTGACCGGCAGCATCCGCGCCGGCCAGCACATCATGCGCGGCGCCGCGGACAACCTCAGCGCCGTGAGCCTGGAGCTGGGCGGCAAGGCCCCGTTCATCGTGATGGACGACGCGGACGTGGACGCCGCCGCCCAGGCCGCGGTGATCGCCCGCTACGCCAACTGCGGGCAGATCTGCATCTGCAGCGAGGTGGCCATGGTCCACGAAAAGGTGGCCGACCGCTTCGCCGAAAAAGTCGTGGAGCTGTCGAAGAAAGTCGTGGTCGGCGACCCGATGCAGGCCGCCACCACCATGGGCCCCAGCGTGACCGCCGCGGGCGTCGACCGCTTCGGCGACATGGTGAAAGACGCCGTGGCCAGCGGCGCCGAGCTGCTCACCGGCGGCGCCCGGCCCGAGGGGGCCGCCTTTGAGCGCGGCAACTGGTTTGCCCCCACCGTGCTGCGGGGCGTGAAGCCCGGCCAGCCCACCGTGGACCACGAGATTTTCGGCCCGGTGCTGCCGATCATGTCCGTCAGCGGCTTCGATGAGGCGTTGGAACTGGCCAACGCCCGCGACGACGGGCTGAGCGCCTACCTGTGGACCAACGACTACCGCACGCACCAGAAGGCCATCGCCGAGCTGGAGACCGGCACCATCTTCATTAACCAGGGCATCTGCGGCATGGTGCAGGGCTACCACAACGGCCACAAGAAGAGCGGCCTGGGCGGCGAAGACGGCGTCCACGGGCTGGAGGCTTACCTACAAAAGAAGACGATCTACCTGAATCACGGGTGATCGGTTCTTGGTTTGGTTGTTGGTGATCCGGTTTTTACGCAGAGACGCCGAGGACGCAGAGAAGAACTTGGTTGGTTTTTCGGTTTAAAGAAGAGAATAAACGCCAAGACGCCAAGCGAACCTAATGACGCCCAGGGCGTCTCGTCTCGGCGCCTTGCCATGTCGTGGCGATTTCAAATTGCCTTTCTTGGCGCCTTGGCGTCTCTTGCCTTTCCTTGGCGTAAAAAACAATCCCGCGCTGCCCGTGCATGAGAAGAGTCACCAATCAGCGACTTGGTTGCCTTGCTTCGCGTCTCTGCGTTAACGGCCTTAAACCGCCTCACCCCGACGTCTCGCGCTCCACCAGCGCCAGGTAGTCCGCCCGCAGCTGGGTCGTGAGCTTGCCGGCGACGCCGGCGCCCACGGTGTGTTTTTCGATTTTGGTGACCGGCAGCACGCCCCAGCCCGAGTTGGTGAGCAAGACCTCGTCGGCTTCCAGCAGGTCTTCCACGGTGAGCATGCGGCGGACGACCTCGACGCCCAGCGTCTGGGCGCACTCCAGTACCGCGGCGCGGGTGATGCCGGGCAGTACCGGGGCGGCGAGCGCCCCCTTGACTTCTTCGCCGCGGGCGAAGGGCGTGAGCAGCCGGCCGTCTTTGACCAGCAGCACGTTGCTGACCGCGCCGCTGGCCAGGTGGTTGGTGACGTTGAGCCAGATCGCCTCGCCGGCGCCGACGGTGGCGGCGCGGCGCAGGCTGCGCAGGCGTTCCCAGTAGTTGAGGGTCTTGCGGCCGGCGGTCTCGTCGAAGGGGTTGGCCCCCGGGCCATGTACCACCACGCTGATGCCTTTTTCGAAGTAGCCCTCGGCGAAGCGGGTGGGCTCGCTGGGCACGACGGCGACGGTTTGGCGCACCTGCGGGGCGCCGCCGTTGGCGTCGGCGTCGCCTTTGAGCAGGCTCAGCGTGCCGGCGGTGAGCGTGAGGCGCAGGCGGGCGCGGTCGATCTGGTTGTGGGCGATGGTCTGCCGCACGGCCTGGGCCAGCGGCTCGGGGTTCAGGCTGGCGGCCAGGCCCAGGGCGTGGGCCGCGTCGGCCAGCCGGGCCAGGTGGGCGTCGAGCCGGAAGACCCGGCCGTGGTGGGCCTGGAAGGTCTCGAAGAGGCCCACGGCGTGCTGCAGGCCCGCGTCGGTGACGGCAACCTGCGCGTCGTCGGGGCCGAGCATGCGGCCGTTGAGGTAGATGTCCATGGGCGGAATGGTAGCGGGAGGCTGGTGGGCGCAGGCGCGTACGTCAAGGGTTGGCGGCGGGACCTACCGGTTGGCTGGGGTTAGGGGGGCGCCGTTGTTCCACGACCCTTTCGCTTTCACGGACTCGCTCCTTTCACGGTTTGCCATGATGATTTTGAATTTACGCATGATCGCCACGGGCCGGCACGACGTTTCTTTCGGTTGCGTGGGGGGCGACCGGTGCGCGGCCCCGGGTTCGGTGGTTAGGGCTCTTTTTCGCGGCGGTGTTGATTGGGGTGGCCGGACACCGGGTTCTGACGTTCTTCGTTGGTCCGCTCGGATCGCGTCTGGCGGAAGATCGGATCAGGCCGTGTGCCTGACGGATTTTTTGCCGCTCTTCGCCGAGTTGGCGGGGGTGGAGGTGCCCGAAGGGGAGGCGGAAGACGAGGGGGCTGGTGCGCTGTTGGGAGGCGAACCGTTGGCCCAGCCGTTGCGCACCGAGACGGTCCACCATAGCTCGAGCGGGGAGTTCGCGATCCGGCAGGGCGACTGGGTGCTGATCGATGCGCTCGACGGCAGCGACCGGGACAACGAGCTGGGGTGGCTTAAGGCGCAACGCGGCTACCAGTACCACGACCAGCCGGGCGATCTGTTCAACCTGGCGGCGGACCCGGCGCAGACAAACAACCTGTACGCCCAGCACCCGCGGCGGGTGGTGGCGATGCGGGCGGCATTGGAAGCGGTGAAGGACCGGTAGGTCTCGGACTCTCCGTGTGGTGACGGCGTGAAGGTTTGCAGGCCGGTGGGGGGCCGCTATACTCCGCGGTTCAAACCGGTGGCCCGTGCGTGCATGGAGGGCCGGTGTGAAAACCCGCAAGTCTTTGCCAGACCTGCACTCATGGGCCATTGGCGCAGTTGGCTAGCGCGCCTCGTTGACATCGAGGAGGTCACAGGTTCAAGTCCTGTATGGCCCACTTGCTTTGTTCGAACCGTGGTAATTTCACCACGCTGGATATGCCGGTCGCGGATTTTCTTTTTTGGAGCGCGGCTTAAAGCTCTTTTGCCTCTCCTTTCATAAACCTATCATTTCGTTGGTGCTCGGCGCGGTGGCTTGTTGGCGGGCGGGACGGTTTGGCTATCGTGTGGGGCGGGTTTGGGGTGGGGTTGGTGTTGGGGTCGCGGGCCCATGAGAGTCTTTTGCGATGAGTGATGCCCAACAGGTTGCGGCCGCCGGCCGCGCGGTCCAGACGTCGGCGCTGATGCAGCGCTTGTTGCGTTTTCAGGGGCCGCCGGATCAGTTTTTGGGTGAACTGCTGGCCACCCAGTGCCGGCTGGGGCGGGCGGCCGCGGGGGCGATGGTGCGGCTGTCGTTGGGGTCCGATGGCGAGAAGCCGATGGAGGTCCGCGTGGCGGCGGACGAAGACGACGGTGTGACGGCCGCCGGGGCTGGGCCGGCGGAGCGCGCGGAGTCGGACGATCGCGATGCGGCGGAGGCCGACCCGCCGGCGGTAGGACCGGCGGTTCAGGCCGAGGTGATGGCGATTCATCCGCCGGCGCCTTCCAAAAGTGCGGCGCCTGCGTGGCTGGCTCACGCGATTGAATTAGCGTTGCAGTACGCCCCGGGGGGCGGGAGCCATGTGCATCGTTTGCAGGTGGCCGAGCCGGTGGTGGGTGGGCCCACTGCACACCATCTGGTGGTGGTGCCGGTGCAGACCGAACAGGGCTTTCAGGGGATCCAGGCGTTTTTGATCGACACCGACGACGATCTGGCGGTGCAGACCCGGCGCCAGCGGATCGAATTGAGTGTCAGCCTGCTGAGCCTTTATGAGATGCGGCAGGTGCTGCAGCGGCGCGAGGCGGACCTGCACGGCCTGTCGATCGCGACGCGGGTGCTTTCGGCGGGCAACGAGCACACGCGGTTTAAGGGCGCGGCGATGGCGATGGTCAACGAGTTTGCGTCGCGCTGGCGGGCTGAGCGGGTGAGCGTGGGCCTGCTGGCAGGCCGCTACGTGAAGCTCAAGGCGATGAGCCAGACCGAGCACTTGAGCCGCAAGATGGCGATGGTTCAGGACATCGAATCGGCGATGGAAGAGTGCCTGGACCAGGACGTGGAGGTGATCCATCCCGCGCCGCCCGAGGCGACGCTGGTGAACCGGGCTGCGGGGGAGCTGAGCAAGCGCCACGGGCCCCTGACGGTATGCAGCTTGCCGTTGCGACGCGGCGACGAAGTGGTTGGCGCGGTGACACTGGAGCGGCCGCTGGACGACCTGTTTACGGTCGAAGAGGTCAGCTTTTTGCGTATGGCCTGCGACCTGGTGACGCCGCGCCTGGTTGATTTGGCAGAGAGCGATCAGTGGTTTGGCGCCCGGTGGGCTCGCTCCGCTCGGCGGAGCGGCGCGGTGTTGGTCGGGGCCAAACACACTTGGGCCAAGCTGCTGGCGGTGGCGATGCTGGTCGGGGCGCTGCTGCTGGTGGTGGTGCCGGGCACGGTTCGGGTCGAAGCGCCCTTTAAGTTTCAGGCGGTGACGCGGCGCTCGATTCCGGCGCCGTTTGATGGCTATCTGCGGGCGGTGGAGGTGGGGCCTAACGACCCGGTGGCGTCGGGTGCGGTGCTGGCGGTGCTGGACACCGCCGAGTTGCG
>CALLPP010000154.1 GCA_938015655.1 uncultured Algisphaera sp.
GCGGGGCCGGGGCGGGAGGCAGCCCGGTGGTGAGGACCGGGTTTGGGTCACCAGCGGTTGCGGCGGTTCGAGACCCAGACCCGGTCGTACCGGGCGGCCCGGACCAGGACCCGGTGGGCCTGGCCGCAGGCGTCGTAAACGGTGCGGTAGACGGCCGGCCGGTGGATTTTCTTGTAGAAGCCTGGCGGGGCGCTGATGTGTTTGCGGTGGGAGTTGCCGCCGCGGTGGTGTCGCAGATGGTGGGGCGCGTGGCCGGGACCGTAAGAGGGGCTGGTGCGGAAGGTCCGTGAGTTGCGGCTGCGGGCGTCGCACCGATCGGCTTGGGCCGCCGGTGCGGTGAGGCCCAGCGGGGCGAGCAGGGCGACCAGGGCAACGAGCAGGGGAATCCGGCGGCGGGGCTGGGCGCGGGTGGAGAGGGGGGGCTGCATGGCGGGGCTCCGGTGGGCGAGGAATCGGCGTGGGCCGCCGAAGGGCTCCCGGCCGACGGCCGGGTCACCAGGTGGGCGGGAGGCTGAGGTTTGTGGTGGAGAGATGAAGATGGATTATTATATAAGACGAATTTTTATAAATGTTTGGGATTTATCTAAGCGGGAGGTTCCCCCTTGATGCGATGCCGGTTCAGGCCGTGCTTCGGGTGAAACGCCCAGGGGGTGGCAGGAAGGGAGTGGTTTTGAAAAAGAATCTTAAACATTTTTGTTTAAAATGTTTATAACTTTCCATTTGAAGCGAATGGGGTCATCTCCGTGACCATTCCGCCGGGTTTGGACGTACTTGATGGAGGTGCCGCGCCGATCTCACCGGGCGCGGCGTTCTCTTCTCGCCGTCCCGGAGCGCACCATGTTTGTCCGCCATTTGTCCCGCCGCCTCGCCCGTCGACTTCTCTGTCGCGCCGTCCCCGTCTTGGCCCTGGTTGCTGCGTTGTGTCTGCCGGCGGCGGCCCCGGCGCACGCGGAATCCGGTGCGCACCGTCACCCGCCCGCGCCGCCGGTGCATATCCCGGTGGGGGTGGGCGAGCGGAATTAGCCGTGTCCGCTCGGTGCGCTGCGCACCGGGCTCCGCCGTGTGGGCGTGCCGGAAGCCCAACGCTCCGACCTGGTCTCAGAGTTTGTCTCCACGTTGGTTTGGTCGCTGATCATGATCCACTGCCCATCGTCTGCTCCCGCGGTTCCGGGCCCGACGCGCAAGCGTTGGCGCACGGTTTTTATGGATGCCGAGGTTCTGCATGCCACGGCCGAGGCCCGGGCCTCCGCCTCCGCCGCGGCACCGGTGGTCGATGCGGGGCTGCGCGTGGTGGCCCGTGCCGATGAGGCGGTGGGCGGGGTGCGGCGTAACGTCCGCGACGCCGCGAACGCGGTGTTGGCCTGGGTGGCGGCGGTGGTGGCTCACGATGCGGCGGGGGGCGACCTGGACGGGGTGCTGGACCGCTGCCTGCGGCCGGGTCCGGACGTGGAGCGGGTGAACTATGCGGCGATGGCTGCGGAGATCGAGGCGGTGACGGGGGTGAGTCTGTCGCCGCGCCGGGTGCAGACCGCGGTGTTGCAGCTGCGTGCAGCCCGGGGTCAGCGGGTGCAGGCCGAGCAGGCGGCGGCCCGGGCGTTGGAAACCGAGCCGGACGACCTGCGGCTGCGCTCGGCCCTGGAGGCGCTGGACGCGGACCTGCGGGCCTGCTTCGACCAACTGGCGGACGGGGACGGCCCGGCGGGCGGTGCGACGCGGCGGGGGCTGGGCACGGCGGTGCTGACCGCGGTGCGAGGGGCGGCGGGCCGGGTGATCGACCGCGGGTTTGGCGAAGGGATTCCGGAGCCGGGGGTCCCGCACACCGGGGACTTGGAGCGCCGCTTTTTGGCTTTTGTGCGCGATTCGGTTCGCCGCCGCGGGGGGGGCGGCGGGGCGGGCGCTGGCGACCGGGTTCAGCCGCACCTCCGCCGTCTGCTGGTGACCCTGGCCGGATCGGGCACGCCGGACGCGGAGAACGACGTGAACCTGGTGATGCACGGTGCCCGGGTGGTGTGCTGCCTGCTGGGTGTGGACTCGCTGCCGGGGGTGGTGGCCCAGCTCAACGTGCTGGTGGCGGGCCGGTCGATGATTCAGACCGACCTGTACGTGGCCGAGATGCTGCGGCTGGCCGTCCGCGCCGAGGCTCTGCACGAGGATGTGGACACCAAGCGTTACCTGGCGTGGGCTCGTCGCGGGCCGGAATGCGGTCGCGTGCCTTCGGCCTTGCGGGTGGCCAGCTACTGCCGTTCTAACGCCGCGACGCGGATCTACGACCGGGTGTTCGACGGGGTGCTGGATCCTGGCGCCCCGGCTTTAGCCGACGCCACCCGCCCGCCGCGGACCTACCTGCAGTTGGCGGACGCGGCGCACGACGCGATGCTGGCCCGCGACGGGGGCTGCACCCTGACGCTGACCGGGGCCCTGGTGCGGCATACGGTCTCGGCCCGAGTGGAGGGTGACGACCGCGACGTGCGGGAGCACTTGGGGTCTTTGGGAGAAGAGAAAGCTCTAGAGCGTCTAGAGGCGTTGATTCGGTTCGAAAACAACGACGCACTGGTGCGGGCGGCGCGGGCCCACGCGGTGAGCGTGTTCCCACGGCTGGCCACGCGTTTGATCTGCGCCGGCTGAGGGTCGCACGGCGCGATTATGCGGCGTTGTTTTTTTCGGCCTGCTGGCTGCCCGCAGTCAGGATTTGGTCGAGCAGGGTGCGCTGTTCTTCTTCGACCCGCCGGAAATCGCACCCGACCGCGAGGCCTTCGACGCCGTCGTTCATCCACAGGATACGCACCTTGATCCGCACGGTCAGGAGGCCGCACTTGAGCCGGATAAAGCCTTTTTGGCCGGTCATGAAGTCGGCTTCACGCTCGCTGATGAAGCGGATGCCGGTGTCGGACATGTCCATGACCGGGCCGTACTGGCAGGTGACCCCGGTCACCACCTTGCGAAGTGCGACGCGCTGGGTGGATCCGTCGGTGCGACGCCGTTTGGGCTCCTGCAGCAGTTTGCTTTGGGGGTTGAGTTTGTATTGGCCGTCGAAGCGTTTCCAACCTTCGTGGCTGCTCTCGCGGCTGGCTTTAAGTACCTGCTCGTCGAGGTAGTGGGTGATCAGGCGGATCCGCGCATCGACGTGTACCACGCGGCGGTCGCCAGACCAGAAACCGCGGGCTTTCATCTCTTCGTTGATCTGTTCGGCGGTCATCCAGCGGGCGGGCCAGTTCTCGCTGCGCTCGGTTGCCCGGATAAAGGCCCGGCTGAAGCCGGTCTTTTCTTCCAAGGTTTTGAGGGCGCGGGCGATCGGCAGCATCGAAGAAGACTCCTTAGCTGTGCAGATCGGTTCGGCGGTGGGGTGGGTTGAGGAGATCCCCCCTGAGGGCAGGCCTGATGCGTGCGGAGCGTGCGCGGGATCTTCCACGCGTGTGGCGGCAACGGATTATCGGGGCCACTGTGCGGCGTTTGGCGACGGGTTAGCGGCCACGGCGTTTGAATCGTGAGCCCAGCGTTTTGGGCGGCAGCGTGGTGGGAATCTTGCCGTCGGGGAACATCGCCTTGAGTTCGTCGTCGCTGTACCCGTCGGCGGGGTTCACGCCGCCGACGGTGGCGCGGTCGCTTAGGTCACGCGGCTTTTCGCGTTTCTTCACGCCGGTCGCTCGTTCTTCTAGTACGCCCTTTGGGATCGGCCCAGGCTTGAAGTCGGGGTACTCCATTTTTTCGATTAGCGCGCCCGACATTTTCTCAACCTCGGTGAGCATCTGGCCCTGCTCGGGGGTGACGAAGGTCCAGGCGATGCCTTTGCGGCCGGCCCGGGCGGTGCGGCCGATGCGGTGGATGTAATTCTCCGGGTCTTCGGGAAGGTCGTAGTTGATCACGTGGGTGATGTGATCAACGTCCAGCCCGCGGGCGGCCACGTCGCTGGCCACCAGCACGTCGATGCCCTCGTCGCGGAAGCGGGCCATCACCTTGTTGCGCCGGCTCTGGTCCAGGTTGCCGTGCAGTTCGGCGGCGTTGATGCCCTTGTCTTTGAGGTAGCTGCGGACTTTGGCGACTGTGGCTTTGGTGCGGCAGAAGACCACACTGGTCTCGGGCTTCTCGCGTTTGAGCATCATCAGCAGCAGCGAACGCTTGTCCCAGTTTTCGACCGTGAGGTATTTCTGATCGACCATCGCCACGGTGAGCGACCCCGAGACGGTGGTGATCTTCTCCGAGTCGGATTTCATAAACGAGCGGGCCAGCCGCTCGATCTGAACGTCCATGGTGGCGGACACAAAAATCGTCTGCCGGTCGGGGTTGGGGATGGCCTTGAGGATGCGGCGGATGTCGTCGCGGAAGCCGATGTCCAGCATGCGGTCGACTTCGTCGAGCACCACGAACTTCAGGTCGTTGAACGAGAGCTGGCGGCGGCTGTGCAGGTCCATCACGCGGCCGGGCGTGCCGACCACCAGGTGGCCGCCTTTGGCTAGGCTTTTTTGCTGGTCGCGCGACGACTCGCCGCCGATGATCACCGAGGTGCGGATGTTGGTGGCCCGTCCCAGGTTGTCCAGTTCGGCTGCGACCTGGTTGGCCAGCTCGCGCGTGGGCGTGAGCACCAGCGCCTGGCCGCGCACCGCCGGGTCGGCCTGTGACAAGATGGGCAGGCCGAAGGCGGCGGTCTTGCCGGTGCCGGTCTTGGCCTGGCCGATCACGTCTTTGCCGGCGATGATCGGCGGGATGAGCGCCGCCTGGATGCCGGTGGGATGCTCAAAGCCCGTGGCGGTGAGGCCGTCGACGACTTTCTCGGAAAGCCCGAGGTCGGCGAAGGTTTTGGAAGTGTCGAAAAGCTCTTGGTTCGGGTCGGCTTGGGCCATGAGGCGTGCCCCGCGCGGGGTGGCGGGTCCTTGGGGGAGGGGCGCCGTCCGGAGCGTGGGCGGCGGATCGCAAAGCCGTCTGCCTGGTTGTCTTCGTGGCCGACGACGGGGTTGACGTGATTCACCGCTGCGGCGGGGTTTGAATGGTAACAACCCGCGGCGGGTTGTCCCGTGTTCGCGCTCGCGGGCCGGGGGGAGGGCAGGGCCTGCTACCGTGCCCGCGTGAACCTGGCGCAGACCACCCTGACCGCGACCCCGCCGCTGAGTTACCTGGAGATCGATCTGGGGGCGGTGGCGGACAACCTGGCGGTGTTCCGGGGCCTGGCCAAGGACGCCCGCGTGTGCGCGGTGGTGAAAAAGAACGCTTACGGCCACGGGGCGGTTACGGTGGCGCACCGCCTGGTGAAGGCGGGCTGCGACATGCTCGCGGTGTTTTCACCGGCCGAGGCCGAAGAGCTGGGCGCGGGCGGGGTGACGGCGCCGCTGCTGCTGCTGTACCCCCTGCGGCACCTGACCCGCAACGAGGGGGCCTTCCGCGCGGCGGTGGCGGGGCGGCTGGAACTGAGCGTACAGGACGCCGAGCAGGTGGGGCAACTGGACGAGATTGGGCGGACCTACGCGATGCAGCTGCCGGTTCACCTGTACGTGGACACAGGCATGAGCCGGGCGGGGCTGCGTCCCGACGAACTGCGGGCGGTGGTGGACCAGATCCGCGGGGCGCGGTTTTTGAAACTGGCAGGGGTGATGTCGCACCTGGCCACGGCCGACAGCGACGCGGAGCGCGCAATGGAGCAGGCGGCCGGGTTGGACGCGGTGGTCGCCGAGCACGGGCCTTCCTGGGGGGCGGACGTGGCGGTGCACTTGGCCAACACCTTCGGGTCGTTGCGCGATCCGGGGTGGGTGAAGCAGATGATCCGGCCGGGGCTGGGGTTGTACGGCGTGGGGACTGAGGAGATGACGAGGCTAGAGGTGACCGGCGCAGCCGGGGCACTACGGCCGGCGCTGCGCTGGGTCAGTCGGGTGGTTTCGGCCGTGGAGTACCCGCGCGGGGCGGCGGTGGGCTACGGCGCCACGTACACGCTGCGCAAGCGGTCGGTGTTGGGGCTGGTGCCGGTGGGCTATGGCGACGGCTACCCGCTGGCCCTGAGCAACCGCGCGAGCGTGCGAGTGCGCTACGGCGAGGCGTGGCACGATGCGCCGGTCCGCGGCCGGGTGAACATGGACCAGATCAGCGTGGATCTGACCGCGTTGGCCAAGGCCGCGGGGCGGGCGCCCGCGGACCTTCGCGGGTTGGAGGTCGAGGTATACGCCCGCGACCCCGAAGCCCCCAACACCGTGGGACGCCTGGCAGGGCTCGCCAAGTCGCATGCGTACGAGTTGCTGTGCCGTCTGCCCCGAGAGATGCCGCGGCGGTATTTGCAATGACCCCGCCCCAGTGGGGTTATGCCGGCGCACGCCGGCGCGCCGCGCAGCGGTCGGGATGGCGAGCCTTTGGTGAGCCGCGCGTCGCAAAGAGCATGCGGCTTGCCAGAGGCTCGCCTTCCCTAAAATCAAGGCTTTGGATGCTGTGCTTGCCGCGTGCAACGTCTTGGCGGAGTTGTCTGGTACTAAAAGCCCGCGGCCGGAGCCGCGGGCTTCACGTAGATGGGGTGGGTTTATGGTCTGGTTACTTTGACATTGCCTCGTCGTCGAAGGGCTTGAGCTCGCCGAAGGTCCCGGGCACCTGGTTGAGGTGCTGGGTCAGCAGGGCTTTCATTTCGGCTAGCTTTTCGGCGTAGGCCGGGTCGTTGGCGAGGTTGGTGGTCTCGGTGGGGTCCTCGTTGAGGTTGTATAGCTGGTCGGGATCGAAGTAGTTGGGCATGTACGGCAGGTCTTTCTGCCGGGTGACGATCCGCTCGAAGAACGTGCCGCCGGCGCCCATGCCCAGGTGGCTGTAGCGGGCCTCGGGGTCGATGGCGTCCCACTCGGGATTGCCCACGGTCCACGGCTGCTGCTCGTGCATGGTGGCGATGTGCCGCTTTTGATCTTCCATGCGTTCAGGTAGGGTGCGTTGCAGGCTGGGGGGCACGCGGAAGGCCAGGTACTTCCACCCGTCGGCGGTGGCCACGGCGCGGGTGAGGCCGATCTCGGTGTAGACCGAGCTGCGGACCGGCTCCTGGCCGCCGGTGAGCAGGTTGGTGATGTCCTGGCCGTCGATGATCATGTCCTCGGGCGGGGTGGCGCCCGCCAGGGCCATGAAGGTGGGGGCGAAGTCGGTGTTCTGGGTCATGGCCTGCACGGTGCTGCCCGCGGGGATGGTGCCGGGCCAGTAGGCCATGGTCGGTGAGACCAGGCCGCCCTGGTAGAGGGTGCCTTTGCCCCAGTACTCCATGCCGTGGTCATCGAAGTAGACGATGAGTGTGTTGTCGGCGATGCCCAGGTCTTCGAGTTTTTTCATCAGCGCACCCACGCCGTCGTCCAGCCAGGTGGCGCCCCACAGCTCGCGCGGCACGCCGGCGTCTTGCACGCGGCGGATGACGTCTTCGCGGGTGGGCTGCAGGCCGCTGATCGGTTCTTCCAGCAGGCCAACGGGGGACATCCGGGGGTCGGTTTCCAGGCTTTCCACCGGCTCGGGCGTGTGGGTGAGGGTGGTGGCGTAGTAGAGAAAGAACGGCCCGTCTTGGTTTTCTTCCACGAAGTTCAGCGCGGCCTGGGTGAGCCATTCTTGGTGGTGGAGGTTGAGGCCCGCCTTCTTGAGCTGCTTGCTGTCGTTGGGGTTGCCGCCGTAGATGTTCTTGGCGTAGTCGAAGCCCAGCGACTTGAGGTGGTCGGCCATGACGCCCTGGTTGTGCTTGAGCGTGGCGATCAGGCCCGGGTCCGCGGGGTTGGTGGCGTCGGCGTCCGCGGGCACCTTGGTCATACGGCCGTTGAAGCCCAGGTGCCACTTGCCGGTGAACCCGGTGGTGTAGCCGGCGGTTTTCAGCACACTGGGCAGGGTGGGCTGGCCGGGCACAAAGCCCTGGTTCCACATCACGTGGGTGACGCCTTCGGGGGTGATGGCATCGCGGAAGTTTTGGGTTTGAGTGCGGCTGGCGTACTGCCCGGTGAGGCAGGCGTAGCGGCTGGGCGAGCACACGCTGGAAGAGACGTAGTGGTTGGAGAGGTAGGCCCCGCCGGCACGCAGCGCGTCGATGTGTGGGGTTAATGCGCGTCCGCCCAGGAAGCCGAAGTCGTCGCGGGCCTGATCGTCGGTGATCAGGAAGATGATGTTGGGACGTTGGGTGGTGCCCCGGGCGTTGGGCATCACCGGTACGCGGATGTCTTCGATGCCGTCGGCGGCCAGAGAGCGGTTGCCGTGGGCGGCGGGGTCTGTGGCGGCGATGGTGGCCGCGGGGGCTTCGGGTGGGGCCTGGGCCGCCGCTTCGGCCACCAATTCAGGAGTGGACTCGGTGCTGACGGGAGCGGGCGCTGGGGGGGGGGCGGCGTTGGCCGTTTTGCTGGTGGGCACGCCGGCCTGCACGGCGGTGGTTCGGTTTTGGGCGCGGGCCTCTTCTGCCGCGTCAGCCATGGTCAGGGCCGGCGACGGGGCCTGGCCTCGGGTCCGGGCGATGATGACTTCGCGGGCCGGCGCGGCGTCGTCGGCGGCCGCGGAGGCCGTCTGGGCCTGGTCGGAGCGGGCCTCGGTAACCACGGGGCGGCGGTGTTCTGCGTCGATCAGCGGGTCTGAGGTGCAGGCCGACAGCGCCAGGAGGGCCGTGGCAGAGAACGATGAGAAGAGGGAGGTACGCATGGCGTGTGCTCGGGATAGGGAGAGGAACCCAAGAAGTCTAATCGTTGATCGGGCCCCCGCGGGGCGGGGGTTGGTCAGGACAGCCCAGCGCAGAACCGGGCGATCGCGCGGTCCAGTTTGGGCCAAGATTTGTGGACCAGACTGTTGTGGGTAGCGTCGTCGATGGTTAGCAGGGTGACCTCGTCGTGGGCCCGGGCCCGGGCCAGCAGGCGCGCGTGGTCCGAGCCGGGCAGGTAGGGGTCCCGCCCGCCTTCGACCAGCAGCACCGGGATGCTAATGCTGGCCACCGCCCGGAGGGCCGAGGCTTCGTCCAGGCTGAAGCCGGCTTCTAGCGACGCGGCGTCGAAGCCTTCCAGGATCCAGCGCTCGTTCATCCAGGGTACTAGCGTGCGGCGGAAGCTGCGGATGGCGTTGCGAAAGTCGCAAAACGGCGCGAGGGCGACGACGCCCGCGACCCGGTCGTCGATCGCGGCGTGCTGGAGCACCGTGCCTCCGCCCAGGCTGAAGCCCATGGTGATGACCCGGGTGGGCGTGTCGGGGCCACCGATGAGCCCACGGCGGGCCGCCTCGTCGATGACCGCCTGGGTGTCGAATTTCTCCTGCACGCCGAATGTGCAGTGGCGGCCCTGGGAACGCCCGTGGACGCGGTGGTCGAACAGCACCACGTCGTGGCCGCGGGCGTTGAGCTTCCAGGCGCGTTTGAAGTGCCGCTCTTTGGTTTCGAACAGCCCGTGGGCGATGACCACCGGTAGCCGGGCGGGGACCGCCGGGTCGCGCGGCGAGAACCAGGCGTCCAGCTCGACGCGGTCGTTGGCGGCGGGTGGGGTTTGCTGTGTCGCCGCGTCGTGGGGCGGACGGACCACAAACCGGCGTCCGCCGCGGGCCCGGCTGACATGGCGGTGCACGGTGCCGGTGTACTGCCGTCCCGGGTGGCCCGCGGCCCGCAGGGTGAGCCGGCCCAGGGCCCGGGCCAGGGCTTCGGGCAGCGGGAAGGGTTCGGACGGCGGGGGCGGCGGGGCGGGGTCCGGCATGGTCAGAGGGTAGATCAGGACCCCACCGCGGGGGGCGAGCGCAGAATCTGAAATACTGGCGGCATGAGAGACCCCCGTATCACCGCGCTGGCAAAGATTCTGGTCCGCTACTCCACCAAGGTGCAGGCGGGCCAGCTGGTCCGCCTGACCGGCGACCCGGTGGGCATGCCGCTGGTCGAGGCGCTGTACGAAGAGGTGGTCAAGGCCGGGGCCCACCCGCTGGTGCGGCTGAACCCCGGCACGCTGACCGACCTGTTCTTCGCCCACGCCAACGACGAGCAGCTGGCCCACGTTCACCCCTTGGCCGAGGCCGAGATGAAGGCCATCGACGTGTCGATCGGTCTGTGGGCCGACACCAATACCAAGCACCTGTCGCAGGTCGACCCCGCCCGCCAGGGCAAGGTTTCCGCGGCGCGGCAGCCGCTGAGCAGGATCTTTTTTGAACGCGCCGCGGCGGGCGACCTGAAGTGGTCCGGCACGCAGTACCCCACCCAGGCCAGCGCGCAGGACGCAGAGATGAGCCTGGCCCAATACGAAGACTTCGTGTTCGCCGCCGGGCACCTGGACGCCGACGACCCCGTGGCCGTGTGGAAGCAAGTCCACGACCGGCAGCAGAAGGTGGTGGACTACCTCACGGGCAAGAAGATGCTGCGCTTCCGCGCGGCCAACGGCACCGACCTGCACGTGAACGTCCAGGGCATGACCTGGATCAACTGCGACGGCCACGAGAATTTCCCCGACGGCGAGGTGTTCACCGGTCCGAACCTGGACGCAGAAGACGGCGGCGTGAACGGGGTGGTGCGCTACAGCTTCCCGGCGGTCCACCACGGGCGCGAAGTCCACGACATCGAACTAACGTTTGAGAAGGGAGTGGTGGTGGACGCGAAGGCCAGCAAGGGCCTGGACTTTCTCAACGCGATGCTGGATCAAGACCCCGGGGCGCGTCGCCTGGGCGAGATCGCGATCGGCACCAACTACCAGGTCACCCGCTACACCAAGAACACGCTGTTTGACGAAAAAATCGGCGGCACCTTCCACGCGGCGGTGGGCGCCGGCTACCCCGAGACGGGCAACAGCAACGCCTCGGGCCTGCACTGGGACATGGTGTGCGACCTGCGGCCCGCGGGCGTCGAGGGCAGCAGCGGGGCGGGCGGCACGATCGAGGTGGACGGCGAAGTGATTTCGCGCGACGGGCGTTTTGTGTTCGAGGGGTGGCCCGGGCGGTGAAGCCCGGTCGCGGCGCCCGGGTCAGGGAGCCGGGACCGGCTGGGCGGCGGCCTGTTTTTTGAGCGAGGTCCACGCGGTTTCGGCGGCGGCCAGCTCGGTTTGCCAGGCGTTTTGGCTTTCTGCGGAAGTGGGGACGGGGGTGAAGAGGATCTGAGCCGTGCCGTCTTCAAGTTCGGCCACGGTGAACCGTGGCGTGCCCAGCAGTTGGGCGCTGTCCACGGTCAACGTGGCGGCGCGGCCCTGCACGGTGTAACCCGCGGCGGTCTGGACCGGTCCGGGTAGCTCATAAGACTCTTGGATTTCCAGGCCCTGCAGCAGCGGCGTCATCATCGCGCGGGTGGCGGGGTCGTTAAGCGAGGGATCCTGGCCCATCTCGCTGATGAGCTGGGCCACGATGCCGCCGGTGACCGTTAGGCGTCCTTCGTTTAAGCGGAACGTGGTGCCCGGGCCCAGGCCCGCGCCGCCCGGGTGGCGTGGGCTACCGAAGCGCACGCGGTTGATGTCGCGAAAGTAGCCGGTGAACGCGACGATCCTGAAGCCGTCGGCCTGGTGGATGCGCGGCTCGGTGAAGGCCGCCCAGCCCGTGGCTTCCTGCTGGATCAACGCTTCGATGCTGAAGTCTTCGAAAGGGTCTTGGTCCCCGGCGGCGGTCAGCATCGCTTCGTCGATGGCGATGCTTAGGTGCATCTTGCCGCTGCCGTCGGGTTGCAGGGTGATCTGCTGCTTGAATTTGACGCAGCCCGCCAGGCCGAAAAGCAAGAGGGCCAGCAGCGGGGCGGCGGAGGAGGGGATGTGATGACGCACGGGAGGATCTCACGGGGGGGCAGGCGGTGGGCTTTAGAAGCACCTTATGTTGATGGCCCGGGCGCCGCGGGGGGGGCAGATTCGGGAGTTCGGGCCGCTTTTTTTTCATTTTTGGTGAACGACGCACGATACCTTGACGTCTTGAATAGGCGTGGGCCAGTCAATGCCTATGCGTTTTGGTGTTTGTCCGCATTCGCGATGTCAGGCTGTGGTCTGGTCGGTTCCTGACGTTTTTTTGGTGATCCTGCCCATGCTGCAAAAGACTCTGCAACGCGTCATTGACCAGAAGCTGACCTCCGCTCGAGAGATCGGCGAGTTGTCCGGCGTATCGACCTCGACGGTCTACCGCTGGATCGCCGGTCAGTCGCAGCCCGACTTCGACTCGATCCGCCTGCTGGTGCGTCACCTGCCCGACAAGCGGGCCCAGGAGGAGATCCTCGCCTCGTTTCTGAACGGCACCGAGTGGAACGCTTCGCGGATGGACCTGGAGTTGGACTTCAACAGCGACGGCAAGATCGACGGTGAAGACGCGCTCGAAGCCACCATCGAGAGCGTGCAGGCCGCGGCCAAGAGCCTGGGGCGCATCCACGGCGCCGCCCACCACCCGATGACGGCCGAAGAAACCTTGCAGACCATCGCATTGCTCAACCACGTCGTGCGCCACTGCACGCTGACCCAACGCGTGCTGATCGACATGGGCGAGCAGCGGGCGAAGCGGAAGCTGAAGATCGCCGAATGAGTGCCAGGGGCAATGGCGGATGGGGGGGCGGTGCTCCGTCAGGGACGGGCTGGCTTCCCCGGATCGACACGCGGAAGTTTTCTTGAGAGGTACCGCACGACGAGGCCTTGGCCTCGGTTGTCGTTTGGCAAAATTAGATGTCGAACGCGGTCTCGGTCGTTGGTAACTTTCGCGACACGAAAATCGGGCTGTTCTTCGTACGTTTCCAGGCTGAACTGGGTGCAGTGGTTCCAGGTGAAACCCGCGGACTCGGGGTCGCGGCCGACACCTTGGGGGGAGAGTTTGTAATCCGACAGGGGGAAGCAGAACCTCAGAGGCAGTAGCCAGAAATACGCGGCCGTTGCGACCAGTATCAGATGAGCTGCGATGTGTGACCGTCGAGGAACCGACAGATGGGGAATGAAGAGATGTGAAACGAACAGCAGCCCGTACCACAGGGGCAAGCCCAAACCGAGGGCGAGTAGTCCCATTTTCAGGGCCAGCCATGCCATGTCGGCTCGCCGCTCACCCCTTAGTTCGCGTTCGATTGCCGGTGAAATCCGCCAGCGGAGCGACATTTTCATTGAGGCGGCTCGGGTGGGTTCGGGGTCGTGACGACGAAGCCGCTGGTTTATTCACCCTCGACGGTCAACTCAATCACCCCCTCGAGATCAAAGCCGCCACCCTCGTCGCCGGGCACAGCGTCGGTCTCCACGTGCAGCTTCTGCGCCCGCTGGGTGGACCAGTCGGTCACCCGCCGGTCAGGGGCGTCGTCGCCGTCGTGGACGGTGAGGTGGTCGTAGCGGTTGTTGCGCTGGGCGGGGGTGAAGCCGGCGTCGCGGATGAGGCGGCACAGCACGTTTTCGTTGAGGCAGTAGGTGGTGCCCGCGGCGCTGACCACGTTCTCTTCCATCATGACGCTGCCCATGTCGTCGGCGCCGTAGTGCAGGCCCAGCTCGCCGATGCGCGGGCCCATGGTGACCCAGCTGCTGCCGATGTGGTCGATGTTGTCGAGGTACAGCCGGCTGATGGCCTGGGTGCGGAGGTATTCGCTGGCCCCGGCCATGCGCACGACCTTGCCGGCGCGGGGGGCGGCTTGGGCGACCGCGGACTTGTCGGTGGGGTCGACGTCGCCGCGCAGCACCGCGTCGGCCAGCACGTCGCCGGGGAAGGGGGCGCCGCTCTCGCGGTCGAAATCGGGCAGGTTGCCCAACGGCGTGTTCTCACGCTGAAACGGCCAGCTGATGAAGCTGACGTAGCGGCCGGGCAGGTTGTTCTTGATCGCTGCGTCTTGGCGGGTGCGCACCGCGTCGAGGTGCATCACGCGGTCGGCGCGGCCTTCGATGTGACCGAACATCATGGTGGCGCTGGTGAACATGCCCAGGCGGTGGGCGGTTTCCATGACGTCCAGCCACTGGTCGGCGGTGGCTTTGCCCAGGCCGATGCGGCCGCGCACGTGGGCGGGGAAGATCTCGCCGCCGCCGCCGGGCAGGCTGTCGAGCCCGGCGTCCATGAGCTTGCGCATGACCGCTTCGAGCTTGGCCAGCCACACGTCGTGTTCGAGGGTGTGGCTCTGCCGCGCGCCGGTGGCGGGAAAGCCCGGCAGGTCGTAGACCGCGACAAACTCGACGAACTCGGGGGGGCTGAAACCGTGGATGTGCACCTGCGGAAACTCGGCTTTGAGCCCCCGCAGCAGCTCGACGTAGAAGTCCACGCCCAGGCCCGGGTGCATGCCGCCTTGCAGCAGAATCTGGGTGCCGCCGATGGCGACGAGCTCGCGTACTTTCTGGTGCAGCTGCTCGCGGGTCAGCACGTAGGCGTCGGCGTCGCCTTCTTTGCGGAAGAACGCGCAGAAGGTGCAGCTGGCGCTGCAGACGTTGGTGTAGTTGATGTTGCGGTCGATGACGAAGGTGCGTACTGCGTCGGGTCCGGCGCCGTGCTTGCGCTGGGCCACGGCGGTGGCCCAGCGGCCCAGGTCGCGCAGTGGGGCTTCGTTAAACAGCCGCGCGGCGTCGTGGGGTGACAGGCGGGCATTGCCGTCGATGACGCTCGCGAGGTTGAGCTGGTCGTACAGGCGGTTGGGGGGGGTGGCCATTATCGGTGATGGTAGAAGCACGCGGGGGCGTGGGCGGGGGCTAGAGCACCGCCTTCAAATTATTTGCTCCGCTACCGCCCGCGTTCCGTAAGGCACGGGGGCTGAATTATTTGATAGGACGTTCTGAATAAAACACCCCGCCGCGATGCGACGGGGTGGAGGAGGTTTGGGCGGCGGCGGTTTGCCGGGCTAGGCGGCACGGGCCGCGGGCGGGGCGGCGGTGGGGGCCGATGCCGCCGGGGTGGCTTGGGCCGCGGCGATGCGACGCTGGCGCTCGGCCGCGGCTTCTTGTACGGCGGCGGGGCGGCTGCGGTAGAGCTTGTAGAGCAAAAACATGCCGTAGCCGTAGCACGCGGCGAGGTAGGCGATAACCGAAATGAGGACGACCTGGAACATGGCCTGCGGCTCCGGCAGAGGGGGGCGCCCCTGAGTGGAACGCAGATCAATACTGTGATTTCATCGACGCCCGCTGCCCGCGGCCTTGAATCGGTGCGCGCGCTGCCCCACAGCGCGCGGGTTCAATCCCCTACGGGGCCGGCCAGATCCGCGGGTACCAGCAGGTGGTTGGCGGTTACCGGCCGGCTCAGGGTGCGGCCCAGGGTGGTCCGGTAAGCGACGGCGGGCAGGCCGGTGCCCGGCCGTTTGACGGTGAGGTCGCCGGCGACCAGTTGGTGTCCGGCGGGCAGGTCGCGGGTGGCGCACAGGCTTTGCCGCGAGACGGTCCGCACGTCTTGTTCGATCCGCTGGCACGTTTTGGTGGTGGGGCCCAGCCGCACGGCGGCCCGGCGGGCCGCGGCGATGTAGCGCCCCAGGGCGTCGGGGTCCAGGCTGACCGCGTGGTCCGGGCCTGGGGCGGTGGGGTCGTGGGTCAGGTGTTTTTCCAGCAGACAGGCCCCGGCGGCCACGGCCAGGGCGCCGGTGTCTTCGTCGGCGGTGTGGTCGGAGTAGCCCACCGGCAGGTGCCCGAACCGCTGGCGCAGGGCGGCGATCCCGCCCAGGGCCGCGGCGTGGTCGGGGGTGGGGTAGGCCGACACGCATTGGAGCAGGGCGCCGCCGGGCGTGGCGGCGGCGTGGCGGGCTGCGTCGTCCAGCTCGTCGTCGCGGCAGGTGCCGGTCGAGACCCACAGCGGGCACCCCAGGCCGGCGGCGGCTTCCAGCAGCGGGGGGTTCACGGCGTCGGGCGAGGCGATTTTGACCGCGTCCACGCCCAGGCGGGCGAGGTCCGCGGCGTCGGTCACGCTGAAGGGGGTGACGGCGAAGGCCAGTCCTGCCGTGTGGGCGGCGTCGCGCAGGCGGGCCAGGGTTTCGGGGGCCAGACTCAGCGGGTCGAGCAGGTCGCGGGCCGAGGCGGCCCGGCCCGCTTGGTATCCGGCCAGGGCGGCGTCGGCCGACAGCAGCTCGGCGGGCCGGAACAGCTGGAACTTCACCGCGTCGGCCCCGGCGTGGGCCGCGGCCCGAATCAGTTCCACCGCGGTGGCGGGGTTGCCGTCGTGGTTAACGCCGATTTCGGCGCACCGTCTCCGTCTGATGATT
>CALLPP010000155.1 GCA_938015655.1 uncultured Algisphaera sp.
TGGTGCATGCACACCCGCAGGCTTCCGAGCCCAAAAAGCGGTTCGAGCGAAACGCCCCAGTGAAGCCGCGCCGCCACGGTGTTCACCGGGCCGGCCAAAATCACCCGTGCCCCGTCGGTCAGGTGCCGCGACCAGGCGGAGTACGCATTCATACAGGCCGCCACCCCCTGCCCCGCATCGACTACCAGCAACCCCACCGGCGACCCATCCCACGCCTGAGCCGCCGCTACCGGACTGGCGGTCACCGGTACCACCTGTCGGCCAAAGCCCGTCGCCGCCAAAGCCCCAAACAACGGTGTCTCCGCCGACCGGGCGTCAGCGGCCGTGGAAAAGCTACCCAACGTCCAAATCGCGGGCCGCCGAGCAAACGCGGTTCCGGCAGCCAACGCCGCGGCGGGCCGACCGTCGCCCGCGTGGGTCTGCACCACACTCTGGCTCATCGGAGTCTCCGCCGCATAGACCGCCAACGCCGCCATTTCCGCACGCCAAAGGCTCGCGTCACCGCGCCCCGGCGGCCCAAGCACGTTGCACACCCGGTGGACCGTGCGGGACAACCCGCCGGGCAGCACCGGCGCCGAGCGTCCGGCCCGGGGAATGAAACCGTTGAAAGAGGCGGACCAGTTCATGTGGCGACGTCTCGTAAAAAGGGAAAAGGGATAGCTGAATTAAATCAAGCCGCGAGGCAAGCCTCCCATCATCCGCCATCGGCCCCGCGTCCCACCGGCCACGAACATTGATCGCTCGCCGAATTATCGGCCACCAAACCGCGTCACTGACCGCTCGCGGACCGTCACTGCGCCCCACGTCCACCTACACTCCACGCCCTATGAAAGAGTTCTGGACACTCGCCTGCGAGATGGGGCGCTACCGCGGGCTGCTGGTCATCGCGCTCGGGGCTGCCCTACTGGACGCGGCCACAGCCTTCGCGGGCTTCGGGCTGCTGCGGGTGGTGGTTTCGAAAACCTTCGCCGACGACCCGGTCCCGATGTACGACGTGGTGCGCGACCTGCTCACCAGCCCGGACCTACCCGCCTGGCTGCCCGACCTCACCGGGCTGCTGGCCTGGATGCCCGCCGGGGTGTATCCCGGTTTCGCCCTCGCGCTGATCATGGTGATTCCCCTGACCCTCTTCGGGTCGACCATGCGTTTCACCCACACCGCGCTCAGCTACACCGTGGGCCTGCGGGCGGTGATGCGAATCCGCCAGCGGGCCTACTTCCGCATGCTGCACGTACCCGCCGACTTGCCCGACGACATCGGTGCCGCCGACCGGCTCAGTCGGCTGATGAGCGACACCTCGCGCCTGGGCCGGGGCTTTTCCGCGATCATGGGCCGGGCGGTCCGCGACTCGATGATGGGCGTGGTGTTCCTGGCCTGGGCCCTGATCATCGACTGGAAGCTCAGCGGCATCTTTTTACTGGCCATGCCCGTGGTGGGCGTGGCCATGCGGAAGTTCGGTAAGAAGGTGCGTAAGGCCAGCCGGCACTCACTGCGGCAGCACGCCCAGATGATCCAGGCCGCCCAAGAGTCGATGCAGTCACCCGCCGTGGTCCGCGTACACGGAGCCGAGGGCTACGAACGCCGGCGCTTCAACGCGATCAACCGCGCCGTGTTCAACCAAGAAATGAAAGCACGCACCGCCCGCGCCCTGAGCTCCCCGGTGGTCGAACTGATCGCCCTGGTGGGCCTGATCGGCGTGTCTTTGCTCGCGGGCTGGTACGTCTTCGGCCAGCAATCCGCCACCCCCGCGGACGTGATGTGGGTCCTGGTGGCGCTGGGTCTGGCCGGCGGCTCGGTCAAGCCGATGGCCAACCTCAACAACGATCTTCAGGACTCCGGGGCCGCCGCCCGCCGGGTAATGGAGATCCTCAACACCCCCGTCGAGGCCAATCCGCGCGGGGCGTTCAAAAACCCTGACAACGGGGCCCTCCTGCCGCGACACATCGACTCGATCGTGTTCGAACAAGTGGTTTACCGCTATCCCAACGCCAACGACAACGCCCTGCGGGGCGTAGACCTAAACCTCCCTTTCGGCTGCTCGGCCGCGATTGTTGGCACCAACGGCTCGGGCAAAAGCACGCTGCTGAACCTCGTCCCCCGGCTGACCCAGCCCACCGGTGGCCGGGTCCTCATCGACGGCGTGGACCTCGCCACCGTGCGGCTGCGGTCGCTGCGCGACCAGATCGCCATGGTCACCCAGCAGGCCGTGCTTTTTGAAGGCACCATCGCCGATAACATCGCCTACGGCCGGCGCGAAACCCCGCGAGACGAAGTGGTCGCCGCCGCCAAAGCCGCGTTCGCTCACGCGTTCATCACCCGGCTGCCCGAGGGCTACGACACCCGGCTGGGCGAAGCGGGCAGCGGCCTCAGCGGCGGTCAAAAACAGCGGCTGTGCATCGCCCGAGCAGTGCTGCGCCAGCCCGCCATCCTGATCATGGACGAGGCCACCAGCCAGATCGACGCGGAAAGCGAATCCCTGATCGCCCAGGCTGTCCGCACCCTGCAAAAGGGCCGCACCACCCTCACCATCGCCCACCGGCTCAGCACCGTGGTGGACTGCAACCCGATCGTGGTCATGAGCGACGGGCGGGTGGTGGATCAGGGCTCCCACACCGAGCTACTGGAGCGTTGCGAGATCTACAAGACACTGGTGAGCAACCAACTGACGAAGTAGCGTTCAACGAGCCGCGACCGTCAGGGAGCGTCTCGCGACGCACAATCATCCGACGGCCTCGCGTCACGGCTCGACGCCGGATCCGCCGAGCTGCCACATCAAAAATGAAGAAGTCCAGACCGACCCAAAGCCGTGGGGCGTTCCCTCACGGTCGCGGCTCGTCAACCGCAGATTCACTCGGCTGCGCCTCGCGGCGCCCTGCGGGCGTTGAAACCCACGAAAACCGCTGCGCGGTTTTTAACGTGGGTTCGAGACGAAGATCCCGTCGCGCTTGGCAACGTCGCCAGGCGAACCGGGCTTCAGAAGCCAAAGCCGAAACTGAACGCACGGGGGGATGCGCTCGCTTCGCTCGCGGCGCCCCTGCGGGGCGTCGAACCCCGCGAAAACCACTCCGCGGTTTTTAACGTGGGTTCGAATCCCACCGACTTTACCTGGGACTTGAAGTCGTAGAGACCTCTTAGGTCTTTATTAGATTCTTTTCTAAAGGCCACGGTGGGATTCGAACCCACGTCAGCTTGCGCTAGCGGATTTGCAATCCGCCCCCTTGGTCCACTCGGGCACGTGGCCGTTGACAATCGACGCCATCGGCGGCCTGCCAGTGTAGGGCCGCCAGCCAGCGGAGCAAGCCGCCCCCCTCAGGGCTTTAAACCCGGTTGCCGCTTGCCCGAGGCTGGACTATAAAATCTCGACGAATCGAATGCGGTTCGCACGCCTGCTCCCGCCCCCCTGCCGACGAAAGCGAAGACTGACCCCATGAGCGACCCCGTGAAACTCGAATACATCTGGCTCGACGGCTACAAGCCCACCCAGAGCCTGCGCAGCAAGACCAAAGTGCTGTTCAAAGACTTCGGCGGCACCCTCGACGAATGCCCCATGTGGTCTTTCGATGGCTCGTCCACCCAGCAGGCCGAAGGCGGCAGCTCCGACTGCCTCCTGCGTCCGGTCTTTATCTGCAAAGACCCGCAGCGCACCAACGCCTACCTGGTCATGACCGAGGTGCTCAACGCCGACGGCACACCCCACGAATCCAACGGTCGGGCGCTGATCAACGACGACGACAACGACTTCTGGTTCGGCTTCGAGCAGGAGTACGCGGTGATCGACGTGGACACCAACCTGCCGATCGGCTTTCCTCACGGCGGCTTCCCCGCCCCCCAGGGGCAGTACTACTGCTCGGTGGGCGCCCGCAATGCCATCGGCCGCGACTTCATCGAAGAACACCTGGACGCCTGCCTCGCCGCGGGCCTAAAGGTTGAAGGTATCAACGCCGAGGTGATGTGTGGCCAGTGGGAATTCCAGGGCTTCGCCGAAGGCGCCGCCCAGGCCGGTGACGAAATGTGGATCGCCCGCTACCTACTGGAGCGCATCGGCGAAAAGTACGGCTACGCAATCGACTACCACTGCAAGCCGGTCAAGGGCGACTGGAACGGCAGCGGCATGCACGCCAACTTCAGCAACAGCATCCTGCGTACCTGTGGCGACAAAGACACCTACGCCAAAATCTGCGAGGCCTTCGGCACCAAAGAAGCCATCGCGCGTCACATTGCGGTGTACGGCGCCGACAACCACATGCGGCTGACGGGTCTGCACGAAACCCAGTCCATCGACAAGTTCAGCTGGGGCGTCTCGGACCGCGGTGCTTCAATCCGCGTACCCATCGCCACGGTGGAGTCCGGCTACAAGGGCTGGCTGGAAGACCGCCGGCCCAACTCGTCGGCCGACCCCTATAAGGTCTCTGCTGAGATCATCAACACCGTCAAGGGCGCCTGCGTTAGCCTCTGACGCCCTCACCACGCTCTGTAGAAGCAAAGACCCGCCCCCCCCAGCCTCGCAGGCACCGCCCCCACGCACGTTCGCGGGCGATCCAGAAGCCCGAGGAGCCAGGTGTGGCCGCCAAGACCGCGGCTCACGCTGCAACCACACGACAAACGCCGCGTGCCTTGCGCACGCGGCGTTTTTTGATCCTTCAGCCGCCCCAGCAACAGCCGAATCGCTACATCTGTAACAGCGAGTGGCCGCGTGGAGCCGGGTCTTCTTCCACCAGACCGGGTACTTCGCTGTCCGAGTTCGACGGAGCCGGGCCCTTGGCTGACGGCGAAGTCACTGCGGGCGCCGCCTGCGCACTCGCCGCCCCGGACGCCATCCCGGCAAAGGCCAGACTGAGTAGAGGATCTGACTTCGCGGCTTCACGTAGGCTCTCAATTTTCGAAGACCGCACCACGTCCAGATCAACCCGCGAACCCTCGATTTCGGCGTTGAGCTTGGCCACTTTAGCTTCAAGCTCAGCGATCGACTTCTCCAGACGCTGCTCGTCTTGGGCAAACGGGGCCAAGACGGCGTCAAGGCGGGCGCCCAGGGTGCTGGTGTCGCTTTTCGGGTCAGGCTGGCTCACGGAAAACTCCGGCGTTAGACGTTAAACAGTCGAGGAAAAATAGACACGCCTGTTATCGAAGATCCGCCCGCATCAATTAACCTCCCAAAGCCGCTTTTTTCGCCTCGCAGGCTGTCAAATTACTCCCCTCCAGACGTCTCCCCCCACCTCACCCACCGCTGGCACCCTGCGCAAGCCATAAAACGCCCCGCGGGCCTCTCACAAGGCCCGATAGGGCACTGCAAAACGCACGGCGGACTGCAAACTGCCAGCCATACCCTGGGGGGTTGAGACCGCCGACAAAACCGATTCTTGAGGCCGACCGCATGCTAGCGGAGTGCAGCCGAACCTTCAGTTCCCGCCGCCGCTTCGATGGTGACTGCCATGCGGACCAGTTCCGCCAGCGACGCCGCGGCCATCTTGGACATCACGTGGGCACGATGTACCTCGATGGTTTTGTGCGACAAGCCCAACTCGCTAGCGATCTGCTTATTGAGCCGTCCTTCCACCACCGCTGCCATCACCTGGCGTTCTCGACGGGTGAGCTGCTCGAAGCGTTCCAAAACCCCCCTGCGTTCTTCGCGGAGGCTGCGGTGATCTTGATCCATTCGAATGGCTGATCGGACGCATTCCAGTAGCACCGCGTTGGACCAGGGTTTTTGAATGAAATCCACACACCCGGCCTTGAGGGCCCGGACCGCGTCGGTCACCTCGCCGTGACCGGTCACCACGATGGTGGGCAGTGAGACCCCGCTGGCCCGCAGACGTTCGTGCATGTCGAGCCCGGACATACCCGGCATGCGAATGTCGGTTACAAGACAGCCGGTCAAAGGCTGTCGGCCCCGGTCGAGCATGTCGCGGGGATCGGTAAAGGATTCCACTTCGTACCCCTCAGATTCGAGGATGAAGCGGATTGAGGACACGACACTCTCTTCGTCGTCCACCACAAAAACCTTGTTTGGGCTGACCATCGGATTCATCTCGCAAAACGAAGAAGGAAGTTGCGACGAACAGCGTCACGCAGACCCAAGCGTGCCGTAGGGATGCGGCCTCCAATTCTAAGGTCTACCCTGATGCAGGCTAACCCTATTGGGGGTTTTTCTCAGAATGTGTTCTGGATAAAAAACCTTTCACAGGCCAGATAATTACGTAAAAAACCGGTCTAACACGGGTTTCCCAAAAATAATGGCTTCTCTTTTAATAAGGTAATATAGGGAAAATACTAAATTCCGGTCTGGCTTTTTTCTGCGCCGGCGTGCGCGAGCGCGGGCAGGGTCATGCTGAAAGTGCATCCCCGTCCGGGGTTGGCCGTCGCCCAGAGACGTCCGCCATGGGCCTCAAGGATCGAACGACTGATCGTTAGCCCCATGCCCATGCCTCCGTCTTTCGTGCTGAAGAACGGCTCGAAAATCCGGTCCAGGCACTGAGGGCTGAGCCCGCCCCCCCGGTCCACGACGTCGATCCGCACGCCGTGCGCCCCGTCCGGCCCGATCACAACCTCCACCACCCGTGCGCTCTCCGCCTCGCTGAGCGGTGTTTCGCTCGCTTCGACGGCGTTGCGAATGAGGTTGATCAACACCTGCTGAATCTGGATCGTATCGACCAAGACCTTGGGCACCCCCGCAGCGACTTCAGTCCGAACCTGCACCCCACGCTGCTTCAAGTCGGCGTCCAACAGGGCCAGAGTCTCGTACACCAGGTCATTCACCGAGGCGTCGGCCCGAACGATCTCGCGCTTAAGCACGAATGACCGCAGCCGGCGGATGATCTGGCTTGCCACCCCCGCCTGGTCGGCGACGCGGCCCAAAATATCCAACAACACGTCCTGGGCCAGATCCTTCCGTTGCGCCCTGGTTAGCAGCCCCTCCACGTAGGTGCTGATCGTGGTCAGCGGCTGGTTGATTTCGTGCGCCAAACCCGACGCCAGCTCACCCATCATGGAAAGCCGCGTGACGTGGGCCAGTTCCTCCCGGTGACGCCGCTCTAACGCCTCGTCCGCCCGACGTTCGGACGCGTCGCGCTGCACCGAAACCCAGTGCGTTAGGTTGCCAGCCCCGTCGCGCACCGGATGGACAGACCAGTGCGCCAGGTAGGTGCTGCCGTCGCGCCGATAATTGGTGGTTTCACCTTCGCTGGCCTCGCCCCGTCGTAGCGACCGACGGATACGGGTCAGCACTGCGATGTCGGTTTCGGCCCCCTGCAACAGTCTTGGGCTCTGGCCAAGCAGCTCATGTTCGGCGTAACCGGTCATCTTCGTAAATGCCGGGTTGACGTAGACAATCTTCGGCCCGGGCGCAACGACGTTGCCGTCGGTGATAACCACCCCCTCGTTCACTTGTTCGACGGCACTCCGCACGAGTTTCAGAAGCAACTCGGCCTCAAGGCGGCCGCCGACTTCCCGAGTCACCACCACCAACTCAGGGCCATGGTTACGGCTGGCTGACTCCAGCCAAACCTCACGTCCGTCGCGATGGAGCCCGCGCCAGGTGTACCTGACTTCACCCTCGGTGTCGCGGACCCGCTGATGGGACCGTATCAACGCATCCCGGTCTTCCGGGTGAGCAAGCTCTCGCGGGCGCGTACCCACCAGATCTTCTGCGGCGTAGCCCAGTAGCGTACGGCAGGCTTGCGACACGTAGGTAAACCGCCCTTCCGAATCGTGGGCCGAGATCATGTCGGTCGAATGCTCGGTCAGACGCCGGTAACGCCGCTCGCTTTCAGCCAGGCGGCGGCGGCCCTGGACAATTTGGTCGGCCAGACTTTGCCCCCAATGCGTCAGCTCCTCGGCGACTTTGGGCGCCAGGCCCCGCGGGGCATCCCCAGCCCATAACCGGCCGCCTGGGGCAAGCGCCAAGGCCAGCGGCCCCGCCACCCACCGCAACACGCCTAGCGCCTCATCCCAACGTGCCCCGCTGGGGGTACTCCGCCACGCGACGGCCAGCATGCTGTCTTCGACGGCGCCAGCGGGTGCTGGAACCGGCACCGCAAGCACCGCCGACACACCGTGGGTCCGCCATAACGCCCGGCCTGACTCCTCGGGAAGCTGCGACACATCACTGAGCCGCAGCTCTTGCCCCCCGCGCAGCGCTTCATGCAAGACCGGAGCACCCCACACACCCTGACGGCCAAAATCATCGGCCCGGGTAAGGGCCACGGCCGGGTCCCCGCCGGCGACCCTCCACGTAGCCCCCGCGTCGGCACCACGCAGCAGTAAGGCCGCGTCGCCCGCCAGCGCACGGCCCACCTCCGACACCGCCCGGGCCAGATCGCCCTGCAACAACAACCCGCACAGCGCCGATAGCAGCGGATCCCCTGCGGTAGCGAAATCGGACTGAAATGCGGGCGGTCCCATACGTTCGCTTCGACTAAGCCGGGCTCAAACGCCCTGCGATAAAATCCCGCACAAGGCGGAGCGGTGTAAAAAAATTATCCGCAAAAATGGGACTTCGCCGGGACGTCAGCTAAGTCTACTCAACCCGGCGAGCGGCCTCGGGGCTACAGGGCAAGCCGCCCCGCCCCCTGCCCTACTTCTCACCCTACCACCCCCATCCGCCACCAAGCCGTCTTTACATCTCGTCGGGCGGCCGCGATACTGCCGCCCCGCAAACAGTGCGTCCTTACCGCGCCTCCACCTTGCCCGCCACGGTCCACGACGCCCCCACTAGCCCACCACGGGACTTTTTGCAGAAAGTTGTGCCCGCATGCTTCCCAAAGAACCCCCCCGGCGGCCGCAGCTCGGTTTCGTCTACGCACCGCCGTTCCGCGTCCAAGGCCTCTCGGTAGCCGGTGAAGAGTCGTGCGTTCACCTGCCCGAGTTCGACGTGGCCTTCGACATCGGCCTGTGCCCGCGGGCCGCGCTCTCGGCCCGTTTCGTGGCCCTCACCCACGGGCACATGGACCACGCCGCGGCCCTGTCTTATTACTTCAGCCAGCGTCACTTCCAGGGCATGGGCGAGGGCACAGTGCTGTGCCCCAAGCCCCTGGCCATGCCGATCCACCGGCTGATGGAAGCCTGGGTCGACATCGAAAACCAGCGTACGCCCTACCACGTGGTGGCCATGGAGCACGAGCAAGAGCACGAGATCAAGAACAACCACGTGCTCCGGGCCTTCGACACGGTGCATACCGTGCCCAGCCAGGGCTTTGTGCTGATCGAAAAACGCAGCAAACTCAAAGACGAATACGCCGGCCTGCCCCAAGAAAAACTTAAAGAGCTGCGTCAGAACGGAAACGAAATCACCCGCGTGCTGGACGTGCCGCTGGTCTGCTACACCGGCGACACCGCCTGGGGCAAGCATTTTGACCGCGACGACGTGCTAAACGCACGTATCCTGATCACCGAATGCACGTTTATGGAAAGCGGCCACCGCAAGCGCGCGGGCATCGGCCGCCACCTGCACCTGGACCACGTGATCGACCTGATCGAGCGGTCCAACGCCGACACGGTGATCCTCACTCACCTGTCGCGACGCACCGGAATGAGCGAAGTGCGGCGGACCCTCTCCCGGGTGCTCAATGACGAGCAGATGGCCCGGGTGCGGGTGCTGATGGACGGACGCACCAACCGCGAAATTTACGAACGCCAGGTGGCCGAAGCCGAAGCGCTGGGCGACGTCGCCCCGTAAGGCTCGCGGGACCGCCCGGTGCCCCCATCGGTCGCCCCGCGGCGGGGCCGGATCAAAAGGGAACCACTCACGATGGCCACCGTTCCTCCGGTTTCAGATGCCGCCGTGGCGTTCGACCGCCCCGCGGACCGCGACGCCGCCGAGCGGCTCGCCGCCGAGCTGGGGCTTCCCGTGGCCAAAAAATTCCGCGACCCACACGGCCTCCATTTGGTCTGGGCGGCGGCCGGCGAAACGGACCACCAACTGGAGTTGCGCGTCGTGGCCCCCGGGCACCCGCTTCGCGGCGGCCGCGGGGTGCGTTCGGACCTGCTGAAGCTGGACGTCACCAGCCCCGCGGGCCGGTCACTCCGCACCCCGCTGCTCAAGGCCGCAGGCGTCAAACGCGGTGCGCCCCGCCCGCGGGTGCTGGACCTCACCGCGGGGCTGGGCGAAGACACCTGGCTACTGGCCTCCGCGGGGTGTCGCGTCGTGGCGGTCGAACGCCATCCGCTAGTCCACGCCTTACTGGCCGACGGCCTACGTCGGGCCGCGGTGGAGGCCCCCGAAACCGCCGACCGGATCACCCTACCCCCGGCCCAAGACGCGAGGACCGCCTTGAACCAAGCAGACATCACCGCCGCCAACCCGCCGCCCGCGGTGGCGGTGATCGACCCCATGTTCCCCGGCCCACGCAAGACCGCTGAACGCAAAGCCATGGCCGTGCTGCGCTGGATCGCGGGGGACGACCCGGACGCGGACGGCCTGCTGAAACCCGCGGCCGACGCCGCGTCGCGCCGGGTGGTGGTGAAACGCCCACGGGCCGCGCCGCCCCTTGCCGGGTGCCCCCCCACCGTAGTCCACGGCGGCCGGGGCCTGCGCTTCGACGTCTACGCCGGGGCGGAACTCGAAAAAATTAGAACACTGCACCCAATAATTTAACCGCCGTGCCTCGCCGGCCGTGTCCCCCACGGGCGGCAGCGGGGCAAATGATTTGATGCAGGGCTCTAATACGCACTCCCTTTAATCCAGACGCTCAATCCACCCGGTCCGCGTCACGCTCATGATCCGCTCTGCGGTCAGGGCGTTCCACGCCTGGCGTAACGCCGCGTCGATCTCTGCCTCGTCGGCATAGACACGATTGCTCAAGT
>CALLPP010000156.1 GCA_938015655.1 uncultured Algisphaera sp.
CAGTTGAGCGACGGCCTCCCGGCGGCGCGTCGGGCTCACCATTTCCCCTTGTTGAGTTCCTCCAGCATGGCCTTGTCGAGTGTCAGGTCGGCAACAATCTTTTTGAGCCGGCCGTTCTCGACCTCCAGCTCTTTGAGCCGCCTGGCTTCCTCGGCCTTCATGCCGCCGTACCGGGCCCGCCAGCGATGGAGCGTGGCTTCGCTCACCCCCAGTTTCTGGCAGACCTGCCCGCCGGACTGGTCGGCGGCGAGCATGGCGTCGGCTTGACGCAGCTTCTCGATGATCTGGGTTGGGGTGTGGCGTTTACGTTTCGGGGGGTTGGGCATGGGGAATATCCTGGCCAGTGTGGCCGGTTGAGAATTTCATATCAACTGGTACGGGATTGGGGGGCACTCCACCTGCTTTTCGGGATCGGTCCTGCCCTGCTTGGCCAACTCCTCGGTGAAGTTCTGAAAGAAGGCTTCAAACGCGTCGGCATCCAGCTGAGCAAAGAACCGGTCGAAGGTGTCGTGGCTGGGTGTCCCACGGGGCGGCAGGTCGAGGTAGAGGGCGAACCATGGGCGGTGGTACTCACAGAAATCAGCGACATCTTCCCAGTCGTCGCAGTCCGCGACGACTGCAACCAACGCGATGACGACGAGGTTGATGGCTCAGTGGACGACGTTGTGTCCGCGGTGGTCGGGCAGGTCTTGAAGGTGGGCAATGAGATCGCGCGGTGGCTGGGCATCCATGCCGAGGCTCCTGTCCAGGTGTTGGGTTGAACCGCGAAAGGCCTGCCGCGAACGACAGAGCTTACGCTACACCAGTGCAGGCCCGGGCGCCGCTGCCTAACAGGCGCCGGTCAGGTACATGCGATCACTCTGGGCTGCCAAGAGGTGCGGAGCTGCCAAAAATATGGCTTCTTGATATGTTTCGGGTCGGTGGGGAAGTTTTTACCGCGGGATCTCCGACCCGTGGGGGTCGGTGTCGGGGCGGCCGAGCATCTCGTCGAGGCGGTCGTTGAGGTCGTGGGCGTGTTCGAGGCGTTCGGCTTGGTCGTGGACGCGGTCGGGGGCGACGCCGGCGCGGTCGGTGAGGTAGGTCTCCCACAGGCGGTGGGCGCGGACCATTTTTTGGGCGTGGGCGGTGCCGGCGTCGGTGAGGGCGACGCTACCGTGGGGGGTGACCAGGCCTTCGCGGCGCAGGCGGGCGACGGTGCGGGCCAGGCGGGCGGGCTGGATCTTGAGGTGGTCGGCGAGGGTGGCGCGGTGGGTGGGTTCGGGCAGGGGGCCCAGGCGGTAGAGGGCTTTGAGCAGGTCTTCGTTGCGTACGTGGCGGGCGAGCTTCCCGCGGCGCAGGCGTTCGAAGATCACGCCGTGCGTGGGGCTCAAGAGCATGGCGAGGCCGAAGATGCCGGTGGCGACGATGACCATGGCCGGGCCGGTGCTGGCGTTGAAGATGAAGGCGACGGACATGCCCAGGGCGGCGGAGATGGCGCCGAACAGTCCCGAGAGCCAGAGCATGACGGCGAAGCGGTTGGTGAGCTGGTAGGCGGCGCTGGCGGGGGTGATGACCATGGCGACGACGAGCACGACGCCGGTGGATTTGAGGCCGGCGACGACGGTGGCCGAGAGCATGCCCATGAGCAGGTAGTGCGTGACGCCGACCGACACGCCCATGGCGGCGGCGACTAGGGGGTCGAAGCTGACGAGCTTGAGACGGTGGTAGAGCAGCACGACCAGGCCCAGCACGGCGGCGCTGATGATGGTCATGAGGGTGAGGTCGGCGGTGCCGACCTGTAGGGCGTCGCCGAAGAGGAAGCACTTGAGGTCGAAGTGGGTGCCTTGGGGCAGGCTGTTGGTTAGGAGGATGCCCACGGCGAACATGGCGGTGAAGACCACGCCGATGGAGGAGTCTTCTTTGGTGCGGCTGTGGCGGGTGACGAGGTTGATGAGCACGGCGGCGAGCAGGCCCGCGCCCATGGCGCCTGCGAGCAGGGGCAGGGGCTGGGTGTCGCCGGTGAGCATGAAGGTGAGCACGACGCCGGGCAGCACGGCGTGGCTGAGGGCGTCGCCAATCAGTGCCATGCGGCGCAGCACGACGAAGGCGCCCAGCACGCCGCAGGTGAGGCCCACGAGGATGCTGCAGAGCGTGCCTTTGAGGTAGAAGCTGTCCCAGGGCAGCAGCCAGTCGCCGGGATTAATGTTCAGCTGTGCGAGCAAGGTGGGCACGCTCGTTTCTCCTTTCGGCCAGGCGCTGGTCGGCTTCTTCGAGCAGGGTGAGCCGACCGCCGTAGGTGGCGGCGAGGTTGTCGTCGGTGACGACCCGGTCGGGCGGGCCGTAGGCGACGACGCGCTGGTTGAGCATGAGCACCTGGTCGAACTTGCTGAGGATCTGCAGGTCGTGGTTGACGATGAGTACGGTTTTGCCCTGGGTGCTCATCTCGTTGATGAGGGCGAAGAGGGTGGCTTCGGTCTTGGTGTCGACGCCGGCGAAGGGCTCGTCGAGCAGCAGCAGGTCGGCGCCCTGGCACAGCGCGCGGGCCAAAAAGACGCGGCGCTGCTGGCCGCCGGAGAGCTGGCGGATGTGGCGGGTGGCGAAGGCGGTCATGCCTACGCGGTCCAGGGCGGCGGTGGCGAGGCGGCGGTCTTGGGCGCCGGGACGCTTGAACCAGCCGGCGAGGCCGCGGTGGTTGGCGTAGCGGCCCATCAGGACCACCTCGGCGACGGTGATCGGGAAGTCCCAGTCGACGGCTTCGATCTGCGGGACGTAGGCGATGCGGGGTCGCACGGCGTCGATGGGCTTGCCGAAGAAGCGGACGGTGCCGTAGTCGGGGGTGATGAGGCCCAGCATGGCTTTGAGCAGGGTGCTTTTGCCGGCGCCGTTGGGGCCGACGACCGAGAGCATCTGGCCTTGCTTCAGCGTGAAGCTGGCGCTGCGCAGCACGGGCCGGGCGTCGTAGGCGACGGTGAGGTCGTGGGCGTCGATGGGGGGGGCGTCGGGTTGCATTGGGCGTGGGACGCGCAGGGGCGGGGACGTTTGGGGGCGGGTTCAAGAAGGCGTGGGGCGTGAGGGCCTGGGCGTTAAGTCGGAGTGGTGGCGCGGTGGGGGGGGACCCTCGGGTGGCTTTGCGCTCTATACGCGTCTCCTTCACCAGCCGGGCTGGTGTAGGCCCCGGCCCGGGTGATCCGAGTTCCAGTTCGCGTGCCGGCGCCGCTTGCGCCTTCCTAACGTCTAGGCCCTAACGCCTAACGCCTCACACCTATTCGGCACGCTCGACCACTCCACTTTCCCCCGCCGTCAACGCGGCCACAATCACCGCGGTGTTGTGCCGCAGCATTTTGAGGTAGGTGCCGCCGGGGGTGCCGCGGTCGCCCAGCGAGTCGCTGTAGAGGGTGCCGCCGATGGCGATGCCGGCTTCGGCGGCGACTTTCTCGACGATGTTGTTGAGGGTGGGGCTGGTGGAGGTTTCTACAAACAGGGCCCGCACGCCCTGGTCGCGGACCAGGGATCGCAGCGCTTCGACCTGCTGGCCGGTGGGCTGGGCGTCGGTGCTGATGCCCACGACGCCGTGGACGGTGAGGCCGTAGGCCTTGGCGTAGTAGTTGAAGGCGTCGTGGCTGGTGATGATGACGCGCTGGCCGGCGGGGATGGCGGCGAAGGCGGCGGTGATCTCGTCGTGCAGCGTGGTGAGCCTGGCGTTGTATTCGGTGGCGCGGTCGCGGTAGGCCTGGGCGTGGACGGGGTCGGCGCTGGCCAGGGACTCGCCGATCTGGGTGACCACGCGGGTGAAGAGCAGCGGATCCATCCAGATGTGCGGGTCGGGGGCGCCGGCGTAGGTGTCGCTGCCCAGGGGTTCGATGCCCGCGGTTTCGGCAAGCTCGACGTGGGTGTGGGGCGCGACCTGGTCGATGACCCGGCCCAGGGTGGCTTCGAGGTGCAGGCCGTTGGCCAGCACCAGGTCGGCGCCGGCAAGGGTCTTGGCGTCTTGCGGGCGGACTTCGTAGACGTGGGGGTCTTCGCCGACGCGCATGAGACCGACGACCTTGGCGTCTTGGCCGGCGACCTGGCGGGTGACGTCGTGCAGGACGGTGGTGGTGGCGACGACGGTGGGGCGCGGACGCGGGGTGGCGGCGGTGGGATCGGCGGGCGCGTCGCCGCAACCGGCGAGCGCAGCGGTGAGGGCGAGGCCAAGTGCGGTGAGGCCGCGGCGCAGCGGGCCGGTGCTGCGGCGTGGGAGGCAGGGGTTGCGCTTATTTTGATTAATCAAAGTCATCGGGTATAAGAATACGGTGAGGCCGGGGCGGGGTCAACGATTCGGCCCGGATCGCTGGGACGGACGGCGGGGCGCCGGGGTGTTTTTTTTGATTGACCGATGATGAGGTTTGGGTGCCTTCAACTGCGATCGAGAACTACCTGAAGCAGATCCGGCTGAACGGGGCCCGTGCGGGCGGTGGGGGGGACGCGCTGTGCTCCATGGGGTGTCTGGCGGCGGCGGTGGGGGTGACGCCGGGGACGGCGACGACCATGGCCAAGTCGATGGCGGCGGCGGGGTTGGTGGACTACCGGCCGCGGGACGGCGTGCGGCTAACGGCGCAGGGTTGCCGGGTGGCGGACCGGATGCTGCGGCGGCACCGGTTGATCGAGCTGTTTTTGGTTGAGTCGTTGGGCATGGACTGGGCGGATGTTCACGACGAGGCGGAGGAGCTGGAACACGCGGTGTCGGAGAAGGTGTTGGCGCGGATCGACGCGAAACTGGGACACCCGGACACCGACCCGCACGGCTCGCCGATTCCGCGGGCGGGGCAGGAGGGGTGGGCCCAGTCCGACGCGGCGTTCTCGGACCTGACGGCGTGCCCGCGCGGGGT
>CALLPP010000157.1 GCA_938015655.1 uncultured Algisphaera sp.
GCAAGCAGAAAAACCCGCGCGGCCCGCGGCTCCGTGTGCAACGTATTGTTATGTCGCGATTTTTGTTAACGAGCGTAGTCCGGGTAGAGATTAAATGGAGGCATCCCTAAATCTTCTTTTGTCTTCTTTTTGTGGCCATGCCCCCATACAGTATGTTTCCAATCGCTGGCGATTTGATGCCAACAGTGGACCTGACCATCGTCACTATTGTAGAGCCAAAAAGTATCTGCGGGGCCCCATATCCAGAAAACATTTAAGTGAGGAATCATTTCCGTTTTATAGTCGAGCAAGGACAATCCATCCATGTTCCGTATTTCAACATTCCATCCACTGGGCTCCGCGATCACGAAAGCCGAAAACTGGCCGGATTCACTTATCGCTGGTTTCTGTTTATTTATCGGCCGACTGGGTTCGAACCCTAAGTATGGCAACACAACCAGCCCAGCGACTGGCAAAACGAAACCCAAACAGCGAATTATGTTGTGCGGGTGAAATTTCTGATTGAAGAATATCCAAATGCCATGCCAGATTCCTGAGATTGCCATGAAAACCAGAGTCATCGGAACAGCAAGAATCCATCCGACAGGATTTAGGCCCGGAAGAAGGAGGCACAGAAAAATCAGTGCATTAAGAATGATCAAGAACAACGTCGACGGCTTAAGAGAAACCTTTTCCGTCTCGTTAACCTTTGCGTGTTCCATGTTGGCCTTAAGCGACATAACAGTTGATTATGCGGATCTGTATATCCGCGGATTGGGGGTGCTATGCGGACCGGAGGGGCACCTTTCGCCGTGGCCACGTCGTCGAGGGTAAGCGACTCGGATAGCTAACACAAGACTGAATATGGGGTAAGGGCCACCCTTCGTTTTTGTTTGGTTTTTGACAGGTTTCGCCCTAGGCTACATATCATGCCGCCAACTTCCGAAACGCGCACCAATACTCCGCGCCGAACCGATCCGCCGCTGCTCGAACAGGTCGTAAACACCTGCCGCAAAAAGCACGACGCGCGTAACACCGCAAAGACCTATTGCGCGTGGGTGCGTGACTTTGTGCTGTACCACCGAAGGCAGTCGGGCCGGTTCATCCACCCCGCGGAGATGGGGGCGGTGGAGATTGAAGGCTACCTGACCTACCTGGCGGCGGAGCGGCGGGTGGCGGCGTCAACCCAGAACCAGGCGCTCAACGCGCTGGTCTTCCTTTACCGCCACGTGATCGGGCGTGATCCGGGCCGGTTCAACGCGACGCGGGCCAAACGCTCACGGAACGTGCCCGTCGTGCTTTCACGGTCCGAGGTGGAGCGGGTGTTGGGGGCGATCGCGCCGCCGGTTCAGGTGATCGCGCGGCTGATGTACGCGGGCGGACTGCGGGTGGGCGAAGCGTGCGCGCTGCGGGTCAAGGACGTGGACATCCCGCGTCGTCAGGTCACGATCCGGCGGGGAAAGGGCGCGAAGGACCGGCTGACGCTACTGCCCGATGCGCTCTGCGATGAGCTGGAGCGGTTGCTGGCCGAGCGGTCGCGCCGTCATCAGGCAGACCTTGACGCGGGGGAAGGCTGGGTGGAACTGCCCGACGCCTTCGCGGTGAAATCGCCGAGGGCGGCCTGGTCGCTGCCCTGGCAGTATCTGTTCGCGGCGCGGAAGCTGTCGCGACACCCCGACACGGGGCAAACCGGGCGGTGGCACGTCTTCGAAACGACCGTGCAGAAGGCGGTAAAAGATGCCGCCAGGGCGGCGGGCCTGACCAAGCGGGTGACGAGCCACACGCTGCGCCACAGCTTCGCTACCCACCTGCTGGAAGCGGGGTACGACATCCGCACCATCCAGCAGTTGCTCGGCCACGCCGACGTGAAGACCACCATGATCTACACCCACTGCCAAACGCAGGTCAGCAAGGGGGTGATGGGTGTACGCAGCCCGCTGGACCGGTTGCCGTCCCCCGCCGGACACCGGGGATGACGTGAACGCCTCGCCTTCCACCCCGCAGCCGCGCCTCGGCGTGACGTAACGCGAGAGCCTGCCGAACAAAACCTACCTCCCCCGCAAATTCACCCCCTAACTTTCTCACCCTAGCCACACACTCCGCCACGACAATACCGTCGTGAAAAATGCTTCCCGCCTCATCTCCTGCCCCAAGTGCCAGGGCGCCATGCAGCCGATGCGATTCGGCACCACCACCATCGACCGCTGCCTGATCTGCCACGGGCTCTGGTTCGACCGCCACGAGCTCGGCCGCGCCCGGCAACACGCCTGCCCCCGGGATCTCGCCCGAGACATCGACCCCGGCAACCCCTTCGACGGGTTTGCCCACAACGCCCAGCGCTCGGTCGACTGCCCGCGCTGCGACCGCGCGATGATCCGGCTCGCTTTCCCGGTGCAGACCCACATCGACCACGAGCAGTGCCCCCACTGCGGGGGCATCTACCTCGACGCGGGCGAATACACCGACCTGGCCACCTTCAACCGCGCCGAGCGTCTGCGTCTGTGGTGGCGGCGCGTGCGCGGGTAGCCGCCGACACCGCCGCGCTCGCCTCGGCCCCCTCGGTCACAACCCCGCCCGCGTCCGGTTTTCCGCTTCGGCCGCAGGCCGATCTCAAACAAGTTCACTTTGCGCTTTTCACTTTGCGGCCGCCGCCCGCGCCGGCCACTGCACCAGCGCCACCGCCACCAGCACCACCGCCAGGGACACGCCCTGGCGGGCCGCCACCGGCTCGCCGTCCAGCGCGCCCCACGCCACCGCCTCGATGGGGATGATGTAGGTCACCATGCCGGCGAAAAGCGGGCCGCGTTCTTGAATCATGCGGTAGAACATCAGCGTCGCCAGCCCGGTGGCCAGCACGCCCAGCACCGCCAGCGCGCCCACCGCGGTCCAGCCCGTTGCCGCGCTCTCCCACCGCACCGGCTCCACCGCCAGGGCCACCGGGCCCAGCACCGCGGCCGCCACGCCGCAGCACACCGCGGTCAGCACCGCGGGCGGAACGTGCGTCATCCGCGACTTCACCAGCGTGTTGCTCCACGCGTAGCTCAGCGGCACCGCCAGGGCCAACGCCAGCTCCCACCGGGCCAGCCCCAGGTCCATCCCCACGCCCACCAGCAGCGGCATGGCCGCCAGCCCCAGCAGCACCCCCGCCACCTGGCGCCCGCCCGGCCGCGTGCCCAGCATCCACCACGCCCAGCCGAGGGTGAACAGCGGCACGAAGGCCACCATCATCCCGATGAACCCGCTGTGATTCAGCTTCCCGATCAGGTAGGGCTGGGCCACAAACGTGAAGATGAACCCCAGCCCCACCATGCCCGCCCAGGACGGCAGGTCGCCGCGGCGCCACCACGCCGGGCCCGCCTTATCCGCACCGCGCACCCGCCGCCGCCAGGCCAGCAGGCACCCCAAGGCCAACGCGCCGCCCACCAGCCGCCCGGCGCCGATGGTCAGCGGCCCGAACACCGGCGTCGCCAGCTTCATCAGCAAGAAGCTGGTGCCCCACAACAAACACACGCCGGCGAATAACAGGTACGTCATGCGGCGGAGACTAACCGCGGGCCGGCCGGTGGACCGGGCGGAAAGCGAAGGCGAAGAACGAAATACGAATCGGAGTGCGCGTGCCCGCTTTGTCGGCGCTGGCGGATCAGGGCGCTGTGTCACGTGATTCGGTCGGCTGGCGGGTTCACCACTGCGCGGGCTGGTAGTCCGCGACGTTCTGCGCGTCGATGATCGCGATCGGCAGGTAGCGCAGGGCCGGCACAGGCTTGCCTTCCAGCCAGTCCACGGCCACCTTCATCGGCGTGGCGCCGTCGCTCTCGGCGCTCTGGAAGGTGATCGCCTCCAGGCCGCCGCTCTGCAGAAAGTCCATACCCACCTTGCTGTTGCCCGCGGCCACGCGGACGATGTCTTCCCGGCCGGCGTTCTTTACCGCTTCGTTGATGCCCACCTGCGTGCCCGAGTCGTCGGCCGACACGATGCCTTTCAGCTGATCGCCGTAGCGCGTGATCCAGCCGCCCACCACGTCTTTGGACTTCTCGCTGTCCAGGTCGGTGGTCTGCATCTCCAGGCACACCATGTCGGGCGCGATCTTCTTCAGCTCGGTCACCATCGACCAGGTGCGCGACAGGTAGGGCGAGGACCCGGGCCGGTGGCGCACCACCGCGTAGCCCCCGGTGTAGTTCATCTTTTCGGCGAAGCGCCGCGCCAAGACCCGGAACTGGCCCCAGTCGTCGGGGCCGGTCCAGCTCAGCGTGTACCGGTGGGCCTGGTCGGCGATGGCCAGGTTCGAGCAGATCACCGGGATGCCCGCGGCGTGCAGCTTGCGGAAAAGCGGCACGCAGGCCTGCGCGTCCACCGGACTGACCACCACCAGGTCCGGCCGCTCGTTGATGACCTGGTCCACCTGCTGAGACTGGATGTTGATGTCGTTGTTCGCGGTCTTGGCGGTCACGGTCACGCCCGCGGCGTCGGCCACCTGCCGCATGCCGTTCATGAAGGCCGTCTGGTAGGGGTGGTCCACCGCCTTGAGGTAGACCACCCGCTTGCCGCGGGCGCCGCCGGCGGGCGGCGCGGGCATGGGCAGTTTCTCGGCGTGGTGCCCGGCGTATTCCTGGTCGTACCAGTGCCCCGCGTCGTCCTGCGGCAGCGCCGCGGGGTCGGCGGGGCGCGGCGGCACCGCCTTGTGCGCCGCGGGCAGCAAGAGCGCCTGCCCGTCGCTGGAGCGCAGCCCGGCGACCACCGCGTCCAGGTCCGCCGCGGGCTCGGCGAGGGCCGAGGCCGCGTGCGGCGCGGACACCGCGGGGGCTGAGGCGGCCGCGGCGGGCGGCCACGTGGCGGCCGGCCGGTCCGCCGAGCGCTGGTGGCTTAAAAAGAGCGTCGCGGTCACCACCATGGCCACGCAGGCCATCGCGGTAACACAGACAATCGTGAGGGCGGTGTGGTCTTTGGTGTGCATCAAAGTCTCCGGGTCAGCATCGGTCGTTGTGCGTTGGTTAAAAGAGTCGTCTGCGTGGCCGGTCGCGGGCCCCGCGTCCACCGGGGCGGCCGCGGCCTCGTCCAGCAGCGCCCGCCGCTGCCCGCGGCGGCGCCGGGCCCCGCGTTCTAGCACGGCTTCATACAAGATCACCAGCCCCAGCACCGCACCGGCAGTCATCTTGCGGGCCTCCCACCCGGCGCCCAGATTCTCCAGGCCGTTGTAGAGCATCGTGAGCGTCCACAACGCCACCACGCTCCGCAGCACGCTGCCCCGCCCGCCGTTCATGGCCGTGCCGCCGATGATCACCGCGGCCACCACCTCCATCAGCGTCGGCACGCCCATGGTGGGCATGGCGGTGCTGATACTGGCGGCAAACAGCGCCCCGCCCAGGGCCGACAGCCCCCCGCTGATAACAAACGCGGCGCACACCTGCCGGGCCACCGGGACCGCGGCGTGGTACGCCGCCGAGGGGCTGCCACCGATCAGGTAAAACGCCCGGCCCGCCGGCGTGCTGCGCATGAACCAGGCGAACACCGCGGCCAACGCCAGGGCCATGAGCACCCGCGGGGTGAGCAGCGGCAGCACCGGGGTTTCCAGCCACTCGCCAAAGCCGAACACGCCCACGTTCAGCGTGCCGCCCCGGGCGTACAGGTACACCAGGCCCTGCACCACGATCATGCTGCCCAGGGTCACGATGAACGAGTCCACCTTGCCCCAGGCCACCAGCAGCCCGTTGGCCAGCCCCACGCCCAACCCCGCGGCCACCGCCACAGCCACCGCGCCCGCCCACCCCAAGGATGGCTGCAGCCCGATGCACAGCATCCCCCCCAGGCTCACCACCGAACCGATCGACAGGTCCAGCTGCCGGCAGATCATCACGATGGTGAAGCCCACCGCCGGCGCCACGCTCAACGCCGTGCCGCGCAGGATCGCGGTCTGGTTGATCGACGTAAGAAAGTTGGGCGCCAACGCCGCCATGACCACGAAGACGGCCAGCAGCAGCAGGTAGATCCGCTGCTCGCCCAGCCACGGCCCCCAGCCCCCACGCGGGCGGATGTTCTTGACCTCAGTCACGCGGCACCCCCCGCCCTTGTGCGCTGGCGCCGGCGGCACCGCGCAACGCGCAGCGCCACTCGCACGCCACCCGCTCCACGCCGATCTGCCAACCACAAAGGCCTCATTCGCGGCCCACCTTCCGTGCAAACGCGCTGGTGCCCGCCACGATGCCGATGAACACCAGCCCCTTGACCACCATCTGACCGAAGCTGCCCACCCCCGCCAGCTGCAGCACGTTGAGCAGCACGCCCACCACCGCCACTCCGCCCAGCACGCCCACCACCGAGCCGCGCCCGCCGTTGAGCGCCACCCCGCCCAACACCACCGCGGTCACCGCGTTGAAGTCGTAGCCCAGCCCGGTTTCAAACGTCGCCTGCCGGTTCATCGACGTCAGCAGCACCCCGGCGATGGCCGTGCACACGCCCGACACCACGAAGGTGAGCATCACCGTCCGCCCCACCCGCACCCCGCTGAGCCGCGCCACCTCGAAGTCCGCCCCGGTGAGCTGCACCTTCCGGCCGAAACGGGTGCCGCCCAGCAGCAGCGCCCCGGCCAGGGCCACCGCCAGCATCACCACGGTGGGCAGCGGGAGCACCGCGCCGCCCAGCCCCACCTGGGCCTGCGACAGGTTCAAAAAAAACGCCCCGCCCGGGGTGTCGGCGTCGGGGTAGATCTGCCGCCCGGCATAGGCCCAGCGCAAAAAACCGTCTAAGAAAAACGAGACCGCCAGCGTCCAGATGATCGGGTTCAGCCGCAGGTAGCCCACCACCGCGCCGTTGACCGCGCCGATCCCCAGCCCCACCGCCAGGGCGGCAGCCAGCATGCCCGCCGGGCCCCAGCCCTGGGCCGACACCGCCGCCATGCCCGCCGCCGCCATGATCGCGGGGATCGACAGGTCCACGTAGTGCTTGCCGCAGGTGATAAAGGCCACGCCCACCGACACGATGCCCAGCAGCGTGACGCTGCGCAGGATGTTGATCAGGTTGTCGGCCGACGCGAACTGCCGCGAGGTCAACAACCCCACGAGCACCAGCCCGCCGAGCATGAGCCACAGCCCGCCGCGGTGCAGCACGCGCGACACCAGGGCGGTCTTGCGCTGGCGGTCGGGCCGGGGGCCCGCGACGTCGGTCGGGGAAGACCGGTGAGTCGGGTCGGTCGTCGCGTTCACGCCGCCCCCCCGGCCCGGGCCGGCCGCTCGCCGTTGGCCGCTAGCAGCACCCGGTCTTCGGTCAGCTCGTCGCCCGCCAGCTCGGCAAACACCCGGCCCCGGCGCAGCACCACCGCGCGGCCGCACAGCGCAACCAGTTCGGGAAGGTCCGACGAGACCACCACCACCGAGCACCCGGTGTCCGCCAGCGCCGCGATCGACGCGTGGATCACCTGCTTGGCCCCCACGTCCACCCCGCGGGTCGGCTCGTCCAGAATCAGCACCTTCGGGTCCACCGCCAGCCACTTAGCCAGCAGCACCTTCTGCTGGTTGCCGCCAGAAAACTGGCCCGCGGGCCGCCCGGGCTCGGGCGGGTCCAGCTGCAACGCCGCGGCCAATCGATCAAACACCCCCCGGCGGCCCGCGTCGTCTCCGCGGCGGTCGCGGGCGATGGCCAGCCGGCCGCTGCGCACGTTCTGCAGCGCGGTGTTCAACAGCGCCAGGCCCTGGTTTTTGCGGTCTTCGGGCAGGTACGCCAGCCCGCGCCGCAAGGCCGCGTCCAGCGTGGTCGGCCAGTAGGGCGCGCCGTCCAGCTCGATCGACGGCCGCGGCCCGGCGGCCAGGCTTTCTTGCGGATCAATCCCGCACAAGGCCCGCGCCAGCTCGCTGCGGCCCGCGCCGGCCAGGCCGCTCACGCCCAAAATTTCGCCCTCGCGTAGCGCAAAGCTCACGTCATGAAAAAAACCGCGCCGGCTGTAGTGACTGACTTTCAGCCGCACCGCCCCGGGCTCGCGGGCACGGCAGACCCGCGCGTCGGCCACCCGGCGCCCCACCATGGCCTCGACCAAACCCTCCGACGTGAACGCGCCGATCGGTCCCGACGCCACCCGCCGGCCGTCGCGCAGCACCGTCACCCGGTCCGCCACGCGGAATACTTCGGGCAGATGGTGCGAGATGTACACCACCCCCAGCCCCCCGCGCTTCAGCCCGTCGATCAACCCGAACAAGCGCTCGACCTCACGCCGGCTCAAGGCCGAGGTCGGCTCATCCATCACCAGCACCGCCGGCTCGGTGCTCAGCGCCTTGGCGATCTCCACCAGCTGCCGCTCGTGCGGGCTCAGCTGCTCCACCGCCGTGTACGGGTCGGCGTCCAGCCCCACCTGCGTCAGCCAGCGGCGCGTCTGGTCGCGCAGGGCACGGCGGTCCAAGCGCCAGCGCCCCGCCCAGCCGCCGGCGCGGGGCAGCCGCCCGGCCAGCAGGTTCTCGGCGATGCTCAGCGGCTCGGCCAGGCTCAGCTCTTGGTGCACCATGGCAATACCCGCCGCCCGGGCCGCCGCGGGGGTGCCCAGCCGCACCGCGGCGCCGCGCACGGTCACGCCCCCGGTGTAGTCGCCAAACCCCCCGGCCAGCAGCTTCATCAACGTCGACTTGCCCGCCCCGTTTTCGCCCATCAGCGCGTGTACCTCGCCGGCCCGCACGTCAAAGTCCACCGCGTCGATCGCCAGCGTCCCGGGGTACGCCTTGGTCACGCCGCGCATCTGAATCAGCGGGGGCCCGTCGCTCATCGCCGGGCCCCCACCCAGCCCGCCGCGCGCCCACCCACCGCCGCCCCGCTCACGCGGGCCGCGCACCTCCGGATCCAACGTTCGGGGACTTGCTTCAAAGCCATGGGTCTGCCCTGCGGGGCGTCACGTCGCGCCCAGCCCGAGGAGGTTCAAAATCCAATGCTCGCCCCGCCGTCCACCGGCAGCACCACGCCGTTGAGAAAGCCGCCCGCCGGCGACGCCAGGTACACCACCGCCCGGCCGATGTCCTGCGGATGGCCAAATCGCCCCATCGGCGTGCGGTCCAAGATCCGGCGGCGGCGCTGCGGGTCGCCGTCCAGCGCCCGCTCCAGCATCGGGCTCTGAATCCAGCCCGGCGCCACCGCGTTCACCCGCACCCCCTGGGCCGACCACTCCGCCGCCAGGCTCCGCGTCAGCCCCAACACCGCGCTTTTGGCCGCGGAATACGCCGACACCCCCGGGATCCCCAGCAGCGACGCCATCGACGCCATAAACACCACGCTGCCACCGCCCGCGTCGCACATCGCCGGGTACGCCGCCCGGGCCAGGGCAAAGCCCGCGTTCACGTGGGTCATCAGCACCGCCTGAAACGCCGGATCGTCCACCTCCGCCGCCGGTTTTTTCAGGTGGATCCCCGCGTTGTTCACCAGCACCGTTGCCGGCCGCCCCCACGCCGCGGGCCCGGCGGCCAGCATCGCCGCACGGTCCGCCGTGTCGGTCACGTCGCCCGCCACCGCCACGCACGCCTCGGGCCCCAGCCGCTGCCGCGCGTCGTCCAGCACGTCCGCCCGCCGGCCGGTGATCACCACCCGGCCGCCCGCCTCGATCAGTGCCGCGGCGATGCCCCGGCCCAGCCCGGTGCCACCCCCGGTCACCAGCGCCACGTCGCCGTCAAGTTGAAATGCCGTCGTGTTCATCAGAGTGCTCAGGCGCCTTAGGCCAGCCGGTTGATCTCGTTCAGGGCCCGCACGCTCGGCTCGGTGCCCGCCCCCGGCTCTTGCGGCACCGCAAACCGCCCCGCCTCCACCCGCACCGGGTGCTTCATCCACGGGCTCAGCCAGGGGATGTATTCCAGCAGGTCGCACGCCGGGTGCGCAATGCACAGCTGCAGGTGCAGCTGTGCCATGTCACCCACATGCGGCATCACCGGCAGGCGGTTGGCGTGGGCCAGCTCCGCCACCGTCCACCACTGGGTCACCCCCGCCAGCCGCACCGCGTCGGCCTGCACATAGTGCACCGCCTCGTGCGCGATGAAGTCCCGGAACTGCTCGGTCATATAAAGCTGCTCGCCCAGCGCCACCGGCACCGGCACCGACGCCGCCAGCCGGCGGTGGCCCACCACGTCATCAAACGCCAGGGGCTCCTCGATCCACGTCAGGTCAAACTCCGCCAGGCGGCGGCAGGTCTGGATCGCCTCGGGCAGCGACCACCGCCCGTTGGCATCGGCCATCAGCCGCACGTCGGGCCCGATCGCCCTGCGCACCGCCGCCACACGCCGGACATCCTCGCCCGCGTCCGGCCCGCCCACCTTGACCTTCACCGCCCGGTAGCCCGACTCCTGGGTCAGCTTCTGGCAATCCGCCACCACCTGATCCAGCGAAAAGTTCAGCCACCCCCCGTCGGTGTTGTACGCCTCGACCCGCTTCGGGCTTCCGCCCAGCAGCTTCCACAGCGGCAGGCCCAGGGCCTTGGCCTTCAGGTCCCACAGCGCCACGTCCACCGCCGAGAGCGCCAGGTGCGTGATGCCCGAGCGGCCCACCCAGAAGATCTCCGCGTGCCGATACAGCTTCTCCCAAAGCCCGCGGACTTCCATCGGGTCCTCGCCGATCAGCAGCGGCGCGTAGGCCTCGGCGATGCAGTCGGTGATCAGCCGGTCCGTGGCCAGGTGGGCGTGCGTCCCGGTGTACCCGTAGCCCACGTGCCCCGTGTCGGTGTGGATCGCTACCCCCGGCGCGCCCCAGTGCGTCAACGCGTGCGTGCTGTCGGCCACCGCCCCGCGGGTCACCGGGGCGTGCAAAATAAAAGGAACCAGCCGGGTGATCTTCATGGCAGCAGGGTCTCGCAGCGGCGTCAGTCATCCAACGTAATCTGAATCTTGGTGAACGCCGCGGGGTCCGCGTCCCACCGCGTCAGCGCGTCGCCCGCGTCGGCAAACCCCACCGTCTCGGTCAGCGTCGCGTCCACCGGGTAGCGCCCGGTCTGCAGCATCGCGATCACCCGTTCAAAGTCCGCCCGCGTCGATCCACGCGACCCCATGATGTCCAGCTCTTTCAGCAAAAACTGCTTGGTCTCAAACGCCACCGGGGCCTTGGCGTACCCCACATAAACCACCCGGCCCGCGTGGCCCACCGCGTCCACGCAGCCCGTGAAGGTTTCGGCCAGCCCCACGGCCTCGATCGCCACGTTCGGCCCGCGCCCCTCGGTCAACGCCCGCAAGCGGGCGGGCAGGTCTTCGGTGCGCGTGTTGATGGTGCGGCTGGCGCCCGCCCGCCGCGCCAAAGCCAGCTTGTCGTCGTCCAGGTCCACCGCGATCACATGGGCCCCGCGGTCCAGCCCGGCGCTGGCGATCACCCCCAGCCCGATCATCCCGCAGCCGAAGACCAGCACGCAGTCGTCCGCCGTCACCCGCCCGCGGTCCACCGCGTGGAAGCCCACCGCCAGCGGCTCGACCATGGCCAGCGCCGCCGCGCTCAGCTCCGGGGCCAGAAGCACTTTCTGGTGCGGCACCGCGACGTACTGGGTCAGCGCCCCCTCGCGCTGCACCCCCAGCGTCTGGTTGTTTTCGCACGCGTTAAACCGCCCCACCCGGCAGCCCCCGCAGTCGCCGCAGTGGGTGTAAGGCAGAACCGTCACCGATTGCCCCACCGCAAAGCACACCGGCACCTCGGTCCCCAGCCCCGCCACCGTGGCCTGAATCTCGTGCCCCGGCACCCGCGGATAGCTCACCAGCGGGTTCAACCCCCGGAACGTGTTCAGGTCCGACCCGCAGTACCCCACCCGGCCGACCTTCAGCAGCAGCTCGCCGGGCCCCGCCACCGGCCGGTCCAGCTCCACCCAGTCCACCCGGCCCGGTTCAGTAATCGCCAACGCCTTCATACGCCACACACCCAACTCAGCCACAAGCCAAAAAACCAATTCTCGAAAAAGCTACCTCGCCCGCCCCCCACGATACCGCATCAAAACCACGGCTTAACCACCGCAACCCGCCATTCCCGCTAGCCGAGACTCGAATGAAAACATAAAATGCTAGCGTGCCCGCGCCCGACCGCCCCCCGATCCTGCTGCACACCCCCGGCAGCCCCCGCTGGCTCGCCCCCAGCCCCGACGCCCCCCTGCTCTACCTGGGCTGGGGCGAGCGCGACTTTCACCGCACCCCCCTGCCCATGCACCGCAAAGCGGGCTGGAGCTACACCCTCGTGCGCTCGGGCACTGTGCGCATGACCCTGCCCAGCGCCACGCCCCGCCTCAAAGCCGGCACCCTCCTCATCGCCGCCCCCGAATGCCCCTACGGCCTCGCGCACGAACCGGGCGAACGCTGCGACCTCTTCGTCTGGCTGTGGAACGCCCCGCCGACCCTCGACGCCCTGCACCCCCACCCCGCCGCGTACGCCCACCACCACCTATCCGGCGAAACCCGCCAACAGCTCGAACACCTGCACGCCGAATGCCGGCGCGAGATCACCCACCCCGACGCCTTCACCCCCGGCGTCTTCTCTGCGGTCCGCACCCGGGTCGACACCGCCCTGGCCCGGAGCCTTACGCCCGCCCCTCCCGGCGGCAACAACGCCGCGCGCGTCGCCCTCGCCGAGCAATGGATGCACGCCAACCTCGCTGCCCGCAAGCCCACCGCCCTGCTGGCGGACTACCTCCAAATCTCGCCCAGCAGCCTGCACAAGCTCTTCCGCACCCACCGCGGCCGCTCCCCGGGCGCCGTGCACCAGCAGCACAAACTCCGCGAAGCGCGCCGCCTCATCCACGAAGAAGGCTGGCTGGTCAAGCAAGCCGCCTACCACCTGGGCTACCGCCACCCCAACGACCTCAGCCGCGCGCTGCACCGCGCCGCCCCACACGGCAAAAAATGACCCCTTCGCACGCCCGCCAGAAGAATATTGATTCCCCCTTGACTTAGTGTTGTTTAAACACAACGCTAAGCAAGCCCGCCAAACCAACCCCGCCCCCGCCATGCCCCACACCTACGACTACGCCCGCCCCGCCCTCACCGTCGACCTGGTCGTCTTCGCCTTCGACGACACCGACCCGGAGCTGAAAGTCATGCTCATCGAGCGTGGCCTGAATCCGTTCAAAGGCCAGTGGGCCCTGCCCGGCGGCTTTGTCCACGTGGGCGAAGCCGTCGACGCCGCTGCCCGCCGCGAGCTCGAAGAAGAAACCGGCCTCAAAAAAATTTACCTCGAACAGCTCGGCACCTACGGCGCCCCCGACCGCGACCCCCGCGAACACGTGGTCACCGTCGCCCACTTCGCCCTGGTCAACTTGCACGGCCACACCGTCCAGGCCTCCACCGACGCCGCCAACGCCGCCTGGTTCCCCGTCGTCGACCCGCCCACCCTGGCCTTCGACCACCCGCAGATCCTCGACGACGCCCTCACCCGCCTGCGCAACAAAGTCCGCTACGTCCCCCTGGGCTTCGAGCTGCTGCCGCCCCGGTTCCCACTCCGCAGCCTCCAAAGCCTCTACGAAACCGTCTTGGGCAAAGAACTCGACAAGCGCAACTTCCGCAAAAAAATCCTGCAGATGGACCTGCTCATCGAAACCAACCAAATCGAAAAAGACGTCGCCCACCGCGCCGCCAAGCTCTACAAGTTCGACAAGAAGAAGTACGACCGCATGACCAAAAAAGGCTTCAACTTCGAGCTGTAGGGCCGCCCCACCGCCGCGTGGGTTAAGGATCGCCCAGCCCAACTAACCTCATCACCGCGATAGCCCATGGGCAACAACGTCCCACGACTTCAGGTTTTCACGGGCGACATTTCCGAGGTGGTCTGCGACACCCTGATCTGCTCCGCCAACGTCTTCCTGACGCTGTCCGGCAGCGTCGGCGGGAAAGTGAGTCAACGCAGAGAGCGAGCGTTTTCGCCGCGCGCAGGCGTGCGGGACTTCTCGCACACGTTCTCAGCCTCTCGGAATTCGGCCAGGGGCTTATCACCGCCCTGCAAGCCGCCAACCGGCCCAACCACATCACCGTAGCCCTCCCTGACGCAGACCACTCAGTGGAACTTAAAACCCAACTTCGTCACGCAGGCTTTGCGTCGTAAGCAACCCCCTCGCTCATCCCCACCCAGCGTCCCCACCACCAAAGCACCGCAGGCGAAAGGCCGTCAAGCCCCATGAAACACCACCCTCACCTCCTGGGCTGCATCCTCGGCACTGCCGTGGGCGACGCCATCGGCCTGCCACGCGAGGGTGTCGGCCGGCGACGTGGTGAACGACTGTTCGGAAGCTCCCCGTTGGAGCACCGGCTGATCCTGGGGCGTGGCCTGTGCAGCGACGACACCGAACACACCATTATGGTCGCCCAGGCGCTGACGGCCACCGGCGGTTCCCCCCAAGCCTTCGCCCGCAACTTTGCCTGGCGCCTGCGCTGGTGGTTCCTGCGCCTTCCCGCCGGCGTGGGCCTGGGCACCCTCCGTGCCTGCCTCAAGCTCTGGGTCGGTGTCAAACCCCACCGCAGCGGCGTCCGCAGCGCCGGCAACGGCCCGGCCATGCGGTCCGCCCTGCTCGGTCTGGCCGCACGCAACGACCAACACCTAGCCCGCCTGGTAATCCCAGTACCCACGTCACCCACACCGACCCCCGCGCCCTGCAAGGCGCTCACCTCATCGCCGCCGCCGCACACCACGCTGCCCGTGGCCGTACCACCGACGAAGTCCTAGATGCAATCACCCCTCTCGCCCAAGACGCCGATCTACATCAAAACCTCGCCCAGGTCGCGATTCACCTCGATCAACACGCCACGCCCGCCGCATTCGCCGACCGTCTAGGGCTCCACAAAGGCGTCAGCGGCTTCGTGAACCACACCGTCCCGGTCGCCCTTTACTGCTGGCTCGCGCACCGCGGTTCGTTCCGCGACGCCGTCGAGTCCGCGGTCTGCCTCGGCGGCGACACCGACACCGTGGCCGCGATCGTCGGGGCCCTCGCCGGATCTGAGCTCGGGCCCGATGCCATCCCTCCCGCCTGGATCGAAGGCCTAGCCGAATGGCCCGCAACGATCTCTTGGCTGCGTCGCCTCGCCGACGCCTTACAGAAATCCCTGGAAGCCCAACAACCCGCCTCGGTACCCTCGCTCAATCCAGTCGGCCTACTGGCCCGCAATCTCTTGTTCATCCCCGTCGTCTTCGCCCACGGCTTGCGTCGCCTCGCTCCGCCGTACTGAGGCCTTCCCATAATCGCCCTCCTACTCATCGATCTCCAAAACGACTTCACCCCCGGCGGCGTCCTCGCGGTTCCCGGCGGGGGTGAAGTCATCGAGGTCGCCAACCGACTGATACCCGACCACGAGCTGGTGGTCGCCACCCAGGACTGGCACCCGGCCCCGCACGGCAGCTTCGCCGCCAACCACCCGGGCAAGCAGCCCGGCGACACCACCACCCTCGGCGGGCTCAACCAGATCCTTTGGCCCACCCACTGCGTGCAGCACCCCCCGGGCGCCGCGTTTCACCCCGACCTGCACCGCGCGGGCATCCACCACGTCATTCAAAAAGGCACCGACCCGGCCATCGATAGCTATTCAGGTTTCTACGACAACGGCCACCGCCAGGCCACCGGCCTCGCCGAGCTATTGCAGGCCCGGGGCGTCACCGCCGTGCATATCGCGGGCCTGGCCCTGGACTACTGCGTGAAATTCACCGCGCTGGACGCCATCAAACTCGGCCTCACCACCACCCTGCTCACCAGCGGCTGCCGCGCGGTCAACCTGCAACCCGGCGATGGCGACCGCGCCGTAGAAGCGATGCGCATCGCCGGCGTAGATATCGCGTAAAGCCACATTTTGAACCCGCGGCCACGCCTGAGCGCAGCCGTACGCCCCCCGACACCGGATCATCCCGCCGCCCCGTCCGACTATATCTTGACGTAACCCAACGACACGACACCCCACCGCCCCCACCCATGAAACGCAACCTCCTGTTCATCATCTGCGACCAGCTGCGGGCCGACTTCCTGGGC
>CALLPP010000158.1 GCA_938015655.1 uncultured Algisphaera sp.
CTGGGCCCCCGGTGGGGTGCCAGAGTGGTCGAATGGACCGGTTTTGAAAACCGGCGTGGCTTTCGGGTCACCGTGGGTTCGAATCCCACCCCCACCGCTTACAAAGGGCTCCAAGCCCCTGCCCAAAACTAGCACGCACGGTGAACTCAGCCTTTGCTCATGAAGTGGAGGTGGGATTGGAACCCACGGGCTTTGCGAAGCAAAACTCACCGTGGGTTCGACGCCCCGAAAGAGCGCCGCGGAGGCGGAGCCGAAGTCAATCCCACCCTTACCATCAGTTTCGTACCCGAGCCAGGGGCCCAAGCCCCAGTCGTCTCACCCCGTGAACGAAGGCCCACCCCCACCGCTTACAAAGGGCTCCAAGCCCCTGCCCAAAACTAGCACGCACGGTGAACCCAGCCTTTGCTCATGAAGTGGAGGTGGGATTGGAACCCACGGGCTTTGCGAAGCAAAACTCACCGTGAGGTCAACACCCAAAAGACACCATCGGCCACGCGCGAATACTTGACCGCAAAGCGGCCTTGACCAAGCTTTAAACGGGAGTGCTCGCAACGGAATCGCCACGCCGATACGCAAGCTGCGGAAAACTTTGGGTATCGGGAGACCCATCGCCGCGCGGGGTACACAGCACCCAGTGGTCGGGCTCGATCTCGTGCAGCCGCGCGTCCACGCCGCCGTAGGGCGTCGCGGGGCTGGGGTCCGGGTCGTGGGGAGCCACGGCGAAGGCCGCGGGGAAGTCGTCGGGGATGGTGGCGCCGTCCATCACGGTGTCCAGCCGCTGGGCCCGCCGGCCCAGCACGGGCATCGAGCGCAGCAGGCCGCGCGTGTAGGGATGGCGCGGCCGGCTGAACAATTCACGCACGTTGGCGAACTCGACCACGCGTCCGGCAAACATGACCGCGACGACGTCGGCGTTCTCGGCCACCACCCCCAGATCGTGGGTGATGAGCAAGATGCCCATGTCTTTCTCACGCTGCAGCTTGCGCAGCAATTCGAGGATCTGCGCCTGGATGGTCACGTCCAGCGCGGTGGTGGGCTCATCGGCCAGCAGCAGGCGGGGCTGGCACGCCAGGGCCATGGCGATCATGATCCGCTGGCGCATGCCGCCGGACAGCTGGTGGGGGTATTCCTTGAGCCGCTGCTCGGGGGCGGCGATGCCCACGTCGCGCAGCGCGCCGGCGGCGATGTCGCGGGCCTGAGACTTGCCGACCCGCCGGTGCAGCAGGACGGCTTCCATAATCTGCTCGCCCAGCGTGTAGACGGGGTTGAGCGAGGTCATCGGCTCCTGAAAGATCATGGCGATCTGGTTGCCGCGGATCTTCCGCATGGCTTTGTCGTTGAGCGTGAGCAGGTCGACGGCCTGGTCTTCCACGCCCGCCGCGTGCTGGCCACGAGCGTCGGCGGTGCCGCTGCCCCCCCGCCAGAGGATACGGCCCGCGTCGTAGCGGCCCGGCGGCGTGGGGATCAGCTGCAGCGTGCTCATGGCCGAGACGGACTTGCCCGAGCCCGACTCGCCCACCACCGCGACGGTCTGGCCGGGGTAGACGGCCAGGTTCACGCCGCGCACGGCCTGGTTGCGCTGCCCGGATTTGCCGCGGGCGGGGAAGCTGACGGCCAGGTCTTCGATGGTGATGAGCGGTTCGGGGGCGGGCTGGGTCATGGTGGGGGCGGGTGGAGGGAGCGAAGATTCACCGGGAAGGCGGCGAGGCGGTGGTCATCCCTCGCCCTTGGGGTCCAGCGCGTCGCGCATCGCCTCGCCCACGAGGTTGTAGGCAAAAACCGTGAGGAAGATCGCCAGGCCCGGAAACAAGGTGAGCCCCCACTGCCCGCCCGCGCGCCGGGCCTGGTTGAGCAGCTGCCCCCAGCTCGGCTCTTCCACCAAGCCCAGCCCCAAGAAGCTGAGCGTGGATTCGGTCAGGATCGCCGAGGCGATACCGAAGCTGGCCAAGACCAGCACCGGGGTGATGCCGTTGGGCAGCATGTGGCGGAACAGAATGGACCACAGCGGGGCCCCGCAGGCGTGGGCGGCCTGCACATAGTCCATCTTCCGCAGCTTCAAAAACTCGGCCCGGATGAACGTGGCGTAGCCCACCCAGCCGGTCGCGCCCAGAATCACCATCATCAGGTACAGGTTCCGCCCGTAGAAGGCGACGATCATGATGAGCAGGAAGATCACCGGGATCGCGGAAAAAACCTCGACCAGACGCATGCCTAGCAGATCGACCACCCCAGCGAAATAGCCCATCAGCCCCCCCACCACCACCCCGATAGCCACGGCGATGCCCGTGGCAATCAGGCCGATGGCCAGGGCGATGCGAGTGGCGTGGATCATCCGCGACAGCACGTCGGCGCCGCTCTCGTCGGTGCCCAGCGGGTGAGCCAGGCTCGGCTTCTGCAGGCGGGCGTCGCGCCCGGTGGCCGACATCGCGTCGCGTTGATAATCCCCGGGCGAGTGGGCCAGCGGGGCCCGCACCTGCCACTGCACCTGGCCCGCCGCGGTCGCCTCGCGGTAGGCCGAATACACCACGCTCACCGGCGGGTCGATGGGTGCCGCCGCCAGCCCCGAGGCCAGCACAAGTGCCGCAAGGCCCACCGCCGCCTTGCCGCCCCAGCGGGCCGAGGACGACGCGGCGATCAAGACCATGCCCCCCAGCACCGCCACCAGCAACACCCCGACCATCAGCAGCACCAGCGGCACCTCGCCCGCCACGCGGTCGCGCCACAGCGCGGCGGCCGACTCCAGGGTGGCCGCCGCAGTCAGCGCGCCGGTCAAAAAGGCCCACGCCGCGACCCGCCGGCCCAAGGCCACGCGCCGAAACAGCAACAGCACCGCGGCGACCCCGAAGCTCCCCAGCAACACGGCGTCGGTCACGGTCAGGTGACGCAGCCAGGGGCTGCTCACCCCTTGGGCCGTTTTCCACACAAACGGGTGGCTGCTGGCCAGCACCGGCGCAAACACGGCCATCAGCACCAGCAGGCCGATCCACGCCAGCCCCACGCGGGCGCCCCACCCGCCCAGCAGGCGCAGGGCCGCGGCGCCCATGAGGCTGCGTGGCGCGGCGGCCGTGGCCGAACGCTCGGGCGACGGAGGCGGCTCAGTCATAACTCACCCTCGGGTCGGCGATGGCGTAGCACACGTCACGCACCAGCTCGCTGATCAGCCCCAGCACGCCGCCCATCAGGGTGGTGGCCATGACCAGCTCGCGGTCTTTTTGGAACGCGGCCTCGACCCCCAGCTTGCCCATGCCGTTGATCGAAAAAATCGTTTCCACCACAAACGCGCCGACAAAGAGCGCCGGCAGGATCGACGAGACCATGGTGATCAGCGGCAGCACGCTGTTGCGAAAGGCGTGCTGCCACAGCACCCGGCGCTCGGCCACACCCTTGGCCCGGGCGGTGCGGACAAAATCCGCCGACAGGTTTTCGAGCATCGCGCCGCGCATCACCTTGCTCATCACCGCGAAACCGCCGTAGGTCATGCACACCACCGGCAGCACCAGGTGCCACAGGGCGTCCAGCAGCCAGCCCCGCGCAAACCCTTCTTCGCCGCTCCAAGACGGGAAAAAGGCCATCGACGCCGCCTGCACGTCGTGCAGGCCCGCGGCGGGGAACCAGCGGAAATACTGCTCGTTGGCGAAATAGGTGATCAGCACCACCCCCGCCCAGATCACCGGCACCGACCACAGCCCCAAGAACGCCGCCCCGCTGCCCAGGTCAAACGCGCCGCCCTTGTGCCGCGCCGCGTAGGTGCCGCTCACAATCGCCACCAGGTAGATCAGCGGCAGGCTCAACAGGTTCAGCAGAATGGTGACGGGGATGCGCTCGGCCAGCAGCGCCCCCACGCTGCGGCCCCGCAGGGTCTGACCCAGGTCCGGGGCCTTGAACGCGGGCCGGTCAAAGCGGATCCGTGAGCGGCCCGAGGCCTCGAACGACAGCACCCGCAAAAGCTCCAGCTGGGCCCGCTCGGCCCCGCGTTCGGGCTGAGCCAGCAGCCCCTCCAGCTGCCCACGCAACGCCGCCCGCTCGTCACCGGTCAACGCGCTGTCCAAAGCGCCCAGCAGCCCCAGCCCCTGCACCGGCTGCTCCAGGGCCGCACGCAGGCGTTCGCCCGCGGCCGCCGCGTCCAGCCCGCCGTAGCCCGCCAGGGTGCGGGCCGTGGCCACCGCCTGCTGCAACCGCGCGGGCCGGGTGTTAAACGGCAGCGTACGATTACTTTGAAAGGTGACCTGACAGAAGCTCAGCGCCAAAGAATCCTGCAGATTGCGGATCGTTGTCCGGTGCACAGAACGCTGGAGAGTGATCCTGTTATTACTTCGCGGTTAAGTAATGGTTAACGTTTTTCATTAATTCTGGTAAAAATGATTGTGGTAAATATTAAAAAAAGTTAATTTTAGCTATACTCTTTAGTTAAAATTAATTTTTGGAAAATCAATAATAACAATGATTGAATTTGTGCAGGGAATACTCACGTTTCCGACCGTTTTTTACAGTGCGCTATTAGTTATTGTGGTGCTTTAC
>CALLPP010000159.1 GCA_938015655.1 uncultured Algisphaera sp.
ACGCCGTTGAGCACGCGGTCCAGGTCGCGGAAGGCGGCGAAGGGGTTGTGGGCGGTGTAAGCAGTACGCATGGGGGCTCTCCTTTGAAGAACGGGGTTGCGGGTGAGGTGAGGGGCGAGGCCGCCGGCCTGCCCGGGTTGCGGGGAACTTGTTGCAACCGGGGTGCCAGTGATGCCCTCATCAAAAAGCCGTTTTATGGGGTTTAAATGGCGATTTTCCGCGACAAAACTGCCGATTTGGCATGATTAGGCATTTGAATCATGCGGCGGCGGCGTTGGGTTTGGCTGCTGGCTCCCGCGGAATGACCGCAGAGGACGCAGAGGGCCGCAGAGGAAAGGCGCGGCATGAGGTGGGGGGGCTTGTCTCTGCGGCCCCCTGCGGTGAATCGACCTTTCGTTCGCGCACCAAGGCGGCCCCAGCGCCGCGCGAACGTTGAGCTTTGCGTCGCGTGCCGCGCCGCCCGACACTCTTGGGCATGGACAACATCCGCGCGGCGATTGTGGGGCCCACGGGGCTGACGGGGCGCTACCTGGTGGAGCTGCTGGCGCGGCACCCGCAGGCGGCGCTGACGTACCTGGCCAGCCACCGCGAGGTGCTGCCGGACCTGCGCGACGAGTTCCCGCGGCTGCGGGGCACGCTGCACGAGGACGTGGCCCAGTGCCGGCCGATCGACGCCGAGCAGATCGCCGCGGCGGCGGACGTGGTGTTTCTGGGCCTGCCGCACAAGGCGGCGATGGTCTACGCGCCGGCGCTGCTGGATGCGGGCCTGCGGGTGATCGACCTGTCGGCGGACTACCGGCTGAACGACGCGGACCAGTACGAGAGCGTCTACGCCACGCCGCACACGGACCGCGCGAACCTGGCGGGAGCGGTGTACGGGCTGCCCGAGCTGTTCCGGTCGCAGCTTCCGGGCGCGATGCTGGTGGCCAACCCGGGTTGCTACCCGACCGCGGCGGCGCTGGCGGTGAGCCCGCTGCTGAGCCACGCGCTGGTACACCCGGCGCCGGTGCAGATCGCCGCGGCCTCGGGCACGACCGGCGCGGGGCGCGGGGCGAAAGAGGCGACCAGCTTCATTAACGTCAACGAGGGCTTCGGGGCCTACGGCGCGATCGGCGGGCACCGCCACCAGCCCGAGATCGCCCAGACGCTCTCGCGCGTGGCGGGCGAGGCGGTGAGCCCGCTGTTTGTGCCGCACCTGCTGCCGATCGACGCGGGCATCTTGGAAACGATCTTCTTGGAGCCCAAGGACGACGACGTGACCGAGGCCGACTTGTTTGAGGCCTACCGCGACGCCTACGCGGACGAGCCGTTTGTGCGCGTGCGCGAGCCCGACGACGCGCTGCCCAACGTCAAGCACGTGGTGGGCACCAACTACTGCGACGTGAGCGTGCGCCTGGTGACCGCGGCCAACGGCGAACGCTCGGTGGTGGCCTTTGCGGCGGAGGACAACATGATGAAGGGCGCCAGCGGTCAGGCGGTGCAGAACATGAACGCGGTCTTTGAGCTGCCCGAGACGACGGGGCTGCACTAAGAAGTCAGGACGCGGTATGAAGCGGGTGCTGGTGGTGGGATGTAGTGGGGCGGGGAAGTCCACGCTCTCCCGGCGGCTGGCGCGGTGTTGTGGCGTGCCCTACGTCGACACCGACGCCATGTACTGGCGCGAACATTGGCAGCCGGTGCCGGCGGACGAGGTGGTGCGTTTGCTGCCTTTGGCGTCAGAGGGCTGGGTGATCGACGGTAATTTCGCCGACTTTCGTGATCAGGTATGGCGGCGCGCGGACTGCGTGGTGTGGCTGAACTACTCGCGGTGGCGGGTGATGGGCCGGGTGTTGCGGCGGAACCTGGGGTGGTGGGCGACCCGCGAGCGGGTCTGGTCGGGCAACGTGATTACGCTGCGGCGCGTGGTGTCGGGGCTTCGGTTTGCGTGGCGTCGACACGGCCGGATACGCGCGACCTATCCCGGTTTTCTTCGCGGACTGGATGGCGGGGTGGTCTGCGTGTTTCGCACGCCGGCCGCGTGCGAGGCCTGGGTGCGGGGCCTCGAAGAAACGGGCGCGAAAGATGCGTAAGGCCGTCGCGCTCAATCCACGCCGTTGCGCGGGCACGAGCGTTTCAGCGGGCAGGTGTCGCACTTGGGGCGTTGCGCTTTGCACACGGCTCGGCCGTGGGCGATGAAGAGGTGGGCGAGCTGGGTCCAGGTGTCGCGCGGGAAGCGGGCCATGAGGTCCGGTTCGATCTTCTTGGCGTTTTTGGTGTCGGTTTGGGTGGTGAGGCCCAGGCGGACGGCGAGGCGGCCGATGTGCGTGTCCACGACCATGCCTTCGTTGATGCCGTAGGCGTTGCCCAGCACGACGTTGGCGGTTTTGCGGGCGGCGCCAGGCAGGCGGATGATCTGGTCGATGCTCTGGGGCACCTGGCCGTTGAACGCTTCGACCAGTAGTGTGGCGGTGGCGAGCAGGTTCTTGGCTTTGGTGCGGTAGAAGCCGCAGGTTTTGACCAGCCGCTCCAGGTCGGCGACGTCGGCGGCGGCCATGGCGGCGGGGGTGGGGTAGGCGGCGAAGAGCGCGGGGGTGGCTTTGTTGACCGCTTCGTCGGTGCACTGGGCGCTGAGGATGGTGGCGATCAGCAGCTGGAAGGGCGTGTCGTAGTGCAGGGCGCAGTGCGCGTCGGGGTAGAGGCTTTCGAGTTTGGCGTAGAGCCGCCGGGCGCGGGCACGCTCGGGGGGCGTGGCGGCGGGGGGCGGGGGGCTCAACGCAGCTGCCGCAGGGTGAGGGTGATCTCGGCGGCGGCTTCGGCGTCTTCGATGGACGCGAGGGTGGCGTCGAGGTTGGCGCCGCTGGCGAAGACGCCCAGGCCGGTGAGCACGACCAGCGAGTGGGTCGTGATGGCGGTGATCAGGCCCGGTTCATCGGCCGGGTCGAGCAGGGGCACGGGGGTGTGGCCACGCAGCTTGATGCCGTTGGCTCCCTGCGCGTTGGCGTGGGCGGCGAAGGCCAGCAGCCGAGGGGGATGGGCGAGCGCGGTCGCATGGATAGCGCGGCCCCGGCCAGCGCCGATGTCTTCGGGGGTCTGCCGCATGCCGTGGTCCAGGGCGATGCGGTGCGGGGCCCAGGTTTGCAGGGTGGTGCCCCGGGCGTTGAGCAAATCCACGCCCTGCAGGTCGACGGTGGCCAGGTCGCCGGGGTTGAGCCCGGCGAGGCGGCGCCCGTCGGGGGTGGCGAGGTAGCGCCGGCGGTGCAGTTCGACCGCGACCCGGGCCCCGGTGCCCGAGGTCAGCCGCCGCTGCCAGAGCTGGCTTGCGGCCCGGCAAAGCTGCTTGCGTAGCGGGTTTTCGTCGGCTTCCATGCGGAGAGTTTACGTTCCGGACGGCGGTGGGGGCGCGTGGCCCGGGGCGAAGGTGGTGCCGCGTTGCCAGACTTCGTGCTTCCAGATGGGCAGCTGGGCTTTGAGGCGGTCGATGCCGGCGCGGCAGGCGGCGAAGGCGGCTTCGCGGTGGGGGGCGGCCACCTGTACGGCCACGCTGGCCTGGCCCACGGCCACCGGGCCCGTGGCGTGGACCAGCCGCACCGCGGCGAGGCTGAACTCGCCGGCGATCTCGGCGGCGAGCTTGCGCAGCAGCTTCTCGGCCATGGGGGCGTAGGCCTCGTAGTCGAGCCGCAGCAGCTCGCCGTGTTTGGGGTGGGTTTCGGCGCGGGTTTGGCCGAGGAACACGCACTGGGCGCCGCAGCCCTGGGCCAGGGGGAGCGGTTCTTGCGTGACCGGCTCGGTTTGGAGCGCGGTGTGCAGGTGGGGGTGTTGGACGGAGGGTTTTTGCACGGCGTGTGGTTTGGGGCGGGGCGGGGTGGGTCTTACAACGGGATCCGCGCTTCGCTTTACCACAAAGTTGTGTGGTGGGGTTGGGGCTTCGCGGGTCGCGTGCATGGCCTTGTTGCGGGCACCGAGTAACACAGAGGCCACAGAGGAAGACAGAAAGTTAATTTTTTGGGGGCGGGCAACGCTTCGGTGATGGGTGGGCCGAGGGCATCACGTTGCCTTGCTCTGTGGCCTCTGTGTGACTCCGATGGGTGAATCTAGCCTTGGAGGCTGGTTGCGGACCTGTATCGTCACCCGTCGCGGGCAAGACGTCACTCTGTGATAAAGCGAAGCGCTATCTTCGTTGTTCATTCAGCAGCTTCTTCTTTCAACGCCCGCAGCGCATCAAACGCGGCCAGCGGCGTAAGGGCGTTCAGGTCGAGCCCGCGAAGCGTGGCCAGCGCGGGGTGGTCCGCGGCGGCGGCGGCAAAGAGCGGCATGGGTTCGTCGACGGGCGGGGCTTTCTTGCGCCCCGGTGGCGGGCCGGGCGTGGCGGCGTTGCCGTGGTTCACGGCGAGTTGTTCGAGTAGTTCGTTGGCCCGCGCGACCACGGGCGCTGGCAGCCCCGCGAGCTTGGCGACGTGGATGCCGTAGCTGCGGTCGGTGGCGCCCGGGCGGATGCGGTGCAGGAAAACGATCTCGTCGTTCCATTCGCGCACGGTGACGCTGAGGTTGCCGACGTTGGCGAAACGATCGGCCAGGGCGGTGAGCTCGTGGTAGTGGGTGGCGAAGAGGGTGCGGGCGCCCACGGCGGCAAGGTGTTCGGTGATGGCCCAGGCGAGGCTGAGGCCGTCGAGGGTGCTGGTGCCGCGGCCGATTTCGTCGAGGATGACGAGGCTGCGCTCGGTGGCGTGGTGGCAGATGTTGGCGGTTTCGGTCATCTCGACCATGAAGGTGCTGCGGCCCGCGTGCAGCTCGTCGTGGGCGCCCACGCGGGTGAACAGCCGGTCGCACACGCCGACGGTGGCCGACTCGGCGGGCACGAAGCTGCCGGTGTGGGCCAGCAGGGCCAGCAGGGCGGCGGTGCGGATGTAGGTGCTTTTGCCGGCCATGTTGGGGCCGGTGAGCAGTTGGAGCGAAGGGGCTAAGGGGCCCAGGGGCCCAGGGGCCGAGTGCGAATCATCGGACTGAACACTTGGGCCCCTTGGCCCCTCGGCCCCTTGGCCCCTTCCCAACGCAACGTCGTTGGGCACGAACTGATCGCCCAATAGCTCGTCGAGCACCGGGTGCCGCGCGGCGGTAGCCCGCAGCACCGGGGTGTCGGTGAGCTGGGGCTTGACGTAGCGGTGGCGTACGGCCCGCAGGGCGAAGCCGCGCAGCACGTCCAGGTCGGCGGCGACGTCGGCGAAGGCTTGCAGGTCGTTGATTTTCTCGGCGCAGTGGCCGCACAGGCCGGCGAAGAGGTCTTGTTCACGCTCGATGGCTTTGCCCCCGGCGCTCAGCACGCGGGTCTCAAACGTTTTGAGCTCGGGCGTGATGAAGCGCTCGGCGTTCTTGAGCGTCTGCTTGCGGGTCCAGGTGGCAAAGGCGGGGTCGTCGTCTCTGATCTTGTCGCGGTTGGCGGCGGTGAGCTCGATGTAGTAACCGAAGACTTTGTTGTAGCCGACCTTGAGCGAGCTGACGCCGGTCTGTTCGATGAGCTGCTGCTGGTAGCTGGCCAGCCAGGCGTTGGCGTCGCGCTGCAGGCCGCGGTATTCGTCGAGGGCCTCGTCGTGGCCGTCGCGGAAGAGCCCGCCGTCGCGCAGGTGGGCGGGGGCCTGGTCGACGCAGGCGGTGGTGACGCGGCCGGCCAGGTCGTCGAGCACGGCGGTGAGGGCGTCCAGGCGCTCGTGCAGGTCGCGCAGCGGTGGGCGGTCGGCGAGCACGTCGCGCAGCGCCGCGGCGCGGGCGGCGCTGTGGCCTAGGCCCACCAGGTCGCGCGGCAGGGCGCGGCCCACGGCCAGCCGGGCGGTGATGCGCGGCACGTCGTGGATGCCGCCGAGCGCTTCGCCCAGCTCGTCGACGAAGCGGGGGTCGTCCACCAGGGTCTGCACGACGCGCTGGCGGGCCTCGATCGCGCTGCGGTCGGCCAGGGGGTAGCACAGCCAGTCGCGCAGGCGGCGCTTGCCCATGGCGGTGGCGCAGGCGGCGCGGCCGCCGGCGCTGCGCAGGGTGGCCAGCAGGCTGCCGTGGGTGTCGCCGGCGTTGAGGGTGCGTTCGATCTCCAGGCTGGCGAGGCTGGTGGGATCGACGACCAGGTGCGCGGTGCGGGCGAAGCGGCGCGGCGGCCGCAGGTGCGTGAGCCGGCCGTCGTCGCTCTGCTGGGTTTCTAAGAGGTAGTGCAGCAGGCCGCCGGCGGCGCTGAGCAGGTCGGCGGTGTCGGGGTCCGCGTCGTTGAAGCCGTAGCCCGCCAGGTCGGCCACGGCGTACTGGCGTTGCAGGGCCTCGGCGGCGTCGGCGGGGCGGAAGCTCCAGCCCGGCCGGGCGGTGCGCGGCCCGGCCAGGGGTAAGGCGGCGATCGGCTCGGGGGCCTGGCCCTCGGCGGTTTCGGGGTAGCACAGCTCGCTGGGGCCGATGCGGGCGAGCTCTTCGGCGGCCTGGTCGGGCGGAAGCACGGCGACCGAGAAGCTGCCGGTGGACAGCTCGGCCCAGGCCAGCGCGATGCGGCCGCCGCTGGCGGGCGTGGCGGCGCACAGGGGGTTGACGTCTTCGTCGTTTAGGAGCGTCTCGTCGGTCAGCGTGCCGGGGGTGATCACGCGGGTGACGGCACGCTTGACGATGCCTTTCGCCTGGGCGGGGTCTTCGATCTGGTCGCAAACAGCCACGCGGTGGCCGGCCTGGATCATGCGCCGCAGGTAGCCCTCGACCGCGTGGTGGGGCACGCCGGCCATGGGCACGCCGGGGCTGCGCTGGGTGAGGGTGACGCCCATGACCTTGTTGGCCAAGACCGCGTCGTCGAGAAACATCTCGTAGAAGTCGCCCATGCGGAAGAACAGCACGCACCCGGGGTGCTGTTCTTTGAAGGCGGTGAACTGCTTCATCGCCGGGGTGTTGAGGTTGGGTGTGGGGGCGTTGTTCCCGGGGGCTTTCGCGTTGGTGTCAGCGGAGGTTCCTGAGTCGGTGGCGGGCGGTGGCATGGGCAGCAATGGTACCCGTGTACGACGTTCAGTCGGGAGGGGCACTTTCTTGCGGTGCCGTCTAACGGCCCGGCACAAGGATTTGGAGGAGCGGTGAGGTGGGGTGGTGACGTTTGCGTGGCTTGGATGGAGGGGGGCAGCGCCCAACCTCAGGTTTACACCTCCGAGGCTCAGGGTTTGCCTGGTTTGGGGGCCGATAGCCTCGTTGTTCCCCGATTGGCCGTTCCCCTTGACCACGAGGTTTTGATGTCTGCACCCAAGCCTTCTCTCTCTGATCCTCACGGGCCTGACGACACGGATGGCGTGGCGGCGGTGGCCGGGGCCGCCGTCACGGGGTTGGTGCTGGCGATGGGCTTTGTGGCGTTGATGGCCCGGGTGGGCGGGCCGGCGCCCGCCAAGGCCTCGGCCCAGCCGCCGAGCCCGGCGATGGCGGCTCCGGCGCCGGCCCCGCCGGAACGGGACCACGTCCGGCCAGGGGTTCCGGGTCTGTACGACGAGACCGGCGCACACTGATCTTCGTCCGGAGCTCGGCGGTGGTTGGCTCCGCCGTATAGTCGCTCGGTGCCCCGCGTTCAACACCCCAACTTATTTCCGTCGGCTACACCCGCTTGGGCGGGCTACGTCACGGTGGCGCTTGAACGCAGCATTGATGCGGCGGGCGGTGGCTTTTTGTACGCCGTGCCTGAAGTCTTGCGGGGGCTGGCGGTGGGGCAGCGGGTGGTGGTGCCGCTGGGACGGGGCAACGCCTCGGTCACCGGCTGGGTGGTGAGGACTCAGGACACACCCGACCCGGCGATTAAGCGTCTTAAGCCGGTGCTCGCGTTGGCGGACGACGGGCCGCCGTTGCCCGATGAACTGGTCACGCTGGCGCGGTGGATCGCGGCGTATTACTGCTGCCCGCTGGGCATGGTGTTTGGCACCATGATGCCGGCGGCGGCCAAGCGGGCGATCGGGAGGCGGATGCAGGAACGTGTTCGCGCCGTGCCGGCAGCTGAGGGTGACCGAGACCAGGTGAAACTCAGCGCGTTGCAGGGGGCGCTCTATGCAGCGGCGGTGGCCGATGGCGGATGGCTACAACCCCGCGAGCTGGCGGGCCGGGTGGGTGCCAAGACGCTGGGGCCCGTGAAGCAGCTGGTGGCCAAAGGTCTGTTGGAAAGCCGCCGGGTGGCGGTGGTGCAGAGTGATTTGGATCTGCGGGCGCAGAAAGAGGCCGCGTACGCCGACACTCCGCCGCCGTTGATGGGTTCTCAACAGAGGGCAGTGGACGCGTTGGTGAGGGCTTTATGCGGGGGGTTTAGTGTTCATTTGCTGCACGGCATCACGGGGTCGGGCAAGACCGAGGTGTACCTGCGGGTGATCGACGCGCTGCTGCGCAGCGGAGAGTCACTTGAGCACACGGCCAACTTGCCTGGAGCGATCGTGCTGGTGCCCGAGATCGCGCTGACCCCGCAGACGGTCGGACGTTTTATCGCGCGTTTCGGCGAGACGGTGGCGGTGCTGCATTCGGGACTGACCGCGGCGCAGCGCAACGCGCAGTGGACCCGCATACGGACCGGGGGGGCGCAGATCGTGGTCGGGGCGCGGTCCGCGGTGTTTGCGCCGCTGCCGCGTGTGGGGTTGATTGTGGTGGACGAGGAGCACGAGGGCTCTTATAAGCAAGATCAGCTGCCACGGTATCACGCGCGCGACGTGGCGGTGCGGCGGGCACAGCTGTGCGGGTGCCCGGTGCTGCTGGGCAGCGCGACGCCATCGTTGGAAAGCTACGCTCACGCCGTGGGCGGTCGCTACGCTTTGCACCGTCTGCCGGACCGGGTGCCGGGGGCACGCCTGCCCGCGGCCGAGATTGTGGACCTGCAACGCGAACGACGCGAACGCAAAGGCGTGCATTTGCTGTCACGCCGGCTGGAAGCCCTGGTCACACGCAACCACGCGGCGGGGGGCCAGGCGGTGCTGCTGCTCAACCGCCGGGGCTATGCCAACTACATCACCTGCCCCGACCATCGCTGCGGCTGGATGATGCGCTGCCACCACTGCGACGTGACCATGGTTTATCACCGCGGGCCGTCGGGGTCGGACGGCCTGGGGGCGGGGGGGGTGGTGCGTTGCCACCACTGCCAGGCGGAGCAGATGTTGGAACGTGTGTGTCCCGAGAGCGGGCACAACACCACGGTGTTCGGCCTGGGAACCCAGCGTGTGGAAGAAGAAATATCACGAAAATTTCCCGGCTTGAAGCTGGCCCGGATGGACGCAGACACCATGCGCAGCGCCGCTGACTACCGGCGGGTGCTCGAGGCGTTTGGGGCAGGCGAGACGGATCTTTTGCTGGGCACGCAGATGATCGCCAAGGGCTTGGACGTGGAGAACGTGCGGCTGGTGGGGGTGGTTAGCGCCGACACCGCACTGAACTTGCCGGACTTCCGGGCCAGCGAGCGGACGTTCCAACTGATCGCTCAGGTGGCTGGCCGGGCGGGCCGCGGCCGGCACCGCGGGCGGGTGGTCGTGCAGACTTTCAGCCCCGGAGATCCGGCTATCGTGCAGGCCGCAGCGCACGATTTTGAGGGGTTTGCCCAGACCGAGTTGAAGAGCCGTGAGGGGGTGGGGTTGCCGCCCGCAGGACGTATGGCACGGATCGTGCTGCGAGATCTGGATCCGGCGGCGCTCGAACGCCGGGGGGAGGCGATGGCCCGCCAGCTGCGCGAGGCGGTGTCGGCCCTGGTGGCGGGCGTGCGGGTGCGCGGCCCCGCGGCGTGCGCTATTGCCCGGATTGCCGATCACCACAGGATTCAAATTGAGTTGATGGCGGACACCGCGGCGCCGATTCAGCGCGTGCTAACCGCGCTGCGCAACGCGGGAGAACTCATCAGCGACACCCATACCGCGGTTGATGTGGACCCGGTCGGCCTGCTTTAAAAAGCACGCATACAAACCCATACGGGGTGACGACGGCCGGTGACGTGGAACCAAAACCGACTTCTTGACGTATGGCTGGGGTCAAGTGGCCAACGGCTGGGGGATCGGCCCAAGGATAAAACGTGGGGCTCAAAAGCGAGCGAAATATTTCGGTATAAAGGCCGCGGTATCGTCTCATGAAGCACGCGCGAGTTCTGACTTCCATGCCCAAGCCCATTTCCGACACCAAACACTTTAAAATTACTCAAGAACTGCGGGTTCGGTTTGGTGGTTTTGCGCCCCGGCAGGTGATTCCGACGGTGCGCGAGCTGTCTGAAGAAATGGGCGTGGCGCAAGGCACGATTGTCAAAGTGTTGGGCGCGTTGCGTGAAGAAGGCGTTATCGAACGCCCGGCTGGAAAAATGCGCTTGGTGGTGGCCGAACACCACGACCACCACGTGCGTCGGATTGCCATCGTGCGGCCTGACTGGCCGTCGCCAGATTACGATTCGATCGTGCGGGAGGTGGTGTTGGCCGGGAAACGCCGTGACTGGGGCTTTTGCCTGCACTCTTATGGTGACTTGAACAACCTGGACATGGGGCGGTATTTTACCGGTAACGATGGCGTGGTGTTGCTGCCCACGCCCGGTGACGTTCCAGAACACCTGCGCAAAGTTTTGCAGCGCCCCGGCAAGCCCATTGTGGCGGTTCACGAGCCGATTTCCGGCGAGGGCGTTTCGACGGTGATCGTTGACGAACGGCAGTGTGGGCGCTTGGCGGTGGATTATCTCGCGGGGTTGGGACACCGCAAAATTTTGGGCGTCTTGAGCGTGACCCATCTCTCGAACCAGAGTAAGCGGATCGACGGCTGGCGCGAGCGTATGGAGGCCAGCGGGTTTAAAGGAGATTTAGACGCGCTGTTGGTGGATTGCGACCATCGGGTGGGGGAGTTCAGCGTTAGCCGCGCGTACGAAGTGTTTGCCGGGTGGGCGGCTCGTACGCCGCGCGGCTATTCGGCCGTTTTTTTTGACAGCTGGACCGGGGCGCTGGCAGGCACCCGGGTGATGCGTGAACGCGGGATTCGTATCCCCGAAGACGTGAGCGTGGTTGCGTTTTCGGGGGCCGGTTCGATTGCGTCGTATCTCAACCCGCCGCTGACGGCTGTGGAGGTTGATGCCCGGACGTACGGGGAGGCCGTGATTGAAGAGTTGGAACGAGCGCTCCGCTCGGGGTTCACTCCTCGGGAAGTCTATGTCGAGCCGAAGCTGAAGGTCCGTGGAACGACCCGGCAAGCCGGTGGCGAGGCGTGACCCGTGGGGGGGCGGGCGTTTTTTACGATTGAGACGCGGGCTGGGCGAGAGCCCGCTATAACACGCGCCCGTGCGGCGTGCTCCCCGATATCTCGGACTTGCGGTCGCCAATCGGCGGATCTTGTCGGTGGCCTGGCCGGTGGTGCTTTCAGCGCTGTCGCAGACGCTGCTGGTGAATCTTGACTTCATGATGGTCGGCTGGTTAAGCACCGATGCGCTGGCGGGGGTGGGGCAGGCGGGCACGGTGTTGACGGTGTTTCTGATCTTCTGCGTGTCGTTGAGCTTTGGCTTGAGCACCGCGGTGTCGCAGCGTCTGGGCGCGGGCGACCGGGAGGCGGCGGGACGGATCGCGGTACACGGGGTGCTGTTTGGGCTGTTGCTGGGCATGGTGCTGACGGTGCTGGCGTGGCTCAGTGTGGGCCGCACGCTGGGGTTGATGGGCATGGAGCCGGCGGTGGAGGCCCAGGCGCTGGACTATGGGAGGGTGTTTATTTTCAGCCTGTTGCTGGCCGGCCCGGCGGCGATGGCCAACGCGGTGTTCAGCGGGTTTACCCAGACCCGGCCGGTACTGGTGGCGTCAGTCATTCTGATGGTGGTCAACGCGGTGGCGGACTGGCTGCTGATCTTTGGCAACCTGGGCTGTCCGCGCCTGGGGGTGGCCGGGGCGGCGTGGGCCAGCGTGATCGCCAGCGCGGCGTCGTTGGCCTACCAGGTGGCGGCGCTGCTGTGGCGGCGGCAGGTGTTTGAGCTGAGTCTGCCGCGTAGCCCCCGTCGTTTTGTGGCGACCGCGGGCGAGGTGGTGCGCCTGGGCATCACCACCACCGCCGAGTGGGGCATGTGGTTTGTGGGGATCTTTGTGCTCACGGTGTGGTTGGGGCCGTTTGGCAGCGTTCACCTGGCGGTGTGGCACGTGCAGATGAAGGTGCAGAGCTTTCTGATGCTCGGCATCCGCGGGCTGAGCACGGCCAACAACGCGATGATCGGTCGGGCCCACGGCGGCGATCAGCCCCGGCGCATCGGCCTGTGGCACGGGCACAACCTGCGGCTGGGCTGGCTGAGCCTGATCCCCGCGGCGGTGCTGCTGCTGGGCTTTCCCGCCGCGGTGTTCGCCGCGTTCAACATCGACGCGGCGGAGCTGGCCCAGGTGGCCCCACCGCGGCTGCTGGGGGGGATCCTGGTGGTGGTGATGGGACTGGGGATGAGGATGAGGCTGGTTTGAGACTGTTCATAGGAGTGTGGTTGGGGCTGGGGTTGCGGCAGGTGCTGGGGGCGGGGCTTGGACTGGCGATCGGGACGGGGCTCCAGCGGGGGCTGGGGCTGGAACTGGAGCTGGATATAGGGCTGGAGCTCGTGCATGCACCAGAGGTGAAGTTAGGGAAGGTAGGCCAGAGTTGGAGATGCGGTTAACGGTCGGGTAAATAACTGTGGTGGGGTTCGAGATTGGATCAACTATAGTGAGTTGAGTGATTATGACGATACAGATCCTAATACAAATGGACGACCTATCGATGCGGATAGTAGACCAAATAGTGATGGTGCTGGCGAGCGAGGTGTAGAGCCTGGCGATGCTTCGGAT